>NZ_CP089980.1:1517500-1835000 GCF_021389955.1 Fulvivirga maritima
TACTATTCAGCAGTATGTGCAAAGATATACACTTGAAGAGATTAATTATCAATATCCTAAATCAGCTAAATGGGAAATGCTGGAGGATAATATCTTATATGTCAACCTTGACAAACTAAGGTATGATGAGATAGATGATCTCAAAATTGAACTCAAAAAAGCAAAAGGTGTAGTAGTTGACGTGAGAAACTATCCAAAATACTTAATGAAACGTTCATTTGTAGGCCTTTTCAAAAGTGAGGAATCGGATTATTACAAGTGTATAGTTGCAGACTTTAATAGGCCTGGGATGTTTAAATATAAAAAAGCCAGAACCTCTGGGCCTGTAGGCGGTTATCAATTTGAAGGTCCTGTTGTAGCACTCGTAAATTCCAGAACCATAAGTCATTCGGAATTTATAGTTATGGATCTTCAAAGTTGTGAAAATGTTACGGTTATAGGCACCCAAACTGCTGGAGCTGAAGGTAATGTAATTTCTTATGAAGTAGTTGATAAGATGTACACAGCCTTTACAGGAATAGGCATATTCTACCCAGACGGTAGCAATATTCAAAGAAGTGGTGTGAAAATCGATATTCCGGTAGAATATACAGAAGAAGTCCTGATAAAAGGTGAAGATGCTGCTCTAAAGAAAGCTATTGAATTCCTGAGTACGGATGATCTATAATATGTGAGAAATTCAATATTTATAAATATTGTAAAACATACAAGCAGCTGAAAATGAAGGTGATAGTTAGCCTTCATTTTCAGCCTACTCATTTTATTATTTCAGTTCTACTACAATTACTCCATTGGCCGCTGTTTCGCCAAACTTCTCTACTGCGGTCTCTCCTTTGTAAACATTTAAGCTCTTAATATCTGCAGGATTCAGATCTTTAACAGAATCCACTTCTTTAAGGCCAGATGCTGTTTTAATATAATATTTTGGCCCTGAATCTGCCTGCACCTGATCAATTTTAAGCACAACCCTTGGATTCTCATTGATAGGAGTTATAAAATTATAGGATAGCTGCCCATCGGCTTCTTTATATTTATTAAGTTCTTTTTGTTGAGCAGCCGTTAATTGATTCTTGATCTCAATAAGCATAGATAGTCGTATTTTTTTTGCGTCCTTTTCCAAAACCAACATTTTTTCCAGCATATCAATAGATTTTTCAGAATCTACATGACTACCTTCCAACATTTGCTTCATACTGACCTGGTAAGCATCCATATCCCATTTTAAAGAATTAAAATTGGCCATATGATCGGCATGAATTTTCTTAATTGCAGTCACCTGTTTATCAGTAAGTTTAATTTCATTACGGTATTTCATTACCAGGTCAGCACTATACAGCTCCTGTTGAAATACATCCTGACTAAACCCCACCCATGAAATGGAGGTGAGCCATACGAGCATTAGTATCTTTTTCATATTCTTATCTTGTTTAAAAATCGTTTATTAATGAAGCAGTAGGAGATTCCCACTCGCTAACAGCAGTTTCTTCTTTTATCAAATAATCAGAGCTTAATGATGGCCCTGTCTCTATAATAATGCTCATTTCAGCGACATTCTCTGCAGCCTTTTCCTTAGAAGGAAGCAATGTATAACCTATACCTGCCAGCACCACCACCGCCAATGATGAAAAAACTAAGGAAAGTCTGACCCTCCTCTTGCGCTTCGCCGGAAAGGCAGGAATTTCTATACTCTCTTCATCTTGCTTCTTCATATTATTGAAGAATTCTTTCATTAATTTCTCATCTTCCATAAGCATATTTATCTTGAATCAGCTCTTTCAATTTTTTCTTTCCGCGGTCATAATGTGTACGCACCGTACCTAAACTCACATTTAAGACTCCGGCAACTTCTTCCAGCGTGAGGTTATGATAAAAAACCAGCAGAAGCACTTCTTGCTGCCTCTCAGGGAGTAGTTTCAATAAGGCCTCATAATTCTCCGCTTCCGTTTCAGAGGTGTCATTCTGCAGCATTGAAATATCAGCCATATCTAAACTGGAAAACTTACTCTCCTTCTTTAGCAAATCAATAGCTGTATACTTTACAACAGAAAACAACCAGGTTTTCACCGTTGACTTACCTCGGTATTTAGCCCTCCCCTCTAACACTTTCAAATACACTTGCTGCAACACTTCATTAGCCGTATCACTATCATAAAAACAGCACTGACGAGCCCAAAGGAAAGCTTCCTTATGCATAACTTTTAATTGGTGCTCTAACTCTTTTTGTGTCATTCTTACCCCTTAGTCTGGCTTGCTGCTGATTTATATGACAAGCCATGAAATAAATTTAAAAAAATTTCGCGCCCTTATTTATTTCTAGATTGTAGAAGATATATGATTTAATTTTAATATATTAGTTCTACAATCTAGAATATAATAAGTATCTCATGAAAGAAACTCGATTAGGAGAGTTTGAAGAAGTGATATTATTACTGGTAGGCATATTAGAAGAAGATGCCTATGCTTTTAAAATATCAGATGAATTTGAAGCGCAAACAGGGCGTTCTGTTTCTATAGGAGCGGTACACTCCACCTTAAACCGACTTTCGGAAAAAGGCTTTCTTAATTCTGAAATGGGTGCTTCTTCTCCAGAAAGAGGAGGCAGAAGAAAGCGAATATATACAATTACTGCATTGGGGCACAGGGTGTTGACAGAGGCGAAGGATTTTAGGGTTTCCCTTTGGAACCAATTTCCTGGTCTTGCCAATGGTTAAGAAAAACAACACACCACCTAAGCTTGCAGAACGCTTACTTCTCTGGTTTTTAAAAGAGCAGCTGGCAGAAGAGGTATTAGGTGATTTGAACGAGAAATTTTATAGCGAAGCTGCAAATGGGTCATTGCGGCGAGCTAAACTCAATTATTGGCATCAGGTAATTCATTATCTGAGACCATTTGCAATAAAAAGTATTAGTTCAAAAACTCAAAACATCATGCTTATTCACCACCTAAAAATTGGCTTTAGAAGCATTAGGTCTTCTAAGTCATATTCCATCATCAATATTTCAGGGCTCGCCCTGGGTCTGGCATCCTTCCTCTTCATTATGCTATGGGTTAATGACGAGCTCCAGATGGATAACTTTCACTCCAAAAGCCAGCAGCTTTATAATGTCTACCAAACCATAGAAGAACAATCCGGCAATCTAAATGGCAGCCCCAATACGCCCTTAAGCAATGCAGGAGCTTTACTTTTAGATTCCGCTGAAAGTGAAATTCCTGAGGTGAAAATGGTCAATCACTATGCCACGGGCTATGAATTGCCGTGGGGGTTTCCTAAAACCTTTAGACGGGGAGAAAAGCTGTTTAAGCTGTCAGGCTCAAGAGCAAGCCCTAATTTCTTTGAGATGTTTGACTATCCCATTATTGCGGGCAGTAAGCAGGCGGCCATTAAAGATATTAGCAGGATAGCCATATCCAGAAAAATGGCTCTAATGTTTTTCGATTCACCGGAGGAGGCCATTGGCAAAACCCTCAACTATGAAAATAATCTCGATTTTCAGGTGCAGGCTGTTTTTGAAGATGTGCCCCAAAATAGTTCTCTGGAGTTTGATTATGTCATAAACATAGAAAATCAAATTTTGCGTAAAGTGGAATGGGCATCTCATAAAATCATTACTACTTATTTATTAGAAGAAGGGGCTAATCCTGATGAAGTCTCACAAAAGCTCAGTGCTTATTTGTCCCATCGCGTGGATGAAAATGCGGGAAACAAAGTGAGTGTAGGGTTGCAGCCATTTAAAGATCAGTATCTGGTTTCCGGTTTTGATAATGGTAAGCCTGCTAACGGTAAAATGGCCTATGTGAAGTTGTTCATCGGGGTAGCCATATTTATTTTAATTGTGGCCTGCATTAATTTCATGAATTTGTCTACTGCGCGTTCGGTTAAAAAAGGTAAGGAAGTGGCCGTTCGCAAAGTGGTGGGCTCTTCAAAAAGCCTACTGGTGCAGCAGTTTCTCAGTGAATTTTTGCTAATGACCTTAATGGCATTCGCATTGGCTGTATTAATAGTGTTTAGCCTGTTGCCAGCGTTTAATCAGTTTACCGGTAAGCAAATTGAACTTCCACTTACAGAATTGTGGTTTTGGGCCTCTCTCTTGGTGCTTGCTTTTATGACCAGTTTTGCTGCCGGGGCCTATCCTTCATTCTTTTTATCTGCACTTGTTCCAGCCAGAATATTAAAAGGTACTGTTCGTTTTTCAAATCGCTCAAGGCTCTTTCAAAAAGGATTGGTGGTGTTTCAGTTTTGCCTTTCTATTATGCTACTCATTTCCACAGTGGTATTTACCTGGCAAACTAACTATATCAGAAACAGCAACTTAGGTTACGATAAGGAAAATCTCATCTATGTGAGAATAGAAGGAAACCTAAATCCCAAATATGATTTATTAAGAAAAAGGTTGAATTCCATGCCAGGGATAGCTTTGGTAGACCGAAGCAGTGAGGCACCTCATGCCATGAATTTTGAGACAGCTGATCCTATTAATTGGGAGGGCAAGCAAGAAGGTCAGGTGGTGAGTTTTAAGCCAGTTTCCGTTGGGTTTGATTTTACCAAAATAATGGACTTACAAGTGGTGGAGGGACGTGCTTTTGACAGGAATATCGCCAGTGATTCTAATGCTTTTATGATTAATGAAATTGCCCTAAGAGAAATGGGCATAAAAGATCCGATAGGTAAATGGATATCTGCCTGGGAAAAGAAGGGGCACATTGTGGGCGTGCTGAAAGATTTTCATACTCATTCCTTCAAGCAGAAGATAAAGCCACTGGTGGTAGATGTAAAAGAAGACTTATATTTTGGAGAAGTTATCGTACGTACGGAGCCAGGGAAAACTAAAGAAGCATTAGCCAGCATGGAGCAGGTGCTTGAAGAGATCAACCCTGATTATCCGTTTAGCTACAAGTTTTTAGATGCTGAGTACATGAAGCTTTACAAGAGTGAGGAAACAGTGTCTAACCTTTGTAATCTGTTTGCCGGGCTGGCCATAATTATTTCTTGCCTGGGCTTATTAGGCTTATCTATGTTTTCTGCTCAGCAGCGGACCAAAGAGATGGGAATACGAAAGGTGCTGGGTGCGGATGCAGGCCATATCTTATCGAAATTTTCTGTTCAATTCCTGGTGCTGGTAGCTATAGCATTTCTTATTACTGTGCCACTGGCCTGGCTTTTAATGAACGACTGGCTGCAAGGTTTTGCATACCGAATAGACTTAAGCTGGTGGATTTTTGCTCTGGTAGGTCTCATAATATTAGGCATTACCTTACTTACCGTGAGTTTTCAGTCCTTCAAGTTGGCCAGGATCAACCCTGCTCGTACACTGAGATCTGAATAGTGAAAACAACAAAAAAGTCGATACCACCCCAACTGGCCGAACGCCTGCTCACCTGGTTCCTAAAAGATGAGCTGGCCGAAGAAGTACTGGGTGATCTGGATGAAAAATTTTATGTACCGCTGCAAAAGGGTCATTGTGGCGGGCTAAGCTTAATTATTGGTATCAGGTGCTGCATTATTTCAGGCCTTTTGCTATTAGAATTTTTAGGTCAAACTCAAATACAACAGTCATGTTCCAAAATAATTTAAAGCTCGCCTATAGAAATCTAAAGAAGCATAAGATGTTTTCGATGATAAATGTCTTCGGGCTTGCTACAAGTATGGCTGCATGCCTCATTATTTTTCAGTATGTAGAATTTGAATATAGTTACGATGATTTCCGTAAGCCGAATGTTTACAGGGTGTTCCATGAGGGGTTTTCCTATGGTGAAAGTTTAGGAGAAAGAGCGCAGAGCTCCCCAGCCCTGAGTCCGGCTTATAATAGAGAGATCCCTGAGGTGGAGCATGCGGCCAGGCTAATACATACTGATCCTCTCATGCCAGATCCTGTAATGCAGGTAGGTGAAAATAGCTTTCACGAATCAAAAATATATTTTGCTGATCCGGATTTTCTGGAGATGTTTTCTTACAATATGAGATCGGGGAACATTAAGAATGCACTTTCTAACCCCGATCATGTAGCTATTTCTGCAAGTATGGCTCAGAAATATTTTCCCTTCCAGGAGCCTGTGGGGAAGAGCATCACCCTGCACCAAGGAGAGAGGGGTAGTGTTGATCTAAAAGTTAGTGGTGTTTTTGAAGATATACCTGCTAATTCTCATTTACATACTGACTTCTTAATTTCCTTCAGCACTATACCTTTTAATCTGGATGAAAACTGGGATTGGGACAACTTTTATAATTACATTGAACTAAGGCCAGATGCAGACCCCGCGATTGTTGAAAACAAGATGGCAGCCACAATGAAAAAGTATAGAGGCGATTTAATGGACGCTTGGGCAGACAATGGTTATAGAAGTGAAAAGCACTTAACGCAAATTCAAAACATTCATTTAGACTCACACATGGAGGAGGAGGCGGAGCCAAATGGAAGCAGGCAGACCGTTAACTTTCTGATGATTATCGCTTGTTTCATTTTAGTAATTGCCTGGATCAACTATCTCAATCTTACTGTGGCTAAAGCAGTTGAAAGGGCTAAGGAAATAGGCGTACGGAAAGTAATTGGTTCTAGTCGAAGGCAACTTATTGGCCAGTTTTTGTCAGAATCATTGGTTGTTAATCTATTAGCTGCTGCCGTGGCAGTTATAGTGTCTCAGCTTTTGCTACCTGGTGTTAGAAGTCTTCTGGGTTGGCAATTCAGCATGCACTATAATTTTGAGCTTATCCTCATTGCTTTTGCGATTTTGCTGGCGGGCACATTTTTATCTGGTTTTTACCCTTCTTTTATTCTTTCGGCTTATCGACCACTGGATGTATTAAAAAATAAAGTAACCAGCTCTAGAGGAGGTGTGAAATTGCGCAAAGTGCTCGTGGCCTTTCAATTTGCTGCCTCTATAATATTGATCATAGGCACTTTTGTGGTAAAAAGTCAATTGAATTTTATGCGTGAAAGAGATTTAGGCTATGATCCGGAGCAGATGCTGGTAGTGAAAGGGCCGGGCATGCAAGATTCAACTTATACCAAACACTTATCCTATTTCAAGGAACTGACTAATCAGTTATCAGGAGTAAAGGTAGTTGCCAGATCTACTGACGTGCCGGGAAAAGAGCTAAGCTGGGGCAGAAAATTTTACCAGAGCGCCACACCTGAAAATAAGGTGGGGCTAAGAATTGTAGCTATCGATGAAGATTTTTTCGACGCCTATGATATGACATTTCAAGCAGGAAGAAATTTTGACAAAGAAACTGCAACAGATAGAGCAGGCTTAATTTTTAATGAGCAGGCTATTAAGGAATTAGGGTTTGTAAGTCCTGAATCAGCTATCGACCAGGAGGTGGTTTGGATGGAAAATTCGGAAGATGAGCACCAGAAGCAGGTTGTGGGTGTGGTTAAGGATTACAACCAGGAATCACTTCATAAGGAGGTAGCCCCAATGGTTTTTGTGTTGAAAAGATATCTTAATGCACCTTGGACGGGTGAATATCTTTCTATAAAATTATCGAACTCAAACTATCTATCTCTCACTAATGAAATTAAGGATAACTGGGGTAAGGCTTTTCCGAATAGTCCATTTGAATATTTTTTTCTTGATGAACATTTTAACCAGCAGTATAAATCAGATCAGCAGTTTTCCAGAATATTCACAGTTTTCTCGGCCTTGGCCATAATCATTGCACTTATGGGGCTCTTCGGGCTAACTTCTTATATAACTCTACAGAGAACGAAAGAAATTGGTATAAGAAAAGTGCTCGGTGCTAAAACCCTCCAAATCGTAAAATTATTCACGGCAGAGTATACAGTTATTGTGATAGTATCTATGCTGATTGCCATGCCTATTGCTTACTATTTTACGTTGCAATGGCTGAGCAATTTTGCCTTCAAAGCTAATTTTAGTGTCTGGTATTTTGCAGTGCTCGGAGTAGTAATAATTGTAGGGACCTGGTTAATCATCGGTCTTCAAACTTTAAAAGGAGCCTCAGTAAATCCTGTGGAGTGTCTGAAAGATGAATAAAAGTAGGCCAATACCACCCCAACTAGCCGAGCGCCTGCTCACCTGGTTCCTAAAAGATGAGTTAGCCGAAGAGGTGCTGGGTGATCTGGATGAAAAATTTTATAGTGCCGCCGCAAAAGGGTCATTATGGTGGGCTAAGCTTAATTATTGGTATCAGGTGCTGCATTATTTCAGGCCTTTTGCTATTAGAATTTTTAGGTCAAACTATTCAATACATGGGATTATGCTTCAGCATTATTTTAAAATATTCACCAGAAATTTAGGCAAGAATAAAGCCTTTTCTTTGATCAATATCAGTGGGTTAGCTATAGGTCTTACGGTGGTGATTACCATTGCCTTGTGGGTAAAAGATGAATATTCTTATGATAAGCATTTCAATAATTATGACCGGGTAGCGCAAGTAATGTACAGGCAAACTTATGAAGATGGCATAAAGGTGGGGAATTCCACTGCTCGGCCATTAGAGTTTATTTTGAAAGATGAATACAGCGGCCTATTCAAACAGGTGGTAATGAGCACCTGGAATAGAGAGCATATTCTCTCGCACAACAATACTCATGTTATAAAACACGGCATTTATATGCAGGAAGGCGCAGAAGAACTGTTATCATTAAAGATGATATCTGGAAATAATGAGGGACTTGCTGAGCCAGGAAACATATTACTGTCTTCAAGCGCGGCTACAACCTTATTTGGTAATGAAGAGGCTGCAGGAAAGACCATTCAATTGGATGATGCCCATGAAATGGTGATAGTGGGGGTTTATGAAGATATACCTTCCAATACTTCAACTAACTTTTCTCGGCTGGATTTTATTGCTCCCTGGTCATTATATGTAGCTCGTTCTGAATGGGTTCAATCCGTGGAGCAAGTCTGGGATCAGTCATTTCAGACTTTTGTTTTACTGAATGAAAATGTTTCCATGGCTCAGGCCAATGCAACCGTTAAGAATGTTTTAGAAAACAGAGATCAACACCTGACAGACACCAAAGCCGAACTCTTTTTATACCCCATGCAAGACTGGTATTTGCAGAATCACTGGGAAGATGGTGTGCTTGATGGAGGTAGAATTGATTTTGTACACCTTTTTGAAACCATTGGCGTGTTTATTTTGCTGTTGGCTTGCATTAACTTTATGAATCTCAGCACCGCCAGATCAGAGAAGCGATCTAAAGAAATTGGCTTAAGAAAATCCATTGGCTCAGGCCGTTTTCAAATCATTTTCCAATTTTACATGGAAAGCTTTTTGATTGTATTCGCTGCCTTTATTGTATCGCTTTTTGCGGTGTATCAATTGCTCCCTTATTTCAATAATTGGACACATAAGCACATTGATTTACCACTCAATTCACCCTCATTTTGGCTAATTGGAGGATCATTCATAATAATTACCTCCCTAATGGCAGGCAGCTATCCTGCCATATACTTATCTTCTTTTAATGTCATTAAAGCCTTAAAAGGTAAGGTAAGACAAGGGGCCGCTGCACTTATCACCAGAAAATCATTGGTAATCACCCAGTTTAGCGTGGCTATTGTATTAATAGTTTGCACAGCCGTGATTCATCTCCAGGTAAATTTCACTAAAGACCGACCGACGGGATATAATAAGGCCGGCCTCATACAAATAAGACTCAACTCTGATGCCTTCAAATTTAAATATAAAAGCCTGAGAACCCAGTTCATAAATTCTGGTGCAGTAGTAGAAATGTCCGGCTCTCACAGCCCTTTAACCGACGTTTACTCCCGATCCTCAGGGGTAGACTGGCCGGGAAAACCTACTGATTTCAAAGACCAGTTTTTAATAGTGAGATCCTCACCGGAATACGGAGCAACTGTGCAATGGAAAATTTTAGAAGGAAGAGACTTTGATCCTGACAATAAAGCGAATGAAGAAGCTGTGATTATAAATGAAGCCGCTGCTAAATATATGGGGTTGACAGATCCTATCGGGCAATCCATTGGCAAGAAAAGAAAGTCGCCAATCATAGGCGTAGTAAAGGATATGGTGATGGAGTCACCTTACGAACAGGTAAAACCAACCCTTTATGTTATTGATGGACCATATAATTTTTACAACCTAAGACTCAACCCGAACCAAAGCATACACAAAAACCTATCCGTACTGGAAAATACCTTTAAAAAGACATTACCCAATGTGCCCTTCAATTTCCAGTTTTTAGATGACCAGTATGCTCAAAAGTTTGAGAGCGAGGAGAGGTTAGGGCAGCTTTCTGGCCTGTTCACTATTCTGGCCATTTTTATTTCATGTATTGGGTTGTTCGGCTTATCCGGATATTTGGCAGAGCAGCGAACCAAAGAATTAGGGATAAGAAAAATTTTAGGTGCCTCAGCCCTGAGTTTATGGCAACTGCTATCCAAAGAATTCGCCTGGCTCACCCTCATAGCTTGCTTCATATCAGCGCCCTTGTCCTATTATTTTATTTCAGAATGGCTTTCTACTTACCAATACAGCATCTCGATGCCCTGGTGGTTATTTGCCATTACTTGGGTTGGAGTTTTACTTATCACCTTGCTTACGGTGAGCCACCAAGCAGTGAAGGCCGCTTTGGTTAATCCTGTGGATAGTTTGAGGGGGGAGTGACTTTACCAGGTCGCAGCATATAAAATCTTGTTTGATTGAATTAAAAAATTGATTTTTAATAGTTTAAGCGAGAATGAAATATATTTGGCTTATGTTATAACTGTAAATGGGTAAAACAATAAGGGTAATGGATAAAATAAATAATTACTCTTAAATTGACACATATGAAAAATTTGAGCAGACTAGAGCAAGTGCAGCACTATTTACAGCACGAAGCAGATGACAGGTTTATTAACATGGTATTTGGGATGATAGAGGCTGAACAAGAAAGTCAATACGAGCTTTCACCTGAACATCGTGACATCTTAGATGAGCGTCTGAAAATGCGAAGAGAAAACCCAGGTCAAGGCAAAACATGGGAAGAAGTTAAAAAATCAATGTGAGCTATCAGTTAATCATTGAACCTGGCGCTGAAACCGACATAAAAAGGTTAAGGGAGTGGTATGAGGATAAACAAGAAGGCCTAGGTGATAGATTTCTGAAAATGCTGGACTTCAAACTCACCAAGGTTTTAATGAATCCCTATCAATACCAGGTAAGATATAAAAGTATTGTGAGAATGGCGTTTATAAAAGTATTTCCCGTAGCCATACATTATGAAATAGAAAGCAATAACATTTATGTACTGGCCGTATTAGGCACTCAGCAAAGTCCGGGGTTTTGGAGGTAGCAATAGTATAATAATTCAATCTATCATAGATTCTAAATATGTCGAAATATGTCTGTATAGATCATTTTTCTCACCCTGAGATAATTGAATATATTGAAAGTGAAAATAACAGGAAAGATTATTGTTCATATTGCAATCATTCTGCTGAACTTGTAATTTCCATAAAAAAAATATCTGATTATGCTCGAAAAATCATAGAGCAAGAATACGAACTATTTGAAAATTCTAGTCATTTTAGTGATGGATACAATCCCTATGATAATGATAAAGACGTTGCCATAACAACGTTTGAACTTATTGAATATTATTTCTATATAGACTTTGATGACAAAGCTATTGTTGAAGACATGGCACAGTCAATTAACGAAGAATTTTGGGCATATAAACATGAATTGGAAAGTCCTCCTGATGAAAATGCGATAGGGCGTTGGTCGGAATTTTGTAAATACGCCAAACATATAGGTAGATATACACTTCTAAATGATAAATCAAAATGGGCACATTCAATATTTGAGATAGGTTTAATAACTGCCGAATTGGATATGCATATTGATTTGCCTGTAGGATCAAAAATTATAAGAGCAAGACAACACACAGCTCTCGATATACTTGAAAGCTTTAGTGATTTGACGAGTACTCCAAATGAGCATGCAATTTATCCTAATAGAATGAGTCCAGCTGGAATTTCCATGTTTTATGGTTCATTTGATAAAGAAACTGCTTTTAAAGAAGTTTTTAATTTATATGACCTTAATACTAAAGACTCTATTACCTTTGGTGAATTTGAAGTTGAAAAAGAATTAACTCTTTTAAACCTAAGTCAGGTTCCTGAGGAAAAATTGCTTGATACGCACCTATTTCAAAAAAGGTTTCTAAATCATTTTGCATCACTAATTTCAAAGCCAATTAAAAATGATGGTCTTCAGCACCTAGAATATATTCCTACTCAAGTTCTAACAGAGTATTTCAGATATGTATTTAAGGGAATAAGTGGGATACAATATGATGGAATAATGTATAAAAGTTCAAAAGTTGAGAATAAAGACTGTCTGGTTTTATTTTTAGATCATGAAATGAGTAAACAATACCTTAAGCTTACAGGTACTTCAAGGCACAAATTTGATGACATCTCCGGTTTCAATCTTTGACGTGACGAACTCCTCCACCCGATCCCTAGCCCTATACCGCGTGACGAATATTACTGAGGCCTAATGCATAACAGTAACTTGGCCGGAGCCAAGCGACTGATTTAATAGACGTAATTTGAAAAGCTCCTGCTAAACCAATAAATAGATCTTTCCTTTCGTCAAGATGACTGTAGTGGAGATGAAAAGCAGGCTCCCTTTAACCAGTTCATCAATCAGTCCCGATCGTCTACCCTTCGACGCGGCTCAGGCTGACTTGATAGTGTTTAATCTTGCTGTACCGTCGTGAGATGAAAGAGGTTTGAAAAGCAGACTTTTCTCAAGTCCTTAGTGGCAGTTCATATCTATGAAATGCTCCTGCGCTCGTAAGACGTCACAGCAAGAAAGAGCTTTTTATTACTTTTTTGATCGACTGAAAAAAAGTAAGGAACCCCACCAATGGAATGTAGGCTGCAGATTCTAAAGTAAGCAGATGTTTGAAAAGCTCCTGCTAAACCAATAAATAGAGCTTTCCTTTCGTCAAGATGACTGCTGAAAAGGTGAAAAAAGTAGACACTATTTAACCATTTACTTAACAAGTATGAAACTAATTCATTATATTCACAATTGTTAAGTAAATGAATGCAGGATGAAAGAACCCTCTTTAGGTGAATTTGAAGAATTAGTATTGCTCATGGTTGCCGCGCTTCATGATGAAGCTTATGGTGTATCCATTCTTGAAAACCTGGAAACCAAGCTTGATAAACGGGTCAATATCAGCGCTATTCATGTTGCCTTAAAGCGCATGGAGGAAAAAGGTTTTGTGCAATCCCGATTTGGAGGTATTACTAATGACAGAGGTGGTAGAAGAAAGAAATTTTATATTATTACCGCTTTTGGTAAAAAAATGCTGGATCAGCAGTATGCTCTTCGCACCAGTTTGTATCAGGAAATACCTAAAATTTCCTTTAACTAATGAAGGTGCAAGCTCCCAAATATGCCTTAAAATTTCTCAGGTGGTTTTGTAGAAAAGACTATCTGGAAGAGATAGAAGTTGATTTGATAGAGCTATTTGAGTTACAGTCTGCCGAATCTCCGGCTGCCGCCAAAAGAAAATTTACCTGGAGTGTTGTCCGCTATTTCCGCCCTGAGTTCATAAAGCTTTTCCCAAGTCAAAACTCAAAATTTATTATCATGCAACAGCACAATTTAAAAATCACTTATCGGACTTTTCTCCGGTATAAAAGCTCATTTCTCATCAACTTGTTTGGTCTGGCCACCGGCCTCACCTGCGCCATTCTCATTTTCCTTTGGGTAAATGATGAGCTCAGCACAGATAAATTTCACGAGCATGATGCTCAGCTATATCATGTCATGCTCAACCATGAAGAAGATGGAGGTATACGCACAGACACCAGCTCTCCCGGTCTGCTGGCCGAAGCCTTAGAAGAAGAGGTGCCAGAAATAAAAATGGCCGTAGAAGATAGCGATCCCCTATGGTTTGGTGAAAATTTCAGCTTATCAGACGGAGAGAAATTTCATAAAGCCTCTGGTAAATTCGCTGGAGATGGTTATTTCGAAATGTACTCTTTCCCCATGAAGTATGGCCAGGCAGACCATGCTTTGAAAGACAAAAAATCGGTCGTGATTTCAGAGTCACTGGCTACCCGTTTATTCGGCAGCTCTAAAGATGCGCTCAATAAAACATTAGAATGGAAACTTTTACATTTCACATCTCAAGCTACAGTTACGGGCGTTTTTAAGAATTTACCCACCAACTCCACACAGCAGTTTGATTTTGTATTGCCTTTCTCTCTTTTCAAAGACATTTTAGGTGATGGCCTTCATTGGGGAAATTACAACACTTACACTTCAGTGCTGGTTACTCCAGGCTCCAATATTAACCAACTCAACCAGAAGCTGGCCGATTTTATCAAAAATAAAAACGAGGGCAGCAATGTATCTCCAATGCTGGTTAAGTTCTCCGACCTATATCTTTATGGTCAATTCGAAAATGGGCAACAAGCCGGCGGCAGAATCATGTACGTACGCCTTTTTTCTGTTATAGGCCTGTTTGTACTGATCATCGCCAGCATCAATTTTATGAACCTCAGCACTGCCAGAGCATCTCGCAGGTTAAAAGAAATAGGGGTTAAAAAATCACTTGGAGCAGGAAGAAAAAACCTTGATAGGTCAATATCTGACTGAAGCCCTGGTCATGGCTTTTCTAGCTTTAATATTTGCCATAGCCTTTACTTATGCTCTTCTTCCACAGTTTAATCAAATTACTGGTAAGGTTTTAACATTGACACTGTCACCCACATTTATTGGAGGTCTAATAGGTATTGTAGTCTTCACTGGTTTATTAGCAGGCAGCTATCCTGCTTTGTATTTATCAGGCTTTAAGCCAATAAATATATTAAAAGGCCGCTTTAGAGGCTCTGCCACTGAGGCATGGACACGAAAAGGACTGGTAGTTTTCCAATTTGTATTATCCATTGTAATGGTGGTTTCGGTACTTATTGTTTATAAGCAAATCAATTTTGCACTTACCAAAAACATAGGCTATGATAGGAATGGCGTAATTCTAGTACCTATGGAGGGCAAGGCCACCGAAAACATTGAAAGCTACTTAACCAGATTAAGTGAAGTTCCTGGCGTGGAACATGTTTCTGCCAGCTCCCATACTTTCACCCAAAACGGCTCTTTTACCACTGGGGTAAGTTGGCCAGGAAAAAATGAAGGCACCATCATTAAATTCGAACAATCAAGGGCGTATTATGACATTCAGCAAACGTTAGGCTTTGAAATGGCAGAAGGAAGAAGCTTTTCTAATCAATATGGGGATGAGACATCCAAAATCATATTTAATGAAGCCGCTATTGAAGCCATGGGATTGGAAGATCCTATCGGAAAAAAGGTAAACTTATGGGGCGAAGAAAAAGAAATAATTGGCGTGATGAAAAATTTCAATTATTCCAGCCTGCATAGTAAAGTAGAGCCTATGTTATTTCATTTCAAAACAGATTTTCTGCCTAATATTTTAATTAAGTTAAACACTCAAAATCCAGGAAGTGCACTTTCTAACCTGAGAGAATGGTACAAAACCAACAATCCGGGCTATACTTTTGATTATACATTTTTAGATACTGCCTATGAGGCTCAATATAAAGCAGAAGAAAGAGTCTCATTGCTAGCCAGATATTTTGCAGGTGTAGCCATAGTTATCTCATGCCTGGGTTTATTTGCTTTAGCAGCTTTTACGGCAGAGAGAAGACAAAAGGAGATAGGAGTAAGAAAGATACTCGGAGCCAGTCATTTTACTATTGTCAGGCTGCTCTCAGCTGATTTTACCAAAATGGTGCTATTAGCTATAGTAATAGGCTTACCTGTAAGCTACGTAATGGCTAACTTCTGGCTACAAAACTTCGCCTATCATATCAATTTAGAATGGTGGTACTTTGCCATCTCAGGTGCCGCAGCACTGATTATAGCCTGGCTCACTGTGAGCTTCCAGACTATCAAAGCGGCTCAGACCAACCCTTCCACAAGCTTGAAGGAAGAATAGAAACAAAACAAAGAGGCTGCCTTAAAAGTAACTTCCAAAGCAGCCTCTTATATATTTTCAGATATTAATTTCTATTGTAATTGATAAGTCAATCCAGGTCCATCACACGCCATCCATGAGCTGCTTAAAGTATCATCTGACTGATAATATAAATGCTCTTTGTTATCACCAGAACAGTTACCGATCAGGTCACTATTTTCATCCTCAAAAGTGAGTACAAAAAAACCTTTCTTCACCTTTCTCTTCTAGCTTATAAGTCCCTTTAGCCTCTTCAGTCTTCCCTTCTGCTGTTCTTGATTTCACAAAAGTATTGTCTTCATTAAAAACATACTGTTCCTGATAAGCCATTTCATCTCCTGTAAAAGTCTCACCCCTTAAACTGCCTGTCATTCTCACTAATTTCCAGACCATATATGATTCATTAGAAGAGGGAAACACTTCACCCTCACTGTTGCTATCTTCCACTTCATTAGTATCACAAGCAGAAAGCCAAACAATAAGACAAAGTACAGAGCTGAGGTAATTTAGGATTTTCATAATATGCTGTTCGTTTCTCTATAGACACCACAGCTCCATTAATGGTTGTAATTTTTTAATTTGTTTTTTGACAAAATTTATACCGAAGCCACTGAGCCACCATCAACTCTAAAATTAGCTCCTGTAATAAATGAAGCCTTGTCTGAGGCTAGAAACACCACTACTGCTGCAGTTTCAGCCACCTCACCAGCTCTTTCTAAAACAATATTAGGCCTTTTATTTTTAAGAAATCCTTGCTCAGCCTCCTCAGGAGTAATCCCTTGTTTTTCGGCCTGCTCTTTCATCATATTCTCTACCAGCGGCGTTTTTATAAATGCCGGTGATACCGTATTAACCAAAATACCATCTTTACCCAGCACCTTAGATAAGGTCTTAGTCAGGTTATTCAATGCCCCTTTAGTTACATTATAATGAGCCATATCCGGATCTGGTTGTTCACCATTTTCAGAAGAAATATTAATGATTCTTCCCCATTGGTTTTGCTGCATCATAGGCACCACTTTTCTAATTAGTGTAACAGCAGAAAACACATTAAGCTCAAAGATCTCTCTCCACTGCTCAGTGCTGAGCTCCATAAATGATAGTGGATCACCAATAGTACCGGCATTGTTTACCAGTATATCTATCTGCCCAAATCTTTCCTGAGATTTATGGATTAGTTTATCAATCTGCTGCTCATCAGTAAGGTCTGTAGGCACCGCAAGCACATCTACATTATACTTTTCCAGGTCAGATACCGCTTGTGACAAATCGGCCTGATCTCTGGCGCAGATAATAAGGTTACAACCCTCCTTAGCTAACTCCTCTGCTACTCCCTTACCTATACCTTTACTGGCTCCGGTAACGAGCGCCACCTTTTCTTTCAAATTTAAATCCATGATATCCTATTTTGCGTATTTCCTAATAATAACGTTCTGAACTGGTAGGCTTGAAACAAATCAACTTGCCGTTCAGTTACTATTCATAAGACTATAACACCAATATTATGAAGCTTGTTTTCAAACTTACCGCAATGGCCTTTTTATTCATGGCCGCCAGCTGCGGAGCAAAAACAGAATCAAAACACATTACTGCTTTAGAAATAAGCACTGAAAAAGCAGCTCAGCTCGATACCGCTTACTTTGCAGGAGGCTGTTTCTGGTGTATAGAAGCTATTTTCGAACGTGTAAAAGGAGTAGAAGCCGCTGTTTCTGGTTACAGCGGTGGTGACCAGAAAAACCCCACTTACCACGAAGTGAGTTATGGAAAAACCAACCATGCAGAATCTGTAAAAGTATTTTTTGATCCTAAAGTGGTTTCTTATGAAACGCTGGTTGAAATCTTCTTTGGCTCTATAGATCCTACCCAGCTCAACCGACAAGGACCTGACGTAGGAAGGCAATACAGATCAGCCATTTTTTATAAAAATGATGAACAAAAGAAAATAGCCACTGAAGTAAAAAACAGGCTTAATAAAGCTGAATATAATGGCAAAATCGTAACGGAAATTACGCGTTTCAAGGCCTTTTATGATGCTGAGGGTTATCATCAGGGATACTATGAAATTCACCCCGAAGATCCTTATGTGAGAAGCGTTTCAAAACCTAAAGTAGAAAAGTTTATGAAGCACTTTAAAGATAAGCTGAAAGAAGAATACAAGTAATACTATAGAAAAAGAGATTGTATAAAAAGCGCTACTTTGCTAGTCAATATGACTTGAAAGTATCTTTAAATACAACCTCTTTTATTTTATAAATCTATTTCTATCTGATTTTTCAAAATATCATCCATGGTTTCTCTCTGACGGATGAGATGGGCTTTCCCTTCATACACCAGCACTTCTGCAGGTCTGCAGCGGGAGTTATAATTAGATGCCATACTAAAGCCGTATGCTCCAGCATTTTTAATGGCTAACACATCACCTTCTCGCACTTCGTTTAGCTTTCTATCCCAACCAAACGTATCTGTTTCGCAGATATAACCTACTACAGAATATACCCTTTTAACGCCAGAAGGGTTAGAAACATTAAAAATTTCATGATGCGCCTCATACATCATAGGCCTGATTAAATGATTAAGACCTGAGTCTACCCCTACAAATACGGTAGCCGGTGTAGTTTTAATTACATTAGCCCTCACCAAGAAATATCCTGATTCGCTTACCAGATATTTCCCAGGCTCGAACCACATTTCAAGCCTTCTTCCATAAGACTCACAGAATTTATCAAACGCGGCACCTAGCTTTTGCCCCAGTTCTTTTACATCAGTAGTAATATCATTCGGCTTATAAGCCACTTTAAAGCCACTACCAAAATCAATAAACTCCAGATCAGGAAAATCATTGGCCACATCAAATAAAATATCAGCCATTTTTAAGAATACCTCGGCATCTAATATGTCTGACCCTGTATGCATATGCAGGCCTTTTACATGAATATTATTGGTCTTCACCACTCTTAGCAGATGCGCCATCTGATAAATAGAAATACCAAATTTAGAATCTCCATGACCAGTAGATATTTTAGCATTACCACCGGCCATAATGTGAGGATTCAGGCGTACACAACACGGAACAGTATCATGATAGGTATGGCCAAACTGCTCAAGAATAGAGATATTATCAATATTGATGATAAGCCCCATTTCTACCCCTTGCTGTAGCTCTGCAAAAGAAACACAGTTAGGTGTAAACAATATTTCATCAGGCGTAAAACCGGCTTTCATGGCCAGCTTAGCTTCCTGTATGGAAACAACATCCACTCCGGCACCATGCTTTTTCATCAACTTAAGTACAGAAATATTAGTTAATGACTTAGCTGCATATTTTATCTTCAGCTTTTGAGTTGAAAAAGCATCTTTTAAACTTTGAAGCTGACTGATGATTTTATCTGCATCATAAACATATACAGGGGTACCAAATTCCTCTGCTATCTGAGTTACATTTATACCCTGAAGCTGATAAGTGTTGTTGTTTAATTCCATGTTATAAAAAAAATATTCTTCAAAGATATAAAAACCTACAGAGGTTTTAGAATATCAATAAAACAAATACAATTACAGGATCAATATCATCAGTAAAGCCTTGTGTTAAAATTAGTTAAATTGAAACTTAAGCACATTTAACAAGGTAAGAATGTTACAAAAACTGCCGAAATTGCAACATAATGAAGAAGCACATTATTTGGATAGTCATATCGCTAATGTCTGTAGCATTAATAGGGCTCACCAGTTTTCAGGTGTACTGGATCAATAATGCCATAAAATTAAACCAGAAGCAGTTTGAGCAAAAGGTACAGCAATCTTTACAGCTAGTCTCTCAGCGACTGGAAAAAAAGGATGCTTATGACTTCACACATAATATTTTAAGAGTATATCCAGGAGTAGTATCTCAAAACACTTTAAGAATAGGAGTACCCACAGACGGAACTAATGAAGACAGTTCTGAAGTAGCGAATCCTTCATATTACTGGGGCCATCATGCTTTTTGGTTCAACATAGTAAACCCAGATATGCAGGCAGAAAATCAGCTGCTACGAAAATCAGAAATGATTAATGTGGTGGTAGAAGAGATGTTTGGTCGCAAGCGAAGCATCCATGAAAGGGTAAACCCAGAAGTGCTGGAATCTATGCTAGACAAGGAATTTTTTGAAAGAGGTATAGAGCTCAATTATGATTTTGCCGTTTGGAACCCTTATATGGATAGTGTGCTGTACACTAACACGAATAACAGTCTCAACACAGTAAAGCACTCGCCGCTGCGAGCAAGATTATTTCCTAATGACATTTTAGGCAACACGCATTACTTAACGGTAAACTTCCCCGACGAGAGCGCCTTTCTTTTTAGAGAAATATGGGCCACTCTGGCTACTTCAGTAGTTTTTATATTGCTCATAATTGGCTGCTTTACTTATGCTATTTACACTATCATTAGGCAAAAGAAACTGTCTGAGATGAAAAATGACTTCATCAACAACATGACACACGAGCTAAAGACACCCATTGCTACGGTAGGACTGGCTTGCGAGGCTTTACATGAAAAAGAAATGCGAGAGAACGATGGCATTTTACTGCGTTACCTGGATGTGATTAAAGATGAGAATAACCGATTAGCCACTCAGGTAGAAAAAGTGTTACAATCGGCATTATTAGACAAGCCTTCTTTTCAGCTTAAAAATGCAGAGTTACAGCTACATGACCTGATAGAAAATGTAGTATCAAAAATAAGAGTGCCGTTGGAATCAAAAAACGGGGAAGTAGAACTGAACCTAAAGGCATCTAATGACATTATCCAGGGAGATTATGAGCACCTGTCTCATGTAGTACTCAACCTGCTGGATAATGCTATGAAATATTCACCAGCAGCTCCTCTAATCAACATTTCCTCTTTCAACATTCAGGATGGCATAATAATAGAGATCTCTGATCATGGAAAAGGGATGAAGCAGGAGGAATTAAAGCGAATTTTTGATAAATTTTATAGAGTACACACCGGAGACCGACATGATGTAAAAGGTTTTGGTCTCGGACTTAGTTATGTTAAATCAATTGTAAATATGCACGGCGGCGATATTTCTGTGAGATCAGTTTTAGATCAGGGTAGCACGTTTAGCATATTTCTTCCTTTTAAAAATGGAGAATAAAATAAAATTACTCATCGTAGAAGATGATCAAAACCTGGGACAGATACTAAAAGAATATCTGCAACTGAAGGGCTACAAAGCTGATTTGTACCGCGACGGGGAATCAGGCCTGCAAGCCTTTTCTCCTGGCTTGTATGATCTGTGCATACTAGACATCATGATGCCGAAAAGAGATGGCTTTTCTCTGGCGCAGGAAATCCGCAATCAGGATAAAAATATTCCTTTGGTTTTCCTCACTGCCAAATCTATGAAAGAAGATGCCATAAAAGGCTTAACTATAGGGGCTGATGACTATGTTACCAAGCCTTTTAGTATGGAAGAACTATTGCTTAGACTGAAGGCCATTCTAAGGCGTTCTGCTCCTATTGCAGGGGAACAGCCCGCTGAATTTAATATCGGCGATTACAAATTTGACCCTACCCGTAGAATACTGGACTTTAAAGGAGACACCACCAAGCTCACCACTAAGGAAAATGACCTGCTCACGCTACTCTGCAAGCATCAGAACAAGGTGCTTTCCAGAAAAATAGCCCTTAACAGCATCTGGGGAGATGATTCTTATTTTAACGCCAGAAGCATGGACGTGTACATTACTAAGCTTAGGAAGTATCTCAAAAAAGATGAATCACTGCAAATTCTTACCGTACATGGAGAAGGGTTTAAATTGATCAATTTATAAGTCTGTTTCTTTAAAAAAATAATATTTCGTTTTATTAAAAATTTAAAGAGGACCATGTAAGTAATCTTGTAAATTATCTCTATTTTTCGTACTTTTCTGTTTAATTCCAAACAAAAACAAAGTGCTTTAAAAAGGAGAATTTTTGCTCGGAATTAGCAAGGTGCGCACGGAGAAATGCAACCATTTATTACAAATAATTTTATTGATCCAGAACCTATAACCCTATATTCCGATGATACAGATAATACCTTCGATCATTATAAATGATGGAAAAGTAATTCGATTACAGCAGGGAGATTTATCTCGCGAAAAGGTGTACGACAAAAGCCCTCTTGACCTGGCCAAAAACTTTGAAGACCACGGCATAGAAGAAGTCCATTTAGTAGACTTAGATGGTGCCAGAAGAGGAGAGCCCATTAACTACCACATTTTAGAAGCTATAACGGGACACACCAATTTAAAAGTTGATTTTACGGGCGGCATCCATACTGATGGTGACATAAGCAAGGCTTACGAGTATGGTGCTAAATATATAACAGCTGCCAGTGTAGCAGTAGCACGCAAAGAGCTTTTTGCCTCATGGATAATTTCCTATGGCCGAGAAAAAATTACGCTTGGCGCAGATGCCATGAATGAAAAAATAGCAATACGCGGTTGGCAGAAGTCTACAGATATAGATTTGTTTGAACATATAGAATACTTCTACTCCAGAGGCTTAAAATATGTAAAAACTACAGATATAGCTCGTGATGGACTTATGGAAGGCCCATCCTTTGACCTGTATCAAAAAATTATAGATAAATTTCCAGACATCTGTGTATTAGCCAGTGGTGGGGTCAGAAATGTAGATGATATTAAGAGACTTAATGACATGGGGGTATTTGCCGTAATATTTGGTAAAGCCTACTATGAAGGCCGCATACAGCTTAAAGAACTAGAATCTTACCTGGTAAAGGTATAAGTCCAGCCCCTAATCACCTGGCAAGCAGCAAACAATCAACTGTTTGAGAATATTACCCCTCAAAAAAATTAAAAGCCCCGAAGATCTTCGGGGCTATAAAATTTAACTTGCTTTTAATAAATTGTCCTGTTTCAGTGTGTATGTCCTGACTTCTTTCTTCTCCAAATCAAACCAGGCACATTCTACTAGGTAAGAGCTTTTGTCTTTTATATAGTGTAATACCTCCATCACTTTTCCGTCTCTATTACTTTTTACACGCTCTCCCTTTTTAAAGAGTCTTTTCATAGGCATCTCCCAACTATTATAAATTAATATAACAATATCGTTCTTACCTTAAGTATACGATTTTTTTTAATAAAAGATCGTAAAATCTACGATTATTAACCAGACTCATATAAAATTTATTCACAGTTAATATTAAGATAATCCTAAACCATAGTAATAAGAGCCAGACAGACCTTCATATACCCCCTCAATCAACACACCGCCATCTTTATTTTCAAGGATTTTAACTACATCCTCTTTACTCTTCACGGTTTTACCATCTATTTTAGTGATAATGAAGCCTTCTCTCATATCAGTATACTTTCTTATTTTACCAGGTTTCAAGGCTTTTACTCTCACACCAGATTTAAGATCTAACTTACTTAAGGTAGAATTATCTACATCTTCCAGCTCAGCACCTAACACTGATAATATTTCAGCAGTCTCTTTCTTCACTACTTCAGTACTACCTTGTCTGTTTTTAAGCTCTACTTTATAAGTCAGCTCTTTGCCATCTCGGTTTACTTTTAACTCTACTTTGTCTCCCGGTCTCTTACTACCTATATAACCAATAAGCTGAGCTGTATTATCAATTTCTCTACTATCCACACCTGTGATTACATCACCAGCCTGCACACCGGCATCTTTAGCTCCACTCATAGGATCCATTCCCGCTACATACACTCCAGAGTATAGATCTATATTCTTTTCTTTAGCAAACTCACCAGTTACGTTCTGAATTTGAACACCTAACCAACCTCTTTGTACAGTACCATAAGCGATAAGATCTTCTACTACTTTACTTACAATATTAGCAGGCACAGCAAAAGAATAACCAGAATAAGATCCGGTAGGACTTGCAATGGCAGTATTAATTCCCACCAAGTCACCACTAAGGTTTACTAAAGCGCCTCCACTATTACCTGGATTAACCGCTGCATCTGTCTGTATAAATGACTCAATAGCAGTATTAAGACTATCCTGAATATTATTTTCAGCTAAAATACCTATGCTTCTACCTTTAGCACTTACTATACCAGCAGTAACCGTAGAGTTAAGGTTGTAAGGATTACCTACAGCCATTACCCATTGACCCACTTTTACCTCATCAGAGTTAGCTAATGAAAGGAAGGGCAGGTCTGCTTCCTCTATTTTAATTAATGCAATATCTGTAGTAGGGTCTGTACCTATTACTTTTGCTTTATAGCTTCTATTATCATGTAGCGTTACTTCAAGGTCATCAGCATCGGCCACCACGTGGTTATTAGTAACTATATAACCTTTGTTATTTATAATTACACCACTACCAGTACCTACTCTTGGCTGAGGTTGAGCACCTCCTTCTTGTTGTCTGAAAAAGGGACCAAAAAAATCTCTAAACTCATCAGGGATTTGCTGCCTTCTTGAGGAATAATTACCAGTGCTGGTAGATCTGATATTAACTACCGCATCCATGGTCTTTTCTGCTGCTGCAGAAAAATCTAAAGCTACCAATTCTCCGGCTTCATTAGTAGAGTAAGCAGTTTTTACTGCCGGAGTACCATCTACGTGTTCTACTGTGATGGTTTTACCATTGCCAAGGTCAAATACCTGAATTGACCCGATGGTTAATGCACTACCTAAAACAGCAGCCATTATTAATGCACTAAACTTCTTCATACTTTCTGTTTTTCTTGATTAAAACAATTGCAATAAAGGTTTGATAACATATTGCACATTCTAACGTGAGCAACTGTACTTTTATTTACGCTCTAACTCATTTTATAGTTTAAAGAGCATGTTAAAAATTGTTAAAGTACAATTAAGAATAGAAAAAGGTCACCTCTCGTGCTTACGAGAAGGCGACCTTTTAGAATATTTAATGACTAAGAAATTTCTATTAATCGAGAAGTAGCGGTTTTTGCTTCTTCTTTTTTAGGAATAGAAAGCTTTAAAATACCATCAGTATATTTAGCTTCTATCTTGTCACCTACTACGGTGCTAGGTAAGGTAAATGATCTTCTGAATGATTGATAGTTAAACTCTCTTTTTGTGAATTTACCTTCATCATTCTTTTCTTCATTTTTCACTTCTTTTTCATAAGAGATAGTAAGCACATTGTTATCTACCTCTACTTTGAAGTCTTTTTTATCTGCTCCGGGAGCAGCTACTTCTACTTGAAAATCTCCGTCACTTTCTTTTATATTTACTGCAGGCATGGTGTTACTTTCGCCTGAGATATTGAACAGGTCTCTTGATAAGAAATCGTCAAAGAAAGTAGGAAACAAGTCATTTGGTCTTCTAATGAGTGTCATAATATACCTCCTTTTTTAATGTTATTAAATCGATTAAAATCAAATTCAATTACACTTTTACAATTAGGATGCCAGAGCAAAAAGAAGACATTTTGACGCTAAAAATTGAATAAAATCAATACATCAAGACATTTTGTCTACTTTTCAACTAACTCACCGTTGTCATACTCATATTCTATTGACACATTGCCTTCCTGATCATACCAGCGAGATAATCCATCTCTCTTACCGTCAGAATAAGGACTTTCCTCCATGAGGGTACCATTATCATAATAAGACTTGGCCACCCCTTGCAGCAGACCATTTTCGTAGGTTTTTTCTTCTTTTATTCTATTTCGGTTATAAACCACATAGTCTCCATGCAGCTGACCGTTATGATAGTAACATCTCTTTTCTATTTCTCCTCGCTGCCCCATTTCTATATGCATGCCCTGCATAACACCATCTACATAGCCTGTTACTGACTTCACCACTCCATTGGTATAAAAGGCGGTCCAATTGCCCACTTTATGCCCGTTTAACAAGTCTCCTTGCTCCACCACATTGCCGGCCTCATTTTTAATAGTAACCTTAACCATGGCGGAGTTATCTTGATAAGGTTCTTGAATGGCCCCTTCAGGAATAGCAGCAGACTCTGGAGTGGCAACTGCATTATTATCAGCCACTTGGTTATCTACACAAGAAAACAATACCATAGAAACGAACAAAGCAAATAAATACTTCATGATGATTTAAGCGTTAATGAATAAAATAAAGCTCAATTATAAAATAAGGACGATAAAATAAAAAGCATAAGGTGGATTTTGAATTATACTTTTATATATTCTACTTGTTTTACTAGCTCAATTTATCAAAACTCAACCAACTTAGAATAGTCATATACACATATAAATTGAGCGGCCTTATAACTTATAAAACCGCTCAAGCCAAGCCTATAACAACTGAGAAAGATTCAGCTACTAAATGCATTAAAGTTCCTCTAGCAGCGCTATCACTTTCTCTTTATTATCAGAAGTAACTTTATCTTTTAATGCCCCCTTCTCAAAAGTAGCAAAGAAAGGAAGGCTATAAACCCCTGCCTTTAGTCGGGTTTTAGGAGCATGCTCGGCGGAGACTTCCAAAAAAGTAACATGTTCATATTTTTCTTCTGAAGCTAACCTCTTATAAATAGGAGCAAAGCGCTTGCAGACTCCGCACCAGTCAGCCGAAAATTTGACGATTACTTTTTCATGAGCATTGATTACTTGTTCGAATTCATCATCAGAAACTATCTTATTTTCCATATTAAAAAATGTTTAGAATAATGACTAAGAAACTGATTATCAATTTTAATTAGCAGCATAATCAATCAATAAAATTGAGCATGTCATAGACAAAACAAATGACTGCTGTTTTTCAACGACAAAAAAGAGGTTGCCCAAAGGTAAATTTTGGCACAACCTCTCTAATTAATAGAATGGCAAAATTCTTATCTTCCTCCCAGTACAAATTTCACGGGAATGATTTGTCTTACTTTTACAGGCACGCCTCTTTGCTTGCCAGGATTCCACTTAGGAGCATCTTTTTCAAAAATTCTTAGCACCTCCTCATCGCAACCAGCGCCGATTCCTTTAGCAATCTGGATATCCACCATATTGCCGTCTTTATCCACCACAAAGCTTAAAAAAACCGTGCCCTCCACACCTATTCTGCGTGCCTGACCAGGATATTTTAGCTTTTTGTTAATAAACTGATACAGCGCATTCTCGCCACCTACAGGTGAAGGCATTTCCTCCACAATGGAGAAAGTATCGTCTGCTATCTCCTCAGGCATAGATTCTTCTACAACCACGGGATCAGTCACTTCAACAGGAGGGAGCTCTACTACAACCGTTTTTTTCAATTCCTCCTCCACATCCTGAATATCGGGATCAGGAATAGGATTCATTATTTTTTTCTTCACCGGTGGTGGTGCTGCTGGCTTTTCTTTTACTTGTACAGTAGGTAAAATTGTTTCTATAACTTCCCCTTCACCATCATCCAAATTCACCGGATTATCAGGGACTTCTACGGCCGTACGATATTCAAAGGCACTTACTACCAACATTATAGCTGCCAGCAGGCCAATCTGAAAGAATAAGCCCGAAAGCCTTCTTACATCTTTTTCAGGATTTTTACGTTTTTCCATTGTCTGTCATGTTTCGTGTAACATTTATAAAATCATCCGGCCGGGATGTATTTTCTACATATTCATTATAAGCACGCTTCTCATCTTTAGCCCTTACTACTTTTACTGTAAAATAGGCTACCAGCAATAAGCCTAATAATATGAGCACATATATAATGAGTCTTACCACTCGCTTACCGCCACTACTTTTCTCATGCTGCTTTAATATGTCATGATAGTTCTTATGGCTTTCGATGCGCCTCGAAGTCATTTTCTTTCTTCTTAACCGTATTTCGTGTCTGCCCATTATTGCTCCCAGTTGACTTTAAAATGCTTTTTTAACTTTTCAACAGCCCTGTATAGACGCATTTTCGCACCACTTTCTCCTATATTCAATATAAAAGCGATCTCTTTAAAACTTCTTTCTTCAAAAAACCTTAACTCCAGCACCTCAATAGTTTCTGTAGGAAGTTCTCTTAATGTAGCTATGAGTAATCGGATTTGCTCCTCACTAAACTCACTGTCACTCTGCTCAAAAAGCTCGAACACTCGTTCTTCTTCTACACTAAATATTTTATTCCTTTTATTTTTATTAAAGTGCTTATTTACCTCGTTACTCGCTATTCTATAAAGCCAGGCAGAAAAAGGCAAGCCTCTAAACTCATATTTCTTTATGTTCTGCAATGCCTTTAAAAAAGTTTGAGAACAGATATCTGCTGTCAGATCTTCATCATCAGTTCTTCTGTATATAAAATTAAATATACCTTCATAATACTGATCATAGATCGCACCAAATGCCTTCGCATCTTTTTTAGATGCTTCTATCACTCGTTGTTCCTGAGTAATATCGTCCTCGGTCATATGTCTGGCCGTATTCAAGCTATTCAAGGTAATGGTTTTGATCATATAACCGCCGTTTTCCAAAAGGTCACAGGTTAATTTAATTTTTTTTTTAATAATTATCTGTATTCAATTCTTAGAATAGAGTTGTGAACCACAAAGTCAATGTCTAGTTTTAAAGAACCTTTAAACTTAAGCCGCATGAAAACAATAGTGAATAAGCTCCTTTTTCTATTCCCCATTATATTCTTAAGCTGCGCCGCTTCTAACTCAGGATCATCATCTGAGTCAGGCTCCACAACAGGCGGAATCGACCAAAAAACCGCTGGAATGAAGAAATACGAGGGATATTTCTCATTTTACTATGATGAAAAATCCGATAAAATATTTCTGGAAATAGATAAGCTGGGTGAAGAATTTCTTTACGTTAACTCACTGGCGGCAGGAGTAGGATCTAATGACATAGGCCTTGACAGAAACCAGCTGGGTAATGACAGGGTAGTGAAATTTGAAAGAAGAGGCCCGAAAATTTTATTAGTTCAGCCCAATTATAAATACCGAGCCATCAGTGAAAGTGAAGATGAAAGAGATGCCGTAAGAGATGCTTTTGCCCAATCAGTACTTTATGGCTTTAAACTAGTAGCCGAAGAAGAAGGAAAGGTATTAGTAGATGCCACTGACTTTTTCATTTCTGACTCACACCATGTCACCAGCACTCTAAAAAGAAGTAAACAAGGAAGTTATTCACTAGACAAATCACGATCTGCTCTTTATTTACCCAAAACCAAGGCATTCCCAAAAAATTCTGAGTTTGAAGCCACACTCACATTTTCCGGCGAAGCTCAGGGAGGCTATATCAGAAGTGTAACACCTACTTCATCAGCTATCACCGTAAGGGTTCACCATTCATTTGTAGAGCTACCAGACAGTGACTATGAACCAAGAAAATTTGATCCTCGAGCAGGTTATTTTTCTACCTCTTACTATGATTATGCAACACCAATTGGTGAACCACTGGAAAAAAGATTTATCACCAGGCATCGGTTAAAAAAGAAAGATCCTAATGCTGCGATAAGTGAGCCAGTAGAACCAATTATTTATTACATGGATCGAGGCACTCCTGAACCTATTCGCTCAGCACTAATGGAAGGAGCCAGCTGGTGGAATCAAGCTTTTGAAGCTGCTGGTTATAAAAATGCCTTTCAGGTAAAATTACTTCCTGCTGATGCTGACCCATTAGATGTACGCTACAATGTTATCAACTGGGTACACCGATCTACGCGGGGCTGGTCTTACGGTTCATCAGTAGTAGACCCCCGTACCGGAGAAATCATTAAAGGTCATGTGCTGTTGGGCTCATTAAGAGTAAGGCAAGATTACCTGATAGCAGAAGGACTTTTAGCTCCTTATAAAAATAGCACTTCGGTACCTAAAGAAATGGAAGAAATGGCTTTGGCTCGCCTCCGACAGCTAGCAGCTCATGAAGTAGGCCACACACTTGGCTTAGCACATAGCTATACTTCCAGTTCAGAAAATAGGGCTTCGGTGATGGATTATCCACACCCGCTCATTAAAATAACCAATGGAGAAATAGACCTATCAGATGCTTATGATGATAAAATAGGCGCTTGGGATAAAGTAGCCATCAACTACGGATACAGAGACTTTTCTTCTAATGAGAATGAAAAAACCGAACTCAATAAAATAATACAAGAGTCATTAAAAAATGGTCTTACTTTTCTATCTGATCAAGACGCAAGACCAAAAGGGGGAGCCCATCCTTATGCACACCTCTGGGACAATGGCAAAAGTCCTGTAACTGAACTGAACCACATTTTGGAAGTGAGAAGAATTGCACTTAACAATTTTGGAGAGAACAACATCCAAACAGGTACTCCTTATGCAGAACTGGAAGAAGTATTAGCACCCGTCTATTTCCTACACCGATACCAGACTGAAGCCGTTTCTAAAATAATAGGCGGCCTCAACTACAGGTATGCGCTTCGTGGCGATGGACAGCCTGTCACTGAACTTATAGATGCCAATGAACAGAAGCTCGCTTTAGGAGCCTTACTTTCCACTATAACCCCAGAACGGCTTATGCTTACCGAAGATCTTCTAAAAATAATTCCTCCTCGTCCCTTAGGGTACCGCAGAAGCCGTGAGCTAACTGAAATTCGGACCTCACTCACTTTCGACCCTCTTACCGCAGCCGAAAGTGCTGCTCAAATGACTTTCGGGCTACTATTCAACCACTCACGCGCACAAAGATTGATAGAACATCATGCACGCAATAGCGAGCAGCCTGGCTTGGAGTATGTCATAGATCAGGTAATAGCTGCCACTTGGGAGCAAAAACCATCTAATAACACCTACAAAGCCGAAATCCAAAGAACTGTAAATGATGCCTTACTCACTCAACTTATGGGGTTAGCCGCAAATGAAGAAAGCAGTGAGCAGGCCAAAGCCATCGTCTATTATAAACTAGACGAACTAAAAACCTGGCTTAACTCCATTATGAAAAAATCCGATGAACTACAAAAAGCACATTTCGCTTATGCTGTTCATAAAATAGAAGCATTTCAAAACGAACCTGAAAAATATAAGTTACCTATGGTGGTTGATACACCTGACGGATCGCCTATAGGCAGTTATTAAACCATGAATTCACTACTACTGAAATTTGAAAATGCCGTAGCAGGTTACGGCATTGCTCACTCCATACCACCTATTGATATTGAAATACATGAAGGAGAACATGCGATTCTTGTAGGTGAAAACGAAAAACGGAAAGCAGAATTTATGGATGCCGTAGCTGGAAAAATATCCATTCCTAAAGGCAGGCTTTATTACCATTTTTCTGACAATTACTGCAAAGCTGATATCAAAAAGCCTATTGCTTCTGTACTGGCACGTCATGATTTTAAAAGCCTGGATGCCGAAAAAAAATTCTACTATCAGCAAAGGTATAATTCATCTGATTCAGAAAACTCTGAAACAGTATCAGAGTATCTGGCTAAAATTAAGTCATTTAGGAAAAAGCCCTATTGGACTATTCCTAAAGTGGTAAAAAGGCTGAACCTAAAACCACTGGAAGATGAAGCACTTATAAAACTATCTAATGGAGAAACCCGCAAAGTACTATTGGCCGCAGCCTTATTAAAGAACCCGGCCATCTTACTTTTGGACAACCCCATGACGGGTCTCGACAAGGAAAGTAGAGCTTTTTTCAACTCTCTCATTCCTGACATATCTTATTCTGGAGTAACCATTATCATGAATTCCTCTGAACTCGATATTCCGGAAGAAATAGAAAAGGCCATTATTTTTAAAAATAACCAACCTATACAAAAAGTAAAGACTAGAGAAGCAGAAGGGTACTTACAATCAGAAGAAGCGCTAAATATTCCTAAAGATGATCTGGAAAAACTAATGCAGCACAACCATACAGCTTATGAAAGCATCATAAAAATGAATGATGTAAAGGTAAAGTATGGCAGCAAGTTAATTTTAGACCACATTAATTGGACTGTTAAGCAAGGGGAGCGCTGGGCTCTGACAGGCCGAAATGGAGCAGGAAAATCTACTTTACTAAGCCTTATTAATGGAGACAACCCTCAAGCTTATGCCAATGAAATCTTTCTTTTTGACAAGAAAAAGGGATCCGGTGAAAGTATATGGGATTTAAAAGCAAAAATAGGGTTTGTATCTCCCGAATTATTTCAATACTTCCCTCGTCACCTGACTTGTGGACATGTAATAGCCACTGCTTTTTATCTTAGAATGGTATCTATTCCGGCATTACCCAATGACCGAAAAGAGAAAATTCTGCAATGGATGAACCTTTTTAATATTGATCAATATTTTAACGAAAAATTCTATTCCGTTTCTATCAACATTCAGCGCTTATGCCTATTAGCCAGGGCTTTGATCACCAATCCGGTGCTACTAATTTTAGACGAACCATTTCAAGGCTTTACTCATAATCAGAAAATGTACCATAAAAAAATTATAGATACCATTTGCGAACAAAGCGACATTACACTCATTTTCGTTAGCCACTATGAGGAGGAAATACCTGAAAGTGTTACTAACACAATCAGGCTAATAGATGGAAAACAGGCCTAACTTATAATTCAGGCCATTTTATGGTATCGTCATCAATAAACTGAGGAGACCACTGTATCTCATCTAATCGTCCTTCATTTATCCAAAAATTAACTGAGTGAGAATTGGATTCAATTAACTTATGATCTGGACTTTCGGCAGACGACCAGTCTTCCATTTCCAGGTCATCCATTCCTACTTTAGCCAATACTTCCTTCAACTTTTCCTCACTTTGACCAATTAACGTTTCACCCTCTAGCTGGTAAAAATCAGAAGTTACTGAAATTACTATCAGACGCCAATCATCTTCTTCATCAAAATTAAGAGACAAACTCAACTCCTTATAATCCCATGATTCGGTAAGATCTTGATCAGAATCAGTATAAGAATAGCTCTCTACCACATCTGCTTCGCCTAATATTTCCTTAACCTGGTCACGAGTCATACCAAATTTTATAGTACCTAAACCTTCTCCTGGTTTTATATCTTTTAGTTCTATATTCATAACGTTTATTTTAAAGCAAATCTAACCATAATAAAATCAGCATCTCACTTTTTATCCACTAAGCTGACACTGTTTCCTTACTATCAACATTATATTATTACTTTTGCATAAAACGGGTTATAAAAAATTATATGGAGGATATTGATATTATTGAAGACGATGAGTTATACGAGCATCATCGTATAGTGGCTGACCCCAAGCAGCAATTACTAAGGATAGACAAGTTTCTGATGGACAGGCTCCCTAATGTAACCCGAAACAAGCTGCAGTCGGCCATAAAGGACGGATTTGTAAAAGTGAATGATCAGGAAATAAAACCTAATTACAAGGTAAGGCCTGATGACATTATAACGATTGCTCTGCCTGAGCCTCCGAGAGAAACCGAAGTAGTACCGCAAGATATACCTCTCAACATAGTTTATGAAGATAAGCATGTGCTTGTGGTGAACAAAGAAGCGGGCATGGTAGTGCACCCTGCTTACCAAAACTGGGAAGGCACATTGGTAAACGCTTTGGCATACCATTTTAAAAATCTGCCAGAAATGGAGGGCAATGAGGGCCGACCAGGACTAGTACACCGCATAGATAAAGACACCAGCGGCTTGCTTGTAATCGCTAAAACTGAACAAGCCATGAATGGACTGGCCAAGCAGTTTTATGATCACTCTATTGAAAGAACCTACTATGCGCTGGTGTGGGGCTCTCCTGAACCTAATGAAGGTACTATACATATTAACCTGGGCAGAAGCCTGAAGGACAGGAGGATTACTGTGGCTTATGAAGATGATACCATAGGCAAAAATGCCATCACCCATTATAAACTACTGGAAGACCTCAGGTATGTTTCATTAGTGCAGTGTAACCTGGAAACAGGCCGTACCCACCAAATCAGAGCCCACATGAAACACATAGGCCATGAGCTGTTTAATGATGCTACTTACGGTGGAGATAAAATTCTAAAAGGCACTCCTTTTTCTAAGTACAAAAGCTTTGTAGATAACTGTTTTAAAATATTACCCAGACAGGCCCTGCATGCTAAATCCTTAGGATTTGTTCACCCTATTACTAAAGAGTTTATGCAGTTTAACAGCGAGCTGCCTGAAGATTTCTCACAAGTATTAGAAAAGTGGAGAAGTTATGTGCAGTATAATTAAATGAAAGGCTAAGTGGTTAGCCTTGGTTTAGTTTAAGCTGGTTGTTAGTTTTAGTGGGAATGCAGATTGGCGTTCGGTAACTTATGCCCTTCATGCAATTGCAATCATTACTATGCTAGGCTGATTAGGCAGATATTAAACATTTTATTAACTTTAACAAACATGGGGATTAGCTTAACAGGTAAAGCTAGGCAACTGACATATGAATTGCTAATTCATGAGTCAATTGCCGAGTTGTAGGTTCGAGTCCTGCATCCCCTCAATTGCCTTGGAACAATCAAACTCATATATCTCATTCAAAAATCGAACACAAGAAATTTTTGACTTTGCTGTTCTAATAACGAGTAGCGTTCCCACTTTTAAGCACAACCTTAAACTTTTTGAATCGGGTGAGATTAATAGACTTTCAGAACCAGATTATTTTCAGCCGTCTGTCATTTATGAGATAACTCAGTCAACCCTAGTTGATCTAGAAGGTAAAGGTTTAATTGAAGAAAAACTGGAAAAGCTTAGTGATTTAGTGAATATCCCACTCAACAATAGGGAATTCAAAGAATCCATTATTGCTCGAATTGGAAAAGATAACTATCAGAAGTACCGGAACACCTTGAAACGTCAAAGCGCCGATTACATCAAAAATTTGCGCGAATGCTCTAAAGCTTACCAAAAGAAGTTAGCATCCTATCTATATTTCTCACTTTTCTCTTATTTTGAAGCTTTCATAGGAGATCTTGTTAACGAGGTGATTAATGACTTCAATAAACTAAATATTCCAAAACACCTTGAGAAGGTATCAAACATTGATTTTGAGAAAGAAATTAGAATATTGGATAGAAAATATGACCCACGAAAAATTGATAGATACAAAAAGTATAGCGAACAACTAATTAATAAAGGATATGTAAAGCCAGAGCATCTGATGTTTTCTTCAATGTTAGATATTCTAAAAGATTCTAATGAAAATATGAAGGCCAATGACATTCCTGACTTTTTGAAAAAATTCTTCTTTTTTGAACTTAGCCCATCAGATAATGAAATCTACCACAATTTAAAAAGTAATAGAAACTCATTGGGACATGGAGGCACAACATTCACTCCAACTCTTAAAAGTGTAATAGACTCAAATAAATTTTTTAAACGAATCAGCAAAAAAATAGATACTCATGTCACAAGAAATTTCATGAACCTAAATAACTTTAAAACACCCTAAAACTATTACTAATAAGAAGACAACTCTTACTTCAATAGAGCCTGAAATCACCGTTCACACCAGTTTCGCTACACTCAAAACCCTAATCCTCTCCACCTGTAATAAAACCAAATTCATGGATTTTTTAGTACATTTAAACAACTGATATTCAGTTTATTAAATACAGGAAATCACTTTTGGCATGGCTCTTGATTAATTCACACTATAAGTTATTTACTGATATCACTTTATAACTTCTTTAGTTCATGAGATCCCGACTTATTGATTTCATGTAGATGTTAAATCTAAATTTTTAAGGACATGAAGAAGGTTGCATTACTTATCGTATTCACTGCATTTATTGCAGGATCTGCTTTAGCTGAAAAAGCTGCAGCTACATTTAGAACAGACAAAGGAGAAAAAATTCAGGTGATTATTAATAATAAGGTTATCAATCACCAACCAAAATCAATAGTAAAAGTTCAGGGAGGCGGGGGCCTGCTAAACGTGCAAATTAAAGTCTACAACAATCATAATACCTTAACCTTAAGAGATAGACTAGACATAAAGCCTGGTTTTAAAAGTGATTTTGTGATTATAAAAACAGGCAGAAATGCTGAAATTCAAAAATCTGCTACAAAACGTATTTATAATAATCACTACAGAAGACCAGAAGAGCTGTACAATAAAAAGTATTTTGCACTGATAAGTGAAGAGGGTATGAATACTTTAATGAACCGAATGGAACGTGCGCATAATGATCAGGATAGATTATTAACCGCAAGAAATAATATTGGTGATAAAAAAATAACCACTTATGATCTGGGTGAAATCTTAACCTCTTTAGAAGAGGAAGAATCTAAATTAAAATTTGCCAAATGGGCATATAAAAGAACGCTTGATCAGAACAATTACGCCGATATACACACCGCTTTTAAATTCAGAACCAGTATAATAGAACTCGATAGATTTATTTACGGTTAGTTAATGTTGAAAAAAAGCCCTTCAGATTTCTCCGAAGGACTTTTTTTACACTCAAAAATTGATCACCATTCCCTCATGATTAAAAGGGTATTATCTTCCTAAAGTCATATTCAAGTCTTTTGGAGCATAAACTGAACTCACCGAAAAATTATAATTTCTATAATTATTCAAAAGCTGAGAAGCTTTCACCTCAATAGATTCTTCACAGCCGGGAGTCCAATCTCCGGTGGTAGCCAGCATTATTTCATAATCAGCCACCCCAACATCAAACTTATAGCTACCGTTGTTATCTGTATAGACTTTTTCACCTCCTATGAGCAGCGCCATTCCAGGAAGTATCTTCTCTCCAACATCATAAACACAATTGTCATTTTCATCTACGAAAACCACTCCAGAAATAGTTAATGTTTCTGGCTCTCCACACGCCTCTTCTCCTTCTCTTCCAGTAGCATACATATTCACCGCGCTGCTAAGGGCAAATATGGCAAGTAACAATTTCCTCATTATTAGCATTTTTTAAGTTGTGAAAATGTTATTACATGGGTTGTGCCTAAATATTAATTGATTGATTTACAGTTAATTAAGATAATAACCATTTGAAAAAATGTTCCAAAACGCAAAAGACATTCCCAATTCTGGAAGGCAATCCAAAATAGTAAACGTTAGGAAATAGTATAAATTGAAAGAAAAAGAGCGGTTACTTTAATAAAACTACTCTGCGTTGCTCTCCACCATTTGACCCACAAGGCTTTCTGAGCGCTCTTTCTGCTCACGGGTTTCCCTTATAACCTGCTGCAGTTCCTCTTCATTAATAAAGCCTTTGCTATAAGCATGCTGAGCTGCTACAGCTGTATCAGAGACTAGAAGCATATCTACATTTAAGGCTTTTATACCTTCAGCCTGCTTTAGCACTTTTTTCTCCTTGCGCTTTTTAGAAACATCTCTAATGTAAATAGCTTTAACTCTATCTGGAAATTCCTGTGTTATCTGTGCATAGAGCTCAGAATCTTTCTGGCCGCTATCACCAATAAGGATAAATGATAAATCATCATACAGATCAAACAGGTGTCTTATTTTTATCAGTTTATGATTATGAGTGCCTCCTCCAGAGCTCATCAGCTCCCAGAGGCTGGTTTTCAATTCTTGTAATAAAAAAGGGCCTTTGGGAATATTCCGCACCTCACAGAAGTTTTCAAGAAAATCATAAAGATTCCACTCACTGCTACTGACATAAAATATGGGATTAGAAGCATCGCTCTTGGTGCCTCGTCGCAGCGCATCATAAAAAGCGGCCACACCGGTAAACGGTAATCTGGTTTTAGAATTTTTAGTAAGGATAAGCCTCAGCTTTCGCAAGGTTTGGGTAGCGTGAGAAATAAGGATAGTATCATCTACATCAGAGATTATTCCATAGCAAGAATTAGCCTCTTCCAAATATACCTCTGTCTCGGTTTCTATCTCTTTCTGATCATCTACAATCTTATCTAACACCTTGAAACAGGCCTTATGCCAGCCCTGTTGTGGCAGCTCCTCTTCAAACTCAAATACCGCTTCAAAAAGGCCATTTTCATTGGTCACTACTTCTTTTTCATAGCCAAACAGTCTTACCTGCACTCTTACATCAGGAATGGCTTCACTGAGATAGCGGCTTATCATGGCTCTAAAATTCTTCCTCCGCCTATCGCCTTCATTTGATTCATAAAGCACCCTATCATCCAGCACATGGCCCCGCAGGTACACCTTCTTTCTTGAGCCATAACCCCGATAAGGAATTATGGTAGGTGGGGTAAGTACGCCTAGCCATTTTTTTAGCCTTAATGACAGCTTTTTAACCGGTTTTCTAATTAACTTTTTGATAGATATCTGTTTTCTTCATAACCATTTATAATCCCTTAATGTTATTTGAGGACGTATGAGCCACTTATTGTTTGTAATAAACCCTATTTCAGGAGGAATTGATAAGTCTGACTTGCAGAAGCAGATAGAGAGCTGTTGCAAAAAGCAGCAAGCCGAATATTCCATTATTGAAACCAAAGGTAAAAATGATCAAGAAAGAATATCAGATCGTATTAAAGAAATCTCTCCTGATACTGTGGTGGCCTGTGGCGGTGACGGCACTATTAACCTGGTAGCCAATGTGCTTTTAGGTTATGACAATATCAAACTGGGCATTATGCCCCTGGGCTCTGCCAATGGCTTGGCCACTGAGTTAAACATACCTGAAGATGTGGAAGATTCGCTGGAGATCATTCTTGCTGGCAAAACCATTCATATGGACATCTTGCGAATAAACAAGGAACATATTTCACTTCATTTGAGTGACATTGGTTTTAACGCCACTTTAATAAAAAGATTTGAAGCCAGTGGCTCGCGAGGTAAAATGGCTTATGCAAGACATTTTTTCACTACGCTATTTAAAAAGAAAGCCAGAAAATATCAGTTCGATTTAGGTTATACTAAATTTAATCAAAGGGCAGAAATGGTGGTTTTTGCTAATGCTACTAAATATGGCACTGGCGCCGTAGTAAACCCCGAAGGCCAATTGGATGACGGTAAATTTGAAATCTGCATTTTCAAACCATCTCCGTGGTATGCTATGTTCAGCCTGGCATATCATTTTTTTACCGGGAATATGAAAAGATCGCGCTATGTCTCCATTCTAACAGCGGAAGAACTGCGCCTGTATACTAAAAAAGCAGATACTCTTCAGATAGATGGTGAAGATTTGGGCGAATACACAGAAGTTTATGTGCAGATAGAACCTGCACAGCTGCACGTGATAAGAGGCTAACCTCAGCACTAACTACCAAATAACCAAGCATACCTCCACTCAAACAAAGCCTGTTTTTAGTAAAGATGAATTGCTTATTTTTAAATGACTAAAACTCATTACTATGATAAGAATTCTCTGTTTACTGCTATTTCTTTTGCCGCCAAGGCGCAGTACTCCTCCACATTGTCTATCCCTGAAATAATGAAGGGAGAAGATTTTGTAGGTTATCTGCCCGAAAGAGTGCAATGGAGCCCAGATAGCAAATACATTTATTTCTCCTGGAACCCCGACCATGAGCTGATTAGAAGCATGTATAAGGTAGAAATAGCCACAGGAAAAATCAGCAAAATGACTGATGAAGAGCAAAAAGCCAGAGTATATATTGATACTTACAATGATGATCGCAGCCTGATGGTTTATAATAAAGACGGAGATTTATTTCTGTACAACACTAAAACAGGCAAAGCAAAACAGATTACCAATACACTAGAAAGCGAAAGTGGCCCCGAATTTTCTGGTGACCAAAAGCAGATCATCTATTCTGTAGGTAAAAATTTATTTGCCTGGTCTATTGCTGATGGCACCACTCGTCAGCTCAGTAATTTTAAATCAGGCTCTGAGAGAAAGGAATCTAAGGAATCACCACAACAGGGATGGCTAAAAAATGACCAGCTGGCTCTGTTTGAAGTGCTCAACAAAAGAAAGGAAGAAAGTGAACTGAGCAAGGAGCAAAGAGAAAACTTAAAGCCAGAAAGGCCTTTAGAAATTTACGTGGGTGATAAAGATGTTTTTGGCCAAAAAGTGAGCCCTGATTTGGCCTACATCACCTATAGATTAAGAAAAGAGGCGAAGCAAAAGAATACTGAAGTAACCCATTTTGTAACAGAGTCTGGCTACACTACTCAAAGCCCGGCGAGATCAAAAGTAGGCATAGAAGAGGACACCTATGAAATGGGCATCTATGACATTAAAAATGACACTACTTATACCTTGGACACTAAGCAAATAGAAGGTATTTATGACAAACCAGCCTTCTTAGAAGATTATGCTGATGGAGATTTCGATCCTAAATATGAAACACCGAGAGAGGTAATTTTTCATGGCCCATTCTTTTCTAAAAATGGTAATGCCTTTGTTGATATCCGCTCTCAGGATAACAAAGATCGTTGGATTATGCTGCTAGATCTGGCTAGCGGTAAGCTTACACTAGTAGATCATCAACATGATGATGCCTGGATTGGAGGCCCCGGCATCAGCTCCTGGAATTTCTTCCCTGGCAATCTGGGTTGGCTGGCTGATAACGAAACCATATGGTTTCAATCTGAAGAAACCGGATATTCACATTTGTATACCTATAACATTAAAAGCAAAAAGAAGAAAGCACTCACTAAAGGTGATTTTGAGATAAGAGAGGCTAAACTTTCTAATGACAAAAAACACTTTTACCTACAAAGCAACAAGGTATCTCCTCATGTGAACCACTTCTACAAAATGCCTGTAACCGGAGGTAAAATGATGCAGATCACCTCTTTGGAAGGCCGAAATGATGTTACTATCTCACCTGATGAAAAACAGCTGGCAGTATTATACTCTTACAGCAATAAACCTACGGAGCTGTACCTCATGAAAAACAGTGAAGGGGCGGCTATGAAACAACTTACGAACTCTACAACAGAAGCGTTCGATGCCTATTCCTGGAAAGATCCTGAAATCATTCGCTTTGAAGCGGAAGATGGCGCAAAAGTACCCGCCAGAATTTATAAGCCAGAAAAGCCAAATGGTGCAGCAGTAATATTTGTTCATGGCGCCGGCTATCTACAAAATGTACACAAATGGTGGAGTTCTTATTATCGTGAATTTATGTTTCATAACTACCTCACAGATATGGGCTATACCGTTTTAGATATTGATTACCGTGGCAGCGATGGTTATGGCAGAGACTGGCGCACAGGCATATACCGATGGATGGGAGGCAAAGATCTTTCCGACCAGGTAGATGGAGCTACTTATTTAGTAAAAGAACAAGGAATTGATAAAGACAGAATAGGCGTCTATGGAGGGTCTTATGGCGGCTTCATTACTCTTATGGCTATGTTTACCGCTCCTGACACCTTCCAAAGTGGCGCGGCACTGCGTTCGGTTACTGATTGGGCACACTATAATCATGGATATACTGCCAATATTTTAAATACGCCTGCCCAGGACAGCATTGCTTATGCTAAAAGCTCTCCTATTTACTTTGCCGAAGGCCTAAAAGGGAAGCTGGTAATGCTTCATGGTATGGTAGATGATAACGTACAGTTTCAGGATGTGGTAAGACTATCACAAAGGCTCATTGAATTAGGCAAAAAAGACTGGGATTTGGCCGTTTTCCCTATGGAGAGACACGGCTTTGTAGAAGCAAGCAGCTGGGCTGATGAATACAGAAGAATTTATGAACTCTTCGAAGAAACACTGAAAAAAGAAGAATAATATCAAGGGCGGACATTTGAATGAATGTCCGCCTTATTATTTCTAAAATGGCAGTGAGGCTAAGTCCACATTACCTCCACTAATAATTATCCCTACCTTCTTCCCTTCAAATAGACTTTTATTTCTAAACAATACAGCCAAAGGAACAGCTGCACTAGGTTCTATAATTATTTTCATCCGCTCCCAAACCATTTTCATGGCTGCTGCTATTTCATTATCATTGGCCAATAAAATAGCGGACACATGTTCTTTAATTATATCAAAAGGCTTTTCTCCTAATGAAGTTCTGAGACCATCAGCAATAGTATCAGGTTTCACCATAGGCACCAATGTTTTGGTTTGAAAAGACCTAAAAGCATCATCAGCACCCTCGGGCTCACAACCAATCACTTTGGTGCTATTTGACCAATAATGCGCACTGAGCGAGGTGCCGCTCAAAAGACCTCCACCACCCACAGGAGCTAGAATATAATCTAAAGGCTCATTTACTGATTCTATTAACTCTTTGGCCGCTGTAGCTTGTCCCTGAATAATATGATAATCGTTATACGGATGGATCATAGTAGCACCAGTCTCATTAATTACCTGCTGCAAAGTGTCCTCCCTAGCCTGAAGGGTGGGCTCACATTCTATGAGGTTAGCACCATAGCCTCTCACGGCATCCATCTTCACTTTAGCAGAATTAGAAGGCATAACAATATGAGCAGGTATGCCTTGCAACTGAGCGGCTAAGGCTACAGCCTGAGCATGATTCCCGGAGCTGTGAGTTGCCACTCCTTTACTTTTCTCTTCATCTGATAAAGACAACACAGCATTCATGCCTCCACGTGCTTTAAAAGCACCTACTTTCTGAAAGTTTTCACACTTAAAGAAAATTTGTGTTCCTGCTATTTTATTAATGCTTTCCGATGAATAAACCGGAGTGTAATGAATGTAAGGAGCCACACGATCGTGTGCCATTTCAATTTCTTGAGCGGTCGGTTTGGTGTTCATACTCAAAAATAGGGGATATTCATTTAATCAGTTATGATTTGCTAAATGAATAACACCACTATGACCAGAGCTATCAGAATTCCAAAAATGAGAAGGCCGGTTTGGTTTGCTTTTTTCATGGTTTCCATCAGATATGCTACAAAGATCACATCCTAAACAAAACGAAAAAAGCGAAACCTCCTCAACCACCCAATTTATGGAGTGAACCGTAGAAATTTACCGGTAAAAGAATTAATGGGCTTTAAGCCAATTGTCACCTACGCCAGCTTCTACATCCATAGGCACTTCAAGCTTCACGGCTGAAGTCATTAGCTCTATCACCTTAGGCTGCACTATTTCCAGTTCATCTTTAGGCACATCAAACACCAATTCATCATGCACCTGCATAATCATTTTGGTTTTCAGGCCTTCATCGCGTAGCCATTGATGAATTTTTACCATAGCTATTTTAATAATATCTGCCGCACTACCCTGAATAGGAGCGTTAATAGCATTTCGCTCAGCATAGCCACGCATGGTAGCATTTTTAGAGTTAATATCTCTCAGATACCTTCTTCTGCCTCTTATGGTCTCCACATATTCCTTTTCACGAGCCTTTTCAATACAAGCATCCATATAATCCCTTATTGAAGGAAATTCCTTAAAATATGATTGAATGATCTCACTAGCTTCAGATCGAGGTATGTTTAGGTTTTGCGATAAGCCAAAAGCTGAAATTCCATATATAATACCAAAATTCACCTCTTTGGCCTTTCTTCTCATATTCGAATCTACTTCCTCTACCGGCACATTAAATACTTTAGCCGCGGTAGTAGCATGAATGTCTCTGCCTTCTTTAAAAGCAGCTATCATGTCCTTATCATTCGCAAAAGAGGCCGCTATTCTCAATTCTATCTGGCTATAATCGGCAGCCAGCAGCACATGATTATCATCTCTGGGAACAAAGGCCTTTCTTATTTCTCTTCCCTTCTCAGTTCTGATAGGAATGTTTTGAAGATTAGGATTATTAGAGCTAAGTCTTCCTGTAGCTGCCACTGCCTGACCATAATCGGTATGAACCCGACCATCACCACTAATTAGCTTAGGCAAAGCATCTACATAAGTAGACTTCAGCTTTTGGTATTCTCTAAAATCAAGAATTTTGCTGCATATCTCATGCTCAGAAGCTAATCGGCTCAATATTTCTTCTCCAGTAGCATACTGACCTGATTTAGTCTTTTTAGGCTTATCTACCAGTTTAAGCTTATCAAAAAGCACCTCCCCAAGTTGCTTAGGAGAAGCAATATTAAATTCCTGTCCTGCCAATTCATAGATCTCTTGCTGCACTTTTAAGCTAGCCTCCTGCAACTCCTTAGACATATCAACCAGCGCATCTTTGTCTATTCGCACTCCCTCAAACTCCATATCAGCAAGTACGGGCACCAGCGGGTATTCCACTTCATCAAGAAGCTCTGCTAATTTCTCTTCCTTTTTGATTTCCTTATCCAGCACTTCTTTTAGCTGTAAAGTAATATCAGCATCTTCTCCAGCATACTCCACTACCTCCTCAGGCGCAAGGTCTTTCATATTTAACTGCTTCTTGCCTTTCGGCCCCAGCAGGTCAGAAATAGGAACAGGTATATAATTTAGGTATTGCTCTGCGATCATATCCATGCTATGCTTGGTTTCGGGCTCCAGCACATAATGAGCTAGCATAGTATCGAAAAGCTGCCCTTGCACATGAATATCATATTTCTTCAAAACCAGAATATCATATTTCAAATTCTGGCCTATTTTAACAATATCAGTATCTTCTAAAACCTCTTTGAAGTCATTTAGCACCTCTTTGGCCTGCTCTCTATCTAAAGGCACGCTTACATAAAACGCTTCCCCTTTTACATATGAAAAAGCAATACCTACTACTTCTGCCTCTACGGCATCAATATTAGTAGTCTCGGTATCGAAACAAAATTCCTTTTGCTTTTTAAGATAAGTAGCAAGCTCCTTCCTTTTCTCCGGGGTAGTGATCAGATGGTATTCATGAGCCACCGTTTTTATTGTGCTCTTCTCCGTTACTACTTCTTCTTCTACCTCTATAGCCTGTTTACTCTCGGCACTAAACATAGAAAGTTGCCCTGATGACGATGCACTTGAAGCGCTAGCGGAAGAAGCCTCCTCACCAAAAACTCTTTTAAGTAAGGTTCTAAATTCCAACTCATCAAAAATAGGTTGTAGCTTCTCTTTATCAGGACCAGTGTATAATAGGTCTTCTTCATTAAACTCTACCGGCACTTCAGTATTGATAGTAGCCAGTTCTTTAGAGAGTATTCCCTGAGCTCCGAAATTCTGTACATTCTCTTTCTGCTTACCTTTAAGATCATCTGCATGCTCTACCAGATTCTCTACTGAGCCATAAGTTTTTATAAGCTTAGCAGCGGTTTTCGGGCCGATTCCCGGTATACCAGGAATATTATCTGAAGCATCTCCCTGTAAACCCAGCATATCCGCCACCTGATCTACAGATTCTATGTCCCACTTTTTGCAGACCTCTTCTACGCCTAAAATATCTACCGCATTACCCATGTAGGCAGGCTTATATAAGTATACATGCTCCTGCACCAGCTGACCATAATCTTTATCGGGAGTCATCATAAACACCTCAAAATTATTTTCAGCGGCCTTTTTAGATAAAGTACCTATAATGTCATCAGCCTCATAGCCATCTAGCTCTATCACAGGTATGTTAAATGCCCTTACAATATCTTTCACTATCGGAATACCCGTCTTAATATCTTCGGGAGTCTCCTCACGGTGCGCTTTATACTCCACATATCGCTCATGCCGAAAGGTAGGAGCTGAAGTATCAAAAGCTACTGCTATGTGAGTGGGCTTTTGTTTATGCAAGACTTCCAAAAGGGTATTGGTAAAACCAAACATTACGCCGGTGTTAATCCCTTTAGAACTAATTCTAGGGCTTTTACTAAAGGCAAAATGGGCTCTATATATTAATGCGTAAGCATCTAACAGGAAAAGTTTTTTCTCGGGTTTACTCATAAGGCATAAAGGTAGCTAATTGACCTAACAGATGGCAAATTTAAATTATAATTCATCTGATAATGCCCTGCAGAAACCCGTTAAAAGATGCCTCTTAATCGGCTAAAAGAATCTTCTTTTTCCCGCTCCAAATGATTTATTTTCTGATAAGCAATTACAAAATGATAGGCTATAACTAATGAATTGAGAAAAAATATAGCCAGATAACCTAAGTTAACCACTACAACATTGACCTTAAACATAAAAATATAAGCCGTGAGCTCATAAGCAAAAGATAATATCCCCACTAAAATACCTGCTGCGCTGAACCAAGCCTCTTTCTGCTTATTCAATAATGCCTGAACGATGATCACCATGATGTAAATTAGGTTAATCATTAAAAAGAATTGATATGCTGGCAAAAGTGAAGTAAAGAAAACAGGAGGAAGAATTAAGGTGATGGCTATAAAAATATAATTAATAGTAATGATGATCCATTTAATAAGACCCTTTACCATATTCTGAAAAGATTTGGTAATGAAAAGCACGCCCACCAAAGCACTGGCATAAAGAGATAAATATTCTATTCTTATAGAAAGATTCCAGGGTAAGCTCACTATCTCTGGTATCAGATAAAGGTTTGAAAATAGTGCTCTCACGGCCCAAAGCAAACAGAAAATGCCAAAGTACAATGTAGCCAACTGCCTTTTCCTTATAAAGAAGAATACTATAAAGAAACAACCTAATACTAATAAGCCCCCAACAGAAAGTATATTGGCGGCGACCAGATTCTGCTGACTATGAGCCAATTGCTCCGGCACTCCTAATTTTAGTGGCTTATGAATACCGCCTCTATGATGATGAAAATTGGCCACCTGCCAAATGATCTCCAGCTGGTCTCCTTCACAAATGAAGGTTTTGTAGATAGGTCGCCACTCTGGCTTTACCTCATCTTTTGATTTTCCTACATTACCATTCTGTGCTATCAACTGCCCATTAACATACAAACGATGGGCTGTATACACATTCGGCACATATACAGCTAACAAATTATCTGCAGGCTTCTTATTAATAACAAGACGATAAGTGGCAACTCCCTGCCCATTTAACATGATACCCTTATAGCGCATATCATTCCAAATGGCTGGTACTTCTGCATATGCAGTATCTACGCCCTCTATAAAATCTTCTGAATAGAGAAGTTGATTATAATAAAATTCCCATTCACCAGAGAGGTCAAGGGTTCCTAATTCACTGATATCTTTCTGTGACAAGTCAAGTCGGCCTTTATTTATTTGAGACAGATCTTGGGCATAAAGTGAAAAAAAAACAGAAAGTAGACGAAAAAATGACAAATATTATCTGCCAAAAAGCTTTAACTATAGACATTAATAGACAATGTTACTAACCCACCATCTTGCAAAGTAAACGGAATGTACCTTACTTCCTACTAATAATAATCAGAAAAGGTACATGACATTGACAGTGGGTATAGAAATAGATTAATCGAGCACCCGTTTTAAAAACCCTATTGATTTATGATATGCATCTTCAGCCGCCTTTTTATCATAATCAGGATTACTGGGGTTAGCAAAAGCATGCACGGCATCATAAAAATGAATTTCTATAGATTTAGAAGCACTTTTCATGTCCTCCTCAAAGGTATTTACTATCTCAGGAGTAATGTGCCCATCTTGCTTAGCGAAAATTCCTAAAACCGGAAATTCTATTGTCTCGATCTTACTTTCATCCTTTTCGGGCATTCCATAATACATCACGGCTCCCTGAGTCTGCTCTCCGGCTATCATAGCGGCCTGCAGTGCCCAGCCTCCACCAAAGCACCAACCCAAAGTAGCAATTTCAGAACTTATTCCCGTATAGGATACTGCTCCTTCTATAATGGCCTCAGCTCTATCTGTTGAAACCGAACCCACTAGTTTAGAAGCTTCTTCTCTGGTAGTAGCTACCTTACCATCATACAGGTCAATGGCTAACACATTAATGTTTTTATTAAACCCATGCCAGTATTTATCGGCTTCCTTTTTTATGTAATCATTAAGCCCCCACCATTCGTGAAAAATGAAAATGTAGTTGTCGATATCCGTATTGGCTTTTACCAGATAAGCCCTGGCCTTTTTACCATCAGGCGTTTCAAAAGTAATCATTTCTCCTGCCTGCTCTTTGTATTTGAAAGGTATGGGATTCATATGCTCCTTTTTAAAATCTTCATTAGAAGCAAACAACGCAAAGCTTTCAGTAGCAGAAGTTTGACATACCGTAATATTTTGGTCCAGCGTCTTCTGAGCATATAACCCCGAACTAATAAGTAATAGAAGCGATACTAATTTTCCTATCTTTTTCATATTGGTTTAGATTAAATGGTAATAGTATGCTTCTAACAGAAAAACTAACCTAGTGTTTATCACTTTTGCCTGCAATAGGCTATATAATCAGTAACTGGCGGGGCAAAATCCAACTCCCGTAATCTACTCATAACCTGACCTCTATGGTAAGTGCTATGGTTAAGCACATGCGATATAATTTCTCTAAGCGTGCTCTCGTATTTAGTGCCTTTAGTATTTTTATAGAAAATCATTTCCTCGAAAGTCTCTCTGGGATGCTTCTCTATAAGGTCGCGCCAATTACGGTTGCTTTCCTCATTCATACTCTTTATTTCATTGAGCTTATACTGCTCCCATAAAGGAAAGGGTGAGGTGGGCAGGTCCTTTATTCTATTTATCCAGATGATTTGAGCAGAAAGCAAATGACTAAAGAGCGTCATAATTTTATCATCTTTTACCTGGCTATCTTCCAGAGTGATCAGCAGGCGGTTATTAGCCCATTCATTATATCGGAATAAATCTAAAAAATGCTTTTTCATAATCTTCAATCTTAGTAAAACAGTAGTTACATAAATAGTACATAGCATACACCTATCATCCGAACTAAGCTATAAAAATTTTACCTCATTCCTGAATAGTTCTTAGCTGCTTACTCACAAAATAGCAACAATAAGCATCAAAACCTTATTTCCGAAAAACGGAAGAAACTTCCTGTAATGGAAAGAATTAAAGTATGCCAAACACACATATTTCTGAATATCAACCATTTAAAGTTTAGGCACATCTTATGACTATAGAGTATTAAATTGATTTAATTGAAAAATGGAGATGGAACATATACTCCCATAGATTATGAACTGATTGCCACCAAAATTTTAAGATAGTAATGGGTGAGCGTGTAAAGTAAAATGTGAAGAAGAATGATCTCATTACTATTAATGGTGGCGTTCATAATCATATATGTTTCTAAGAAGATAGTAAGTGATAAATGAAATTTTTAACAGGTCTGCTGTAAAAGAGTAAGTACAGATCAAAACTAAAGAGGAAAGAGCAAGGTAGTGGTGATTTAGAAAAGTAGTGGCTCGAAACGATTTGAGGAGATGGAATTAGTGGAGATCAAGAGGTTGAGAAAGTAGGGTTGAACACAGCAGATTCTGTTAAGAAATTGGCCATGGGCAGTGCATAAGAAGAGGAGAAAAGGTTCAGTAGTTAGCTGTAAGAGTATTTTACAGTGTGAGGTAGCAATGGTAGTAGGAAGTAACCACTGAACTTAACTGAGGGGAAGAAAGCACTGCCCATAGTGGCCTTTTCAAATAAAAAGATGTGATGATGAGTTAAGATTGATATGTGTAGAATGGTAAGAAGCCCGGTTTCGAGTGTCGGGCTTCTTTATTTTATTGAAAAAGGAACTACAATTAATGTATTTTCCCACATCATGATCATTTCTACCTCATCTCCCATAGTTTCTAAAGCTATGGTAAACTGATTAAACACATTAGAAGTATAGATAGGCTTCACTTGCAGCACTAAAGCATCTTTTTCTGGATCTCTATTGGCAGATTGAGAAAATACATCGATACCCCACTGACCTGTTTCCTTATTAAACATCACCTGCCAGTAGTCTTTGCCGGGCACAGTAAAAACAGAATAAGAACCAGCTTTTAGTTCTTTTCCATTGATTTTTAAATCCTGATTTATAGTTAGAACAGTGGCTTCATTAGCACCGGTTCTCCAAACTTTACCGTAGGGAACCAGTTCTCCAAAAATAACTCTATCCTTTATGAATGGCCTGCTGTATTTCACTTCCATAGTCACGCTATCACTCTCATAAGTAACAGTGTCTTGCGGACTGAAAGATTTTGTGTAAATCCTAAAAACAACTAGAAATATGGCAATGATAGCCACTATGCTACCAACAAAAACAATTAGGTTCTTCATTACCTGATTCCCATCCTTTTATTCATACGTCTGCGAGTCTTGCAATGAACCGTTTCTATAGTAGTATAGCCAGCGTCCGGTTTCCTCCCCCTCTTTATATTCTCCATATGATTGTCTATTCCCATTGTCATAATAATAAGTCCATGTACCTGTTTTTAGGCCATTTTCAAATTGACCTTCTTCTGCCAGTTTTCCATTATGGTAATAGTACTTCCAGCTACCATCAGGCAATCCATTTTTAAATTCGCACTCTATTTCCTTCTGTCCATCAATGTAATAATTGATTTTAAGGCCAGTGCCGTTCTTTAAATTTCCTGCCGAAAGGGTATCTCCGTATATGGTATAGTAGTCACTTACACTCATGAGCATACCGGAAACCCATTCTTCTTCCTGCATAAGTAAACCTGTAGTATGGAATATGCCCCACTTACCATTTTCAAGACCCGCTTCAAAAGAACCTATGCTTTTGAGCTCTCCTTTATCATAATAAGTAAACCACTGGCCACTCTGCTCTCCGTTTAAATAATGTCCCTCTTCCAACAAGTAACCTTTTTCATTAAAAAATCTCCAATTTCCTTCTTTTAGTCCATATTCATATACTCCCTGTATCTCAGGCTTGCCATTTTCAAAGAAGGTAAGGTATACGCTGTCCTGCAATCCATACTTATAAAAACTGAGCGATTTCAAATCTCCATCGAGATAATACTCTCTCCATTTTCCTTCTGGTTTGCCATTTTTAAAATGCTTTTCTGATAGCACCTGACCATTAACCGAATATTCTAACCATGTACTGTCTGGTGATCCCAGCTTATAATGTTCAACTGCCCTTAGCTGACCAAATTCATAAAACTCTTTCCAGGTGCCTACTTTTATACCATTACTATAGTCACCATCTACAGCAAGTTTGCCATATTCATTATATAGCTTCCAATCCCCATCGGTAGTGTCATTAGCATATTCGGCTTCGAGCATAAGCGTACCATAGTAGTCAAACTCCCTGGTTACACCTTTTTTCTTGCCTTCTTCGTACTCTACCTTAGCCTTTACCTTTCCATTGGGGTGATAGCTGGTCCAGACACCAGATTTCAAACCATTCTCAAACTGCCCGGCTTCAACGGTAGTACCACGCTGATCGTACTCCAAATAATCTTGAGGCTCACCATTTTCATATTTTACCTTGGCCATGATTCTGCCATTAGGGTATAAAATATTCCAAACGCCTTCCCGCTTATCATTCTCAAATTTTCCTTCTTCAATTTTTACATTATCCTTATTGAAAAATTGCCACTTGCCGGTTTTCTTGCCCTCCACAATATCTCCTATGGCATATACGGAGCTGTCCTGAGTAAAAAGTGTTGTTTTCTGAGCAAAGGCAGGTATGAAAATAATGCTCAAGCCAAATGCTATAAGTATATTCTTTAGTTTCATTAGGTTTTAGTTAAGCTATAGGTCTTAATAACGCGTTTTGTTACTATTCTCCCCACAAATACCATACGATAGTTTTCAATATCGGATACGTTTTTGATCCATTATCGTATTTCAGGGCTAATTTACTTGATATTTTTGGTCTGAATGAGAATTATCAATATCATATTTTGATAATCGGGTCTCCAAATCCTATTCAATTAGCACGTTTAAAGCTCCTGATTAATATAATTATCATAAGCCTCTCATTGTTCAATATTGAACGCTCTTATGGGCTATGATCGTACAGAAACTCAAAATAAAATTGCCTTAAAAGCCCAATTAGGCATAAAAGGTTAATGGTACGCTCTTTGAATTAAGACTATGAAAGGGGAGCAATATGTTTAAAAAAAATGCCATAATTACTATTCGAAAATTCAAAAGCAACCTGCCATTTAGGTTGGCTGCCATTGTTCTACTGAGCCTGGGAGATCTATCTCTGCTATTAAATATAAGCCTTTGCAGAAGTAGCATGGCTCACATTTCTTTTAGCCTGGCGGCCATTTCATTTTTTATATCAGGCGTACTTATACAGATTATGCCAGAGCATGGTCACCGCAAAGAAATGGGGATGAGAAAAATATTTGGAGCCAACATAAAAAGCCTCTTCGAATTACACTTTCTAGGCCACCTGCTAAACTCCTTTCTGGCTCTTATACTTTGCCTAATTATTTATAACAATAAAAAATTCATAGAAGTACTTTCTGGTATACCTCATAGCTACATCCTGCATTACATAGACCTCGCTATTATTATGATTTTCTCACTTATAATCAGCATATTAAGCAGTTTGATATACAGTTATATCGGGGCCAATGTAAACATCATGCGCTTACTGCGGAAGAGATAATGATTAGAGCGGTTAGGTTTATTAAATAAACACAAAATGAACGGCAGGCATCATACATAACTGCTAAAAATTGCTTAAATTTTAGTAAGAACGCATAAGTGCATGAAGACCTATACAACAGCCATAATTTCACTATTTATTTATCTGGCTTGTCCTTCTTATGCGCAGCAGTTAGGCTTCAGCATTAGTAATAATAAAAAGAAAGTTGAAATACCGTTTGAAATCTATAATAACCTAATTATAGTGCCGGTAGTGCTTAATGATGAACTGCCTCTAAAATTTATTATTGACACGGGCGTAAGAACCAGCATACTCACCGAAAAGGCATTTGGAGATATCATTAACCTTTCGTATTCAAAAAAATACACTATTTCAGGACTCGGCGGAGAGCAACTTATAGACGCTTACATCACTAACAATGTATCTATAACCCTGCCCGGCGTAACAGGCCGAGGACATGCCTTGCTAGTGTTAGCAGAAGATTACCTGGAGCTAAGAAATTATCTGGGCACCGATGTACATGGCATATTAGGTTATGAGCTCTTTAGCCGCTTTGTGGTAAAAATCGATTATGATCGTAAAATAATGACTCTCACTACGCCAAAGCATTTTAAGCCTGGTAGAAAATATAGAGAAATACCCATGGACGTGCATGATACCAAGCCTTACATTACCGGCCGCATTATTTATGGGCCTAATGATGTGCACAGCGCCAGGCTTATGGTAGACTCGGGTGCCAGCCACGGATTAAGACTGGACCCCAATAGTGAAAGTGACATTTATATTCCTGAAAATAATATTAATGCCATATTAGGAAGAGGCCTCGGTGGTGTAATGAAAGGTAAGATAGCCCGGATACCTATGCTCCAGCTAGAAGATAAAATCTGCTGGGAAGATGTAATAACCAGCTTCCCTGATGACCATGATTTTCTTGATAGCCTGAAAAGCTCCGGCACTAACAGAAATGGAAGTATAGGAGGCGAAATATTAACCAGGTTCATCACTGTTTTTGATTTTCCCGAAGAAAAACTGTTTCTCAAACCAAGCAAAGATTATAAAGATCGATTTTCTTATAATATGAGCGGGCTCACTGTAAAAGCAAAAGGCAGCTTGCTCAGTACTTTTGAAATAGTAGAAGTAAGAAAAAATTCATCTGGAGATTTGGCCGGCCTTAAGAAAGGTGACCTCATTCTGAAAATCAATGGCATGGATGCCGCTTCATTACACCTGAACGTCATTAATAGTATTTTGAACTCCAAAGAGAACAAAAAAATAAAGCTAGTTATTCAAAGAAGTAATGAAAAACTAGCCTTCAAATTTCGTTTACACAGCCTTATTTAGAAAAGAATTGCGTTATTCTTGACTTCTCCTTTTTATACTGCTTATACAGATAAGCATGCATGCTCTTAAATTTAATAGCATTCAAAATGGATCTTGATAATGACTCTGAGGTAATGCCATCTTTAAGAATATACTCTTGCGCATCAGCCAGGTAGGCTTCAGAATAATTTGAGTTTTTAATGATGGTAATAGGAATATGCCGAGTTTTCATACCTGAAGACAACCTTTTCACCAGGCTCTTCATATAACTCCTGTCAAAATTATCATCAATTAAAATGCAGCTGGGGTTAGAATTAATAATCTTTTTATACAGCCCTTTAAGATTAAAGCCTATCTCTGCATGATAGGTTTTGTGCTTAATTTGCTTAAGTTTATCATAGATGTGACCCAGCTCAATAGGATTATTACCTACTAAGAAGATATTCAAAGAGTCTCTTTTCTTATCCGGAGTTGTTAAGGCTTGCATAGATTGTGATGTTTCAAATGGTTAACGGATAATCGAATAATTTGTTAATGACTAAAAGCTCATTTTTATTACACCGTACTGATCTAACTAAAATCTGGTTTTGAGACAAATAATCATTATAGGTGGCGGGTTATCAGGGTTGATTTGCTCTATGGATTTACAAAATTCCGGCTTCCAAACCTTAGTAATAGAGAAAAAAAATTATCCGTTTCACCGAGTTTGTGGAGAATATATTTCTAATGAAGTCAGGCCATTTTTAAGCACTCTGGGCATACACCCTGAGGAACTGGGAGCCGCCACATTCAATCATTTTCAACTTAGCTCTATTACTGGTAAAGAATTAAGACTCCCTCTGGATTTGGGAGGTTTCGGTATAAGCCGTTTCTCTTTAGATCAATATTTTTATGAGAAAGCCCAAGCAGCCGGTGTCACTTTCATCACCGGCAAAAAGGTGCAGAATGTACAATACCTTCAAGATCATTTTGAAGTAGAATTACAAGGCGGAGCCATTGAAAAAGGCCAATTTGTGATAGGAGCCTATGGCAAGCGCTCAAAGCTTGACCAAGTAATGAAGAGACCGTTTTTCAGCAAAAGATCTCCTTACATGGGAGTGAAATATCACATTAAATACCCGGATCAACCTGCTGATCTGATTTCATTACATAATTTTAAAGATGGCTATTGTGGTATAAACAAAGTAGAAGGCAATGCTTATAACCTATGCTACCTCACCGCTCGCAGCAATTTAAAAACTACCATTTCGGAAATGGAGGAAAACACATTATACGCCAATCCATTTCTTAGAGAAATTTTCACTTCAGCCGAATTTGTATTTGAAAAGCCATTGGTTATCAATGAAATATCTTTTGAAACCAAAGAACCGGTTACTAACCACATGCTTATGTGCGGAGATGCGGCTGGTATGATTACCCCGCTATGTGGCAATGGCATGGCTATGGCTATACATTCGGCAAAAATCCTTAGTGAGGTCATTATCAAATATGCTCTCGAAAAAGATGCACAACTCATTCTTGAAAAAGCCTATACTAAAGCATGGAATCAGTTATTTAAAAACAGACTTTGGAAAGGCCGACAAATACAAAAATTATTCGGCCACACTTGGGCTTCAGAATTGAGTGTAGACCTGGCGAATAAAGTACCGGCCATTGGCAATTTCATAATGAAGCAAACGCATGGCGATGTATTTTAAAACCCTTTAATAGCCTGTAAAATCTGAGTTCTATCTATAAAAAAATAGATAAAAAAGGCACTAAGACATATCGCTGATATCATATTAAGCCACATGGTATGTTTATAGTCAGCCTTAGCACTATCTTGATGAACTCGCAAGTACCAAAAGGCAAAGTACATCACTACAGGAAACATACTGCCCACAAAAATCCAGGCATATTTAATTTGCTGATACTCCATAAAATAAAACACAAAAGCAGCTACGGCCACGGAAAAAGCGGCGGCAGTAAAATAAAAAGTGCCCTTGATACCCAATTTCAAACTAAGCGTATTATCTCCCCGTTTAGCATCCTCCTCATGTTGGTAAATCTGAGTCATAGGGTAGGAGCCCCATAAAATCAGAGAGCTCAAGATGGCCGGAATAACCACCTGAGGCAATAAAAACACATTAAAGCCAAAACCATTAAGCCCCATATATGCCATAACTAAGGTAAAAGCCCCCTGAAATAAACCCGCGATGAACCAGCTAAGCAATGGATATTTTTTAAGACGGATAGAAGGATGACTATAAGCTTTCGACACCAAACCATATACGAATAACATGATAGCCAATGGCCAACTGATGTAAAGCCCCAACAAAATGGCGATGATATCAAAAACTAATGCCAGGTAATAAAGCCCTTTAGAAACCTTCGGTGGATTTTTAAGTCCTCCAATGCTCTTCTCATCCTTATCAAAATAGCTATTATAACCATTGCTGGCAGGGTATAGAAAAAAATGTAAAGAAAGAAAAACAATGAGGAGGTTACTTTCCTTAATATTTGGTGAAATACTGAGAGCAAATAGAAAAACAGGCAGAAGAAAAAAAGAAAATGGTATTCTTAAGTGCAGCCAGGAAGATTTCTTAAACATAAAAAAATTAGTTTTCTCCAAGATATTGATTTTTTAGTATTATTGAATGAATGAACGTATACATTACTGCCACAGGCACCGCCAATCCTAAATACAAAATACCACAGGCTGAGGTTTGGGAATTTATGTCCAAAGCTCACCAAATGAATGAAACTGAAAGCCGGCAGCTACAAATGCTTTATCGGGCTACAGGCATACAAAACAGGTATTCGGTTATTCAGGATTATGCCGCTCAAAATGTAAGAAATTTTTACCCGGACACCGATGATCTGGAACCTTTTCCTACTACAGAAAGCCGATCTCACTTATTTCAGAGAGAGGCAAAAAAGCTCGGGGCAGAAGCCGCCGAAAAAGCACTTGCAGGAATAAAAAGAGAAGAAATAACCCATCTTATTACCGTAAGCTGCACAGGCATGTATGCTCCGGGTATTGATATAGAGCTAATTGATCAACTGGGATTAAATAGCACGGTAGAAAGAACAGGCATTAACTTTATGGGTTGCTATGCGGCCTTTAACGCTATAAAAGCAGGCCGTTCTATTTGTCTGGCTCAGCCAGAAGCTAAGGTGCTTATTATTTGCGTGGAACTCTGCAGTATTCATTTTCAAAAAGAAAAGATTGAAGACTACCTGCTGGCCAATGCCATTTTCGGAGATGGAGCCGCAGCTTTAATAATGGAGGGAAAACCTTCAAACAAACCTGCCTTGCAAGCTATGGCTTTTCACTGTGACCTTAACCCTGGGGGCAAAAAAGATATGGCCTGGCGCATTGGTAATTATGGTTTTGAAATGCGCTTATCATCTTACATCCCTTCTCTGATAGAGAAAGATATTCTGCTTTTAACTAATCGATTAAAGCAAAAATTAAGCATTGAAACTTTTCAATATTATGCTATTCATCCGGGAGGAAAGAAAATACTTGAAGTGATAGAAAACCAACTGGCTATAAGCAGAGATGATAATCGCTTTGCCTATCAGATTTTGAAACAGTATGGCAATATGTCATCTGCCACAATCATTTTTGTGCTTCATGAGATAATGAAAAACCTAACGGCCGACGATAATAATAAAAAGCTACTGTCCTTGGCTTTTGGCCCTGGCCTTACGCTTGAAAGCATGATTTTAAATATCATCAGTTAACAGAACTTATATGGCCTCAAAATTTGACCACCGTAGCAATGATCCTGAACTTATGGATGACCTTAACAGCTCAGGCCAGGTAATAGAGCAGACGCTCAAGGAGCTGGAGGTGATCAATAAATGGCTGGGAGGCAACTATGTTACCACCAACGGACTTTCCAAATTGGTGTCACGTCAAGAGTTAAGTTCGTCTCCCCTGGTTATCCTTGATTTAGGCTGTGGGAGTGGAGATATGCTTAAGCGCATGGCCAACTGGGGCAGAAAAAGAAATATAAAGCTTCAGCTCATCGGGATTGATGCTAACCCTAATATTATTGAATGGGCTAAAAACAACAGCAAAGATTACGAAGAGATTAGTTTCAAGTGCCTGAATATATTCTCTGAAGACTTTAAAAATATTCCTTGTGATATTATAACCTCTACACTCTTCACCCACCATTTTACTGATGAAGAATTAATAATACTTTTAAAGCAATTTAAAGAGCAAGCTAAGATGGGATTGGTGATCAATGATTTACACCGGCATTGGTTTGCATTCTATTCTATAAAAATTTTAACATCGGTTTTCTCAAAATCGCCGATGGTAAAATATGATGCAGCTCTTTCTGTATTAAGATCATTTCGAAAAAAGGATATTCAAAAAGTCTTAACCGAAAGTGGCTGCAAGCAATATTCATTAAGGTGGCTTTGGGCTTTTCGCTGGCAATTAGTGATCAGATTCTAATGTCACTAATTTAAGCGGCTGAGCTTACCTCCAGCATAGTTTCCTGCAGCTCTCTTTTTAAGTTGTAATGAAAGCTAGGAAAATTCAACAAGTCCACATGCTTATTTAGCGTTTTTAAAACGGTGATAACAGCGGTAAGGGCATCTACCTCTTTGAAAAACACCTTATGCTCACTATTATCATCTTCATTGAGCACTTCTTCAGTAAACTCATCCAGATGTCTCAGCTGTATTTTCTCCTCTTTAGGTTTCCAGTTCATTACAAACATCACCTTCAGATACTCAGGCAATCGCTTAATAAACTCAGCTGACTCCTGATACGACAAACTTTTTCTTATGGTGTGTAAAACACGACTTACTGCTAAACCGGCCTTTTCAGGATTATTGAAACCCAAGACCTGGTTTATTTCTTTGATCAGGCCATTATCCTTCAGCGCAAGATCAGAATAGTTTAGAGCTATTGTATTTTCCATATATTTACCTGATGCTAAATATGTTACTATTTATTTCTCATGTAGCATCAGGTAAATAATCGTGCCAACCCGTTCCGGGGCGATTTAAATGACAAATTAGCAGTATCAGCCCTCCTTTATGGCAGGCTTTACGTAGACTGATTTCACATTGTGGTGAGGCGTTATGCCACTATTCCACAACCCATTCTACTTTGTCTGCAATGTCCTTTCTTCTTCCCTGTGGCCATTTGTCAGACTTAGGCATACCTATGTATAAAAACCCCAGCAGCTTGTCATCTTCTCCCAGGTTAAAAAACGGCTTTACTTCTTCATTAAAAGTAATGCCACCAGTACTCCAATAGCAACCAATTTTATGAGCCGAAGCTGTAAGCCACATATTTTGCACAGCACAAGCAGTAGCACACACTTCTTCTATTTCTGGTAGAATAGGCGTTCTTTTCATGCCAATAGCTATAATATGAGAGCACTCTAACGGCTTGGATAACAGCTTTTCATATTTTTTCTCATCAAATGAGTCTTCGTTTTGACTCTTATAAAAGTCTGCCTGAAACTGACCTAATTTTTTCAATCCTTCTCCTTTGAAAACGGTAAATCGCCATGGCTCTGTAAGCTTATGAGTTGGTGCCCAGTTAGCATTTTCCAGCATTGTTTGTATTATGGAGTCATCTACCTCTTCACCAGAAAACATATTGGTATAAATAGATCGTCTCTCTCTAATCATCTCGTTAACCGCTGTTGTAAAATCCATCTGTTAATCTTTTATTTATTATTTAATTTTCAACCTCTAATCTCGGGTCAGAGTTTACCTAATATAAAATTTAAAGTTAAGCCAATGAAGTTTTTTATCGCATGCCTTTCTTTGCTTTTGTTTATAACTCCTTATACACAAGGCCAGAAAAAGTTTTTAAAAACCGTTTTTGAGAAATCTGACGGCAAGCAAACAGGCACTTACGAGCAAACTATTCAATACTACAAAGAGCTCTCTGCTGAGTCTCCATATATATCTATGCAAGAGGTAGGCGAAACGGACAGTGGCCACCCTCTGCATCTGGTGCTATTTGATACTGATAAAAACTTTGACCTGGAAGCCGCCCGATCTAAAGGAAAAACCATTATTCTGATCAATAACGGCATACACCCGGGAGAGCCCGATGGTGTAGAAGCCTCAGAAATGTTGCTGAGAGATTATGCCACTAATAAAAAAAGAAGAGGGCAGTTGAAAGATATTACACTTGCCATCATACCATTATATAATATTGGCGGGGCGCTCAACAGAAATGAGCACAGTCGTGCTAACCAAAACGGTCCTGAGTCATATGGATTTAGAGGTAATGCCCGAAACTATGATCTAAACCGTGATTTCATAAAGGCTGACAGCAAAAATGCCCGAGCTTTTTATGAGATCTATCAAATGGTATTACCTGATATTTTTATTGACACCCACGTGAGCAACGGTGCTGATTACCAATACAGTATCACTCACCTGGCTACTCAGCATAACAAGCTAGGTGCAGACATGGGCGGATATCTGCATGAAGAATTTACTCCTGCTCTTGAGCAAAAAATGACTGAAAAGAAAAGTGAAATCACTCCGTATGTGAATGTTTTCAACACCACACCTGATTCTGAAGGCATCATCCAATTTATGGATTACCCACGCTACTCTACTGGCTATACCACACTTTTCAATACGCTTGGCTTTATGATAGAAACACACATGCTGAAGCCTTTTGATGTAAGGGTAGAAGCCACTTATAATTTCTTAGAAAGCGTAATAGAGTTGGCGATTAAGGATGGAAAAGAAATTCAACAACTACACCATAGCTATACTTTAAACCCTGGAGATTTACACTATCTGGACTGGGAAATAGACAAGGAAAATCCGGAAATGTTTGCTTTCAAGGGCTATGAAGGAGAAATGATAGAAAGTAAATTCACCGGACAGAAAAGGCTTTTTTATGATAGAGAAAAGCCCTTTACCCGAGAAATACCCTATTACAATAATTTTAAAGGCACCACAGAAGTAATAGTACCTAAGGCCTATATTATTCCACAAGGCTGGCATGAAGTTATTGATCGTTTAAAATGGTCTCAAGTAGAGTTTTCCAGATTTGAAAATGATACCATTATTAATGTTGAGGGTTATCGTATTAAAAATTATAACACTGCCTCCAGACCATATGAGGGGCACTACAGGCACACAGACATAGACGTAATTAAAGACAAAAAGAATATCGATTTCCGTAAAGGAGATTACATCTTCTATATCAATCAACCTGGTGGCCGGTTTTTGATAGAAACACTAGAACCACAAGCTCCTGATTCTTACTTCAGTTGGAATTTCTTTGATACTATTTTGCAGCAAAAAGAGCACTTCTCTCCTTACGTTTTTGAAGATATTGCCTATGAGCTTTTACAAAATGACCCGCAGTTAAAAGAAGCCTTTGAAAGAAAGAAAAATGAAGATGAAGAGTTTGCCGCTAGTAGCTACAGGCAGCTGAGCTTTATTTATGAGCACTCGCCTTACTACGAAGAAGCACACCTGAACTACCCTGTTTATAGGTTGGTAGATTAAAAAAACGAGGTGGTATCAAAATTACTTTTAGGTATATTCATTTGATACCACCTCGTTTTAAACACTATAGAATTTTAATTTTCCTGTTCAATATCCTTTTTGTCGAAGTCTCCTGCTTTGATATAAATCATATCATCAGCGTCTATGTATTTTTTCATAGCCGCATTAATTTGCTCAACTGTTAATGACTCTATTTTCTTTTCAAAATCTTTATCCCACTCCATGGTTCTGTCGAGATATAAGTATTCATTAAGCATAGAAGCCAAAGATCTATCCTGAGAGCGCGTAACCTGGCGAGATTGTAAGTACCCAGACTTAGCTGCGGCTACCTCCTCTTTAGTAAAACCTTCAGTAACTACTTTATTTATTTCCTCCTTAAAAGCCTTTTCTAATGCCTCCGCATTTTCCGGAGCATAAATAGCATATGCACCAAACATGGCATAGTCATCTTTAGAAGCTGCGCTAAAGAACGAGCCTACACCATAACTTAAGCCTTCTTTTTGTCTTATTCTGGTTGCCAATCGTGAATTCAAAAATCCACCACCTAACATATAATTACCCAGCACCATAGCGGCATAATCCGAGCTGCCATCGCTTAAAGGCAATTGCATACCGGCCATGAACATAGCATTAGCCTTGTCTGGTGTTTCAATGGACTTGTTCATAGGCTTAGTTTTTACATATTTGCTGGCTATACGCTCAAACTCTGAGGGAGATTTCCAGCTGCCAAAAATATCGTACACCTTTTTCTTAATAGGCTCCTTTTCAAAATCACCAACAATAGAAACCTCCGCATAGGTAGCACCGAAGAAATCCTTATAAAACTTCTTCACATCTTCCAGCTTGGTCTCTTTGGCCAATTTTATCTGCTCTTCGAAAGTAGGGGTATACCTGGGATCATCAGGAGAATAAGAATTCAAATTTCTATCAAATGCCAGAGAAGCTAATGACATAGGTTCACTCAGCTGCTCTTCTGCACTGGCCAGCTTTTCTTCTTTCAACTTATCAAACTCTTCTTGTGGAAATGATGGGTCTTTTAAAATCTCACCAACCAAATCAAGTACTGCTGGCAGGTTTTCCTTCACTGTTTCAATATATACCGAAGTCTGAGAATAACTACCATAAATACTTAACTGAGCTTTTAGCTGATCAAACTTATCACTAATCTCCTGGCGAGACATGGTAGACGTTCCTTTGTTAAGCATATCAGCCGTAAACTCAGCTGTCATCGCTTTATTTTTAAGCTTATTCAAGCTGCCATAGCGCAGAGTTATCTTAGCATTTACTGCCTCACCTCTGTTTTTCTTGGGCAGCAAAACTACACTAAGCCCCTTCTTGGCGTCTTCTCTTTCAAGCCTCTTTTCTATGTTAGATGGCGATGCATCAAAGGCCTCACCAGCGGCTATCTCTACATTACCTTTATAATCTTTCACTAAGGCCGCTACATCTGGCGTTTCTGGTATTTTTGCTCTCTCAGGGTTTTCTGTAGGTATGAAATAGCCCACTGTACGGTTAGAGCTTTTTATATACTTGTTAGCCACAGCCTGTACCTTTTCAGTAGTCACTTCTTTTAAACGGTCACGATTAATAAAGAATAATCTCCAGTCACCTGAAGCAATGTACTCACTCAAGGTTAAACCAATACGATCTGAGCTATTGTAAGCTAGCTCTATATCTTTTAAAAGCTTAGTCTTTGCCCTTTCTACTTCTTGATCAGTAATCGGTTCTACATCTACATTATCCAAAGTAGAGAGAAATACGGAACTGGCATCATCTAAAGGTTGCTCCTTACGCACGGTGGAGAAGAAATATAAAAGGCCTGGCTCTTTAAGCGGAAAAGCAAAACCATAAACATCAGTAGCTTTCTTTTTATCAACCAAATTTTTATACAATCTGCCGGAAGGTTCATCCGCCATTATTTCAGCTATGATATCAATGCTCTGAAAATCTTCATGAGAGGCAGCAGGAATATGATATGCCGCCATTACCGCCTGAATATCTCCCACCCTTCTGAGTGTTACCATGCGTTCACCGTCTTGAGTAGGTTCTTTGGTATAGGCATCTTGTAAAACACGTTCTGGCTTAGGAATGGGGCTAAAATACTTATCAACCAATTTTAATGTTTTCTCTGGATCGATCTTTCCTGCAATGGTCAGCACAGAATTATCAGGCTGGTAATATTTGTGATAAAAGGCCTGCAGTCTATCAATAGGCACATTTTCTATATCAGCGCGGGCTCCAATAGTAGTATTTCCATAGTTATGCCATAAGTATGCAGAAGAAGCTACACGCTCCATTAAAACACCAATGGGTGAATTTTCTCCCATTTCAAATTCATTTCTTACCACAGTCATTTCACTGGTAAGGTCTTCTTTAGAAATGTAAGAGTTAACCATCCTGTCAGACTCCAGGTCTAAAGCCCATTCCAGGTTTTCATCAGTAGCCGAAAAGGTCTCAAAATAATTGGTTCTATCATACCAGGTGGTTCCATTAGGGCGGGCACCATGCTCTGTAAGTTCTTGAGGAATATCTTCATGTCTGGGAGAGCCCTTAAAAACAAGGTGTTCTAACAAGTGAGCCATACCGGTTTCTCCGTAGTTTTCATGCTTTGAGCCTACTTCATAAGTGATATTTACCGTAATGGTGGGCTTACTCTGATCGGGGAATAAAAGGACTTTTAGTCCATTAGAAAGCTGGTATTCTGAAATACCTTCTACTGTGGTAACATATTTAATACCTTCCTGAACATTTTTAACCTGCGCGGACACAACGCCAGCAAACAGAAGTAAAAAACCACAAATGCCGGAAAGCACAAGGTTGGATTTTTGGTTTAGCATAGATTATTAATTTATAGTGTAATAATTAAATTAGAGAATCATAAGCAGGAATATTAATAAGTTAAATGTAATTTAATATTTAAAAGTGAATATTAATTTTAATACGGATAATGTAATGATTAGTTTTCTTACGCAGAAGCTTTTTTACATCAGGCATTGTGCGCAATCAAAGTAATTGCTTATTTAGTGGTACCATAAAATGGGATGTTAGCTCAGTTGGTTCAGAGCACTGCCTTGACAGGGCAGGGGTCGTTGGTTCGAGTCCAATACATCCCACTTTTCACCTTCCTGCGCGTTATTAGCCGTTTTTGACTTTCATTTTGAAACATTATCCCCCCTAAAAAAGTGGATTTGTCTACCCTCTATGCCGCTTTTGTTTTATTTTTATTGACAAAAAACTATTAATTTTCACTGTAGAAACTAAATATATTATTTACACATAATTTTTCATGAAACCCTCAGCTATGAAACCAAACCCCAAAACCACTTTTTTCGCAATGGTGGGCATGCTATTATTCTGCTTGTGCTCTAACAGCCATGGTCAGAAAAAAGCAGCGGATACGGACAAGAAGATAGACGAACTGCTTTCCAAAATGTCAATCGAGGAAAAGGTAGGCCAAATGACACAGGTTACTATAGACCTGATATTAAAAAACAATTCCACTACCGAAATCGATTCAGATAAATTAAACCATGCTTTATTAGAGAAACACGTAGGCTCCATATTGAATGTAAAAGAGCATGCTTATACTATAGAAACATGGCATAAAATTCAAAAGGCCATTCAAGATGTTGCTACTAAAAAAACGGAGCATAAAATACCTTTAGTTTATGGTATAGATGCTATACACGGAGCCAATTACATTCAGGGGGCTGTGCTTTACCCACATAACATAGGTATGGCAGCTACTCGTAACCCCGAGCTAGTAAAAGAATCCGCTCACCTTACCGCTATAGAAACCAGAGCCAGCGGCATCCGTTGGAATTTCGATCCGGTTTTAGGCCTGGGCAGACAGCCTTTATGGTCTCGTTTTGAAGAAACCTTTGGTGAAGATGTTTATCTGGTTTCTGAAATGGGAAGCGCGGCAATAAAAGCTTATCAGGGCGATGACCTTACCGCTTACTCTTCTGTAGCGGCTTGTCTGAAGCACTTCCTGGGTTATTCTTTACCTGCCAGTGGTAAGGATAGAACACCTGCATATATCACTGATTATACTATCAATGAGTACTTGCTACCTCCTTTCCAGGCAGCAGTAGATGCCAATGCTGCAACAGCTATGATCAACTCTGCTGAAATTAATGGCGTGCCCGTTCATGGTAGCAAATATTACCTGACAGAAGTTTTAAGAAACCAATTAGGATTTAAAGGAGTGGCTGTTTCTGATTGGGAAGATGTAATCAGATTACACACCAGACATCATATAGCTGCTACGCCTAAAGAAGCCGTAAGAATAGCAGTAGAAGCAGGCCTTGACATGAGCATGGTACCATTAGATTATTCATTTTATGATCTGCTGGTAGAATTAGTTAAAGAAGGAACTATATCAGAATCAAGAATAGATGTTTCTGTAAAAAGAATTCTGAAATTGAAATATGACTTAGGTCTATTTGATAATGCTTATCCTGAAAAGCAAGCTTTGAAATTGGTAGATAGAGAAAAAGAAGAAGAAGTGGCTAAAACAGCGGCTTTAGAATCTATGACTTTATTGAAAAATGAAAATAATGTATTGCCACTACCTAAAAATGCTAAAGTGTTACTAGCAGGCCCTGCTGCCAATGACGTTACTTCATTACACAGCTCTTGGTCTTATGTGTGGCAAGGAAGTGATGCCAGCAAATATCCTAATAGCACTAAAACTATAAAGCAAGCACTTGAAGCTAAACTTGGAGCTGGAAATGTGACTTGCCAATCTACTTCAGATTATGCCGCTGAAGCGAATTATGATGTTGACCAATTTAAAAACAAAGCTGCTGGTTATGATTATATTGTGCTTTGCCTGGGAGAAAAAGCTTACGCAGAAAGCCCTGGTAGCATTAACGATCTTACCTTGCCACAAGAGCAAATAGATCTGGCTAAAGCCGCTATTGCTACTGGCAAAAAAGTAATTTTAGTATTAGTAGAAGGGCGTCCGCGCATTGTTTCTTCTTTTGTAGACGAAATCCCTGGTGTATTAATGGCTTACAGACCTTCTACAAAAGGAGCCGATGCCATTGCAGATGTACTGGTAGGCGACTATAACCCTAATGGTATATTGCCTTATTCATATCCTAGATACACTGGTGACCTTATTAAATATGATTTCAAATACAGTGAGGCGATTAAAGAAGATGTGCCTAATGAATATACATTGGGAGAATTTAGTGGTCAGTGGCCGTTTGGTCATGGCTTGAGCTACACCACTTTTGAGGTGACAGATCTTAAGTCTGATAAAACCATTTTTAGCCAATCTGATGAGCTTAATATTACTGCAAAAGTGAAAAACACAGGCAAAAGAGAGGGCAAAGTGACTATTGAATTATATTCAAGCGACTTATATGCTTCTATTACTCCTAATAACAAAAGGTTAAAAAGATTTGAGAAAATCAGCCTTAAGCCTGGAGAAGAAAAAACGGTAAGCTTTAAAATAGCTCCCAAAGACCTGGCTTTCGTAAATGCAGAAGGTAAAAAAGTAACTGAACCTGGTGATTTTGTATTCACCGTAAAGGATAAGAAAGTAAAAGTAACTTATAAATAAATATGATTATCCGTAATTACCCATAATGTAAAAAAAGTATTAAATTAGTGTATGGATATATTCAGTTTCACTACCCACTTCAGTGATGAACAATCATGCAGAGAGCATTTTAAAGGAGAACGAGACAAGTTAGGAGTTATATGTCACCGTTGCGGTCATGATCAGCATTATTGGATAAAAAGCCGATGGAGCTATGAGTGTAAAGCTTGCCGAAGTAGAACTTCTTTACGTAGCGGCACGATCATGCAAGACTCTAACCTTTCTTTTCTGGTTTGGTACAAAACAATGTTTTTAATGAGTGTTACCAAAAAAGGTTTTTCCAGCAAGGAGATTCAGAAGCAATTGGGATTGAAACGATATGAGCCCGTATGGGCAATGGTTCATAAACTGAGAAAAGCCATGGGAAATCGAGATTCCAGATACACTTTAGAGGGAATGATTGAGATGGATGAGGGCTATTTTACAGTGGAATCAACTGAGATCGAGAAGAATAAAGGGAAAAGAGGTAGAGGAGCGGCAGGAAAACAAAATGTAGCAGTAATGGCTGAATCTACTCCTTTAGAAGACTTGGAAACAGGAAAAAAAGAACGCCAATGTCGTTATTTCAAAGCTAAAGTACTTAAAGGCCACAGTTCACAGGAAGTAGATCATGTATTACAATCATCCATTGATGAACAAAGTATTGTTTTTTCAGACCAAAGCACTTCCTATGTTAACATTGCTGATTATATAGAGCTTCACATTACTGAGAAATCTAATAAGCAAACCACTAACGAGACACTTAAATGGGTGCATATCACCATTAGCAATGCCAAAAGAACATTTCTAGGGAACTACCATAAGATTAAAGGAAAGTACCTTCAATTGTATCTCGATGAGTTTGTTTACAAACTCAATAGACGATACTTTGGTGATAAGCTCTTTGATAGGCTCGTTATAGCTAACATTACAGCATATGACTAATTACGGATAATCATATAAATAGGGCCTCCCTTTTAAATAAAAAACACTGAAATACAGTTACTTATCAGTATTAAAGCATAAAATAAAACCCCGAAATTAGCTATATAAAGCTTTTTTCGGGGTTTTTGATTTGTTAAATTGTAGTGCCTAATCACAATTAACACTGCAATATATGAGAGATCAAGAGCTTTTCCAACCGCAAGATTACTTAACTCCAAAATGGTACTTATTCAAGAATAGCAAATTAGGTAAGGTTTATAATACTATTCCTTGGAGTCAACTTTCAGAATGTTTGCCAAAGGAAAATAGAGGCCCAGGCGCACCCCGCTGGTTTTCGGCCCAAGGCATGTTTGGTCTAATGTTTCTAAAATCTTATTTAAACCTGAGTGACGAGAAGTTAATAGAACGATTTAATACTGACTGGAGCCTTCAGCTTTTTTGCAATAAATTGTTGGATGATAACCAAAGAATTAAGGATAAGGCCATTTTAAGTAGAATAAGGACGTATATGGCTGATAATACTGATTGGCAACAACTTCAGGAAGTACTCATTCATCATTGGAAAAGAGATATGAATAATACGCATGTTCTCTTAATGGATGCCACTTGCTATGAAAGTTATATTCGTTTTCCTACCGACGTTAAGCTAATCTGGGAAAGTTGTCAATGGGTGTTTGAAAAACAGCTTTACAGATGGTGTAAAATATTAGGTGTAAAGAGGCCTCGCTCCAAATATATAGATCAAAAACGCAAGCAGATGTCTTACGATCGTAGTCGAAAAAAGACATACAAAGCTGGACGCAAGCGTAAAAAGGCATTGATATATCTACTGTCCAAAGGGCTTGGACAGCTGCAGTACTTACTCAATGAAAACCCACAAATACAGCTTCACTTTCAAGAGCGATCATACCTAAAAACAATAAAGAAGGTACTTGAGCAACAGCAATTCTTGCAGCATCATCCAGCTAAAGAATTGAAAAACAGGATAGTATCGCTTCCCAGACCTTATGTCAGGCCTATCGTACGAGGCAAAGAAACTAAAAGGGTTGAGTTTGGAATGAAAGCCCACATGCTTCAGGTTGACGGCATCTGCTTTATTGATGCCATGGAGTTCAGGGCATTCAATGAAAGTACCAGACTAAAAATAAGTAGTTTAAAACATAGATCGATATTTGGCTCCCTTCATCAGCTGGGGGCGGATCGTATTTATGCCACTAACGCCAACAGAAAGTATTTAACAGTAAGGAAAGTGTTCACTTGCTTTCCAAAGAAAGGCCCCAAGGTAAACAAACCTCAGGAAAGCAAACTCAGAAGCCTCATCTCTAACCAGAGAGCAACCGTGATGGAAGGAAGCTTTGGTACCCATAAAACGGCTTACGGCCTGAATAAAATCAAGGTTAAGGGAGAAAAACGAGAAATGATACATGTATTCTTTGCCGTTATGATGGCCAATGCTGTTAAGATGAGCAAAAAGAAATCAGAAGACATACCACTACTTCAGGCCGCCTAAACCTAAATCAGAAAAGCCCCAGGGATCGGTGTGTCTATACTATTCTAAATCGATATTCCTTCAGATTTATTAATAAAACCACTCACGATTTTGCACTTTTCGAAGACGCTAAAGCGGAAGGTGTTCAGATTTATAACAAAAAAAGCTGGACTTAATCAGTCCAGCTTTTATATCTTGTTTTGATTTATGCAATTATCAAGGGAGGCCTAAATAAACCAACTTACTTATTTTAACAATTCGGGAGCTGCCTCAAAAGTAATTACTTCATTAGTGAGTGTTACTTTTGAGGCAGCTCCTTTTTTATTCCTCCTTAGCATAGTTGATGGGAATTCTTACTCTAAAGTGAGCAATATTAGCTTCATTAGTCACTAAAACCACACTACCTCCAAGCCTGGCAGCGGCCAAGTTCACCATATAAAGCCCCAAGCCAATAGAACCATGAATAGCTGCCGCTCGTGTGAACATTTCAAAGAGGGAAGGAATATCTTCTTCTTTTATGCCAATACCATTATCCACTAAATTGATTTCAAGCATATCTTCCACCGTTCGTGCTGAGATCTCAATAATATGCTCTTCCTTTTCCGGGTCAATAAATTTAATGGCATTATCCAGCAAATCAGAAATAACAAATTTCAATAGGCCCGGGTCAGAGTAAACCACAAGTTCTGCCTGTACGCTCTTCTCCACAGTAAATGGTTCGAGTCTTAATTTATTTTCTCTAAGCAACTGATCTAATAATGAATTAACATCTACTTGCTGCGGATCTACTCTGGCTGCACTAATATCATGCACTGATGATAACCTCGATAGAATTTTATTAAGGTATTTAGTATCCTTATAGAACATATCAAAATAGGCTCTGGCCTTCTTTTCCTTTATCTCCATTAAAGCCAGATTAGACAAGCCCATAAGCCTGGCCAGCGGCCCCTTTATATCATGGGCCGTTTTATAAATAAAAGTATCCAGCTCTTCATAAGACCTTTCCAATTCCTTATTTTTCTGCTGTATAATCTTTCTCTTCTCCTGAGCTCTCCGGGTTTCTAACCTTTCATTTTCTAAGGCTTGCTCTGCCAGCACATTCTTAATCACATTTATCCTATCGGCCAAGCCAACAGAAAGCAAGGCTATTTCAAGAAGAATGGCTATCTGGACAGCATATTGACCGAAGTCATTGGGTAATGATCCACTTAATCGTTCTAAGGCAAACACAATACCTACTAATAAAAAGAGGGCATTGGCCGCCAAAAAATATCGGGCAGGAGTAAAACCACGCCTGACATTCTTAATTGCCAATATAAAAATGAGAATGAAACTAGTGGCAGCAGAAATGATGACCAGTGTGCGTCCTGTTTTCCAAAAACCAAGTAACATGATAATCATTAAAACCACTTCCAAAATCATCATCATAAGGGTCACTTTACCCAGTTTTGGATTTCTGTTACGGGTTTGTAAAAAACTTCTGGCAAATGACAGATAGGTAAGTGTAACAAAAGCCGGAGATAAAAACCTGATATAAAGGTCCATTCTTGGTGCACTTGATAACAAGGTATCTGCTAAATAGCCCCCATTGGAAGAGAAAAACACGATAAGAAAAAATAAAAAAACAATGTAGTACAGGTAGCTGGAGCTCCTAACCATGATCAGAAGAAAAAAATTATAAAAGAACATGATAAAAAGGGCGCCGTAGAATAACGACTGATATATCTTTTCCTTTTCAAAACTCAGGTAATAAGTATTGCCTGTGTATAATTTTATAGACTTTAAGGTGAAGCTTTTAAACTGATAAGAAATATTAGTAGTGCTTTTAAGCTTCACATATACTTTACGCATCTCATTCGCGGGAATTTCAATCTCATGAAAAACCATGAGACCAGATTTCACAGGCCTATCACTTACATGAATCAAATCACCACTTTTCGCCTGATCTATTACTCGATCATTTTCATCCAACACATAGAAATCTACCCAATCCGTAAAGGTGAAGTTAATCTTGCCTTGCATGGTCTCTTGGAGTTGATTTTCTATGTTAAAAGAAATCCATTGCATTTTATCTAACGATTTACCTTCTTCATATGGCGCAAAATCACCTTGCGTTAAGGCTTGTTCTAAAGATGTGTTTTCACTGGTATTCCAATATCTTAAATAAGGAGTAAGGTCAATTATACTATTGTCCTCATTTAAAATAAGTGCATTATTTTGCGCTATTCCTTGAGAAGAAATAACCCAAAACATGAGGATGCTACATACCGCAATTACTGGTTTAAAAGTCATTAAAATCAAAGGTTAACAATAGACCCTTATTACAGTGGATTTTACAATCAATAAAAAATATTCTATAATGAAATATAATAAATTTTCAATTGAATATTATTTTGAAATGAAATTGTAATTACTTCCTTTACTGCACTGGCGGTTAACGATTTATTTCTCGATTTTCACTGTTACAGAAAACGTTACCTACTTTTTTATTCTCATGAAGCTACTTAGAATTTTTTCTATCAGTATACTTTTTTTGCTGATTTGTGCGGAGGCGGAGAGTCAGACCATCAGACTTAACAGTGAGCAAGAAGAAGAAATTGTGGCTATCAATCAATTGAAATTTTTTCAGGATGCCACTGGAAAAACTTCATTCGAAAAGCTAAAACAAGAACCTGAGCTTTTTCGAAGTAATCAAAATTTTGCCGTTAAAGACTTTGATCCCAGCTCTACCTATTGGGTAAAAATGAAGGTTCGTTTTCCTGAACAGACTCAAAAACAATGGATTATAGAGTTTTATGATCAAACTATTGACCACATAGAAGCTTATATCCCCGATAAAAATGGCAAGTATAAAAAACTTGTTTTAGGAGACTTATACAATTTTGATCAGAAACCATTTCTTCATAAAAACTTCGAAATACCATTAGACTCTGAGCTTAAAGGCACTCAAGAGTTTTATTTCATGTTTCGATCAGCCACCAAGGCCGATGTAAGAATTGCTTTGAGAACCATCAACAGGTTTGTGCATTATTCGCTCAATGAGTATTACCTCTACGGTCTGTTTTATGGTATGATTCTGATCATAAGTCTATATAACCTACTGATTTTCACAGCCATTCGCGAAAGCAAATATCTTTTTTATACTTTCTACATTCTAAGTGTAGGCGTTTATGCTATGTGTGTAGATGGTGTAGCCTATCAATATCTGTGGCCTACCTCGCCTGAGTGGAACCAGATAGCCTACGGCTTTGCCCTATTCCTGCTTATTTTCTGGGCTTTAGTTTTTGGCCAAAGGTTTTTGAATACCAAAGTGAGGGCTCCTAAGCTACATGCCATATTACAGTGGACTATTGTGCTCAGAACGGCCCTATTTTTATATGCCCTTTTTATTGATAACTCTATGTTCGAGAAAAGAAACATAGAGATTATTCCGCTGTCACTTATATTTTATGCAGGCATTTATGTACTGATAAGGGGCTATAAACCTGCCCGTTTTTTCGTGATGGCTTATGGTATGTTATTCCTGGGCTTCTTGTTTAAGGCGCTGCTCAATCTCACCTTTTTGCCTTTTAATATCATTACTTATTACAGCTTGCACATTTGTTTCTTGTTCGAAATGTTATTCCTAAGTTTTGCACTGAGCGATAGGGTAAGAATTCTTAAAGATAACCGTGACAGAGCTCTGAAAAGAACACTTATACAGCACCAAGAAAATGTAAAACTGAAAGATAAGGTCAATAAAGAGTTGGAAAATCTGGTGGCCAAAAGAACCCGACAGCTAGAAGAAAAAAATCTGCTGTTAGAGCAGAGCAATCAGAAGTTGTATGAACAGACCAATGAGATTAATAAGATCAACTCTTTGTTAGATCTTGATAACTGGAAGCTGAAAAATAATATAAAAGAAATCCTTCAGGACAGGCTGATCAATAAAAACCTGACCTTAGAGCAGTTTAACAAGATCTTTCCTGATAAAATCAGCTGCTATAAATTTCTAGAAAAGCTAAAATGGGGGCAAGGTTATGAATGCCAGAAATGTGGTAACACCAAATACTCAGATGGCCACTCTAAGCTAGCCAGAAGATGCTCCAAGTGCGGTTATGATGAATCCATTACCAGCCACACCGTTTTCCACAGAATCAAATTCCCTATTGAAAAGGCCTTTTATATACTTTACATTACCAATAACAAAAATGTAGACTACACCCTGGATGAGCTCAGTGAGATGCTGGACCTGCGTCGTAATACGGTTTGGAACTTCAAAAAGAAAATTGAAAGTGTGTATCAGTCAGCAGACAGCTCTAACATACTCATCCATGATTTATTTACCGCTCACCTGAATTAGAATAGCCGATAGTGGCCTCCTCTCCTAAAAAGCGAGGTATCCATAGCAGGAACATGCCGCCCCTTCATATGCCTGTCTACAGAAGCATGGAAAAGTTGTGATATTATGTCAGATATCTGCCCCGCACCACGCATCCTGCGGCCAAATTCACTATCATTTACATTGCCACCGTGAACTTCACAGATTTGGTTCCAAACCTTATCAAACCGATCAGGGAAATTTTTCCTTAGCCAGTCTTCAAATACTTCTCCTATATAGCCATTGAGCCTCACCACAGTGTAGCCAGCAGAAACAGCTCCATGATCTGCCGCAGCTTTTATGATCTGAGGAATTTCATGATGGTTTAAGCCCGGAATAATCGGCGCGTTCATAATAGACACCGGCACTCCCGCTTTAGTCATTTGCTCTATAGCCTTGAGCTTTCTGGCCGCACTTGCCGTGCGAGGCTCCAGCTTAGCCCTCAGTTTCTCATCTAAAGAGGTAATAGACAAGGTAACTCGCACCAAATTAAGCTGAGCTAACTCTCTAAGAAGGTCCAGGTCTCTGAGCATAGTCACATTTTTAGAAATAATGCCTACCGGATTTCTGTATTTTAAAAAAATCTCAAGAAGTTTTCTAGTAATGCCCAGTTTACGCTCTAATGGCTGGTAGCAATCAGTATTCCCAGAAAGCATAATGGTTTCTGGTTGCCATGATTTTTGAAGAAAATGCTTCTCCAATAATTCAGGTGCATTTTTCTTTACTATGATTTTAGTTTCAAAATCAAGGCCGGCATTATAGCCCCAGTATTCATGCGTGCGCCGTGCATAGCAATAGATACAGCCATGCTCACAACCCTGATAAGGATTTAGCGAATAGGCCATCCCCACATCAGGACTTTCTACTTTATTAACTATCTTTTTGGGAGTCTCATATAACACCTGGGTAGGAATCTGCTCCATAAGTAATTCTTCATCGAGCCCTTCCCAATGTTCTGTTACATACTCCTGACTTAAATAAGGATTTTTAGTTTGAATTTGTGATCCTCTTCCTTTTCTATACTCTTCGCCCATTAAGTAAAATTACTATTTATTTTAGTAATTGCTACTTTTAATAGGTTTTAGCATAAAAATTTAAAGCCTACTCCATGTTGGTTAATAATCTCCACTGTAGGATCATCTTTCAGATATTTCCTAAGTTTAGAAATAAAAACGTCCATACTTCGGCCTAAAAAATAATCATCGCTGCCCCATACATGTTTTAAAATATCTTCTCTCTTTACTACCTCTCCTTTATGAGAGCATAAAAATTTCAGAACATCGGCCTCTTTCTGGGTGAGCATTTTCTCGGCTCCGGCTAATTTCAAACAAAGGTTTTCATAATCGAAAACGTACTTCCCAATTAAAAAAGTGCCGCTTTCAGCTTTACGCTGAGTTCTTTTAAGGAAAACTTCTATTCTGTAAATAAGCTCTTTAATATGAAATGGCTTAGTTATATAATCATCACCACCTACCTCAAAGCCTGTCAGTTTATCTTCCTGCATGGCCTTAGCGGTTAAAAAAATAATAGGCACTTCACTATCCATTTTTCTCAGCTCTTGGGCTAGCGTAAAGCCATCCTTTTTAGGCAGCATTACATCTAAAATACATAAATCAAAGGCCTCTTTCTGATAGGTAGATAACCCCTCATCGCCATCATGGCAGCGCGATACTTTATAACCATGCTGCACCAGGTTATCCTGAATTACAAAACCCAGGCTATTATCATCTTCTACCAGTAAAATATTTCTATTTGACATTTAAAAAACTGATTTCAAAAGTACTTCCCTGATCTGGTTCACTGTCTACTTTTATGGTTCCTTTATGGGCTCTGGTCACTATTTTAACATAATTCAGCCCCAAGCCAAATCCTTTCACATCATGAATATTGCCAGTAGGAACCCTAAAAAACTGATCAAATATTTTAGACTGATGCTGCTTGTTTATACCTACACCATTGTCTTTCACTTCAATAAAGAGCCGGCCATTTTCATTATACGTCCTAATTTCCACCTTGGGTACGGTATTGCAGTATTTAATAGCGTTATCTATCAGGTTAAAAATAACATTAGTGAGATGCAGCTTATCGCCAATCATTTCAGCATTGTCTGCTTCCAATTTGCAAATAATCTCACCACCTTTTTCGCCTAAGCTAAGCATCATACTCTTCTGAGTATCTTCTATGATATGATGCACATTGACCACCTCTGATTTCAGACTAATCTCCTGCTTGTTTAAATTAGCCATTTGCAACACTCTCTCCACCTGATGTTTCAATCGCAGGTTTTCATTTTCTATGATCATAGCATAGTTTCTTAACCTTTCTGGCTGCTCTACAATATTCGGATCCTTCAGCACATCGGTAGACAAGGCTATTGTAGAAATCGGCGTTTTAAACTCATGAGTCATATTATTAATAAAATCCTTCTGAATTTCAGAAAGCCTCTTTTGCTTTAAAATCACAAAAAGTGCATAAGCAAAAAATATGACTACGGTAAAAAGTACGGTAGAAGAAAATATCCATATACCCATTCTATCAGTGATAAAAGAAGCCTTATTAGGAAACTGTACACCAAAATAGTAATTCTGATTTTCCCATTTGGGCAACATAGAAGTGGAGGAAACCGGCCTATCGGGAGTCATAGAGACATAGCTACCATAGACCATTTTATCACTGGTACAGTCATAAATACCATATTCAAAATCTGCAGTAATATTCCGTTTTTCAAATTCAGCCCTCAATAGATGCTCTAAAAGACCAGCATCTATTTCATTATTAATCATTACCACATAATAATTAGTAGAAAGTTGTTTGATGGGATTGTTGGCAGGTTCTGCATCACTGAGTTTAAAGAAGCTTTGTGCCACATGATAAAGTGCCGTGTTTACTTCTCTATCAAAACGCTCCGTCTCGGTATTAAAGGCTTGCTTAAACCAATAGACCTGAGTTACTACAATACCTATTATAGAGATAGCAGCCAATATTACCAGCAAACGAATGGTTGTCCTTCTCATAACCCAAAGCTACGTATTATTAAAAACTGATAAGATAACACCTTTCAAAGAAAGAACATTATAAAAATATACTACGGTTTTTCTTATATTAATTCACTTAATTGATCGTTTTAAGCTCAAATCGACTAATTTGAAGTGCTGTTTAATCCTAAAAAGCAGCTCAATTTGTCCCCAAACCGCATTTTATCGCCTCATTAAAAATTTCCTGCTCATTTAGTATGCATGCATAACATATTTAATTATATTTGTTAAGCGCACTTTAAATCGATTGCAGTGAAGAGAGAAGAAACGATAGATCATAACATCAAGACCACCTGGCATGCTATATCCAGAATGTATAACCAGCAGGCGGCTAAAGAAGAAATTACAACGTCCATAGGATTTGTACTTCTCAACATATCATCTAAAGAAGGAACACCTGCAACCAAAATAGCGCCTCTGATGGGCTTGGAATCACGAAGCCTTACCAGGGTACTTAAAAATATGGAGGAAAAGGGGCTGGTGTATAGACAGCCAGATGCCACTGACAAAAGATCGGTGCGAATACACCTAACTGATGTGGGAAAGCGAAAAAAAGAATTCTCCAGGCAAACGGTACTGGCTTTTAATAACCACCTCAAAGAAGAAATCTCTGATGATAAATTAGCAGCCTTTTTTGAAGTAATAGAAGCCATTAACAAGACCATAGAACACAATAAAATATACAAAACGGAAAACCATAAAATCAACAATGAGAAGAATTAACAAAGTAGCCGTGTTAGGTTCGGGAATCATGGGTTCTCGGATTGCATGTCACTTCGCGAATATTGGAGTACAGGTGCTCTTGTTGGATATTGTCCCTCGTGAACTCAGCGAGCAGGAACAGAAGAAAGGGCTCACCCTTGAAGACAAAGCAGTAAGAAACAGAATTGTACAACAATCTTTTGACACTGCTATAAAATCTAAACCTGCACCACTGTATGACAATGCCTTCGCCAGCAGAGTTTCTCTAGGAAACTTTGATGATGACATGGAAAAGATCAAAGACTGCGACTGGACCATAGAGGTTGTAGTAGAAAATCTGGATATTAAGAAAAAGGTATTTGACCAGGTAGAAAAATACCGTAAGCCAGGCACGCTCATCACCTCTAACACTTCCGGTATTCCTATCCACCTTATGCTGGATGGCCGAAGCGATGACTTCCAAAAACACTTCTGTGGTACACACTTCTTTAACCCTCCACGCTATCTTAAGCTACTAGAAATTATTCCAACCCCTAAAACAGATCCTGAAATCATAGATTTCTTCATGCACTATGGAGATCTGTATTTAGGAAAAACCACCGTATTGTGTAAAGATACTCCGGCCTTTATAGCTAACCGTGTAGGTATTTATGCCATTCTTAAGGTAATAGATACTATGCAAAAACTTGATCTCAATGTAGATGAAGTAGACAAGCTTACCGGACCAGTAATAGGCAGACCAAAATCAGCTACCTTCAGAACATCTGATGTAGTAGGTCTTGATACTTTGATAAAAGTAGCCAATGGTCTGTATCAAGGGCTCCCTAATGATGAAGGAAGAGAGATTTTTAAACTACCAGAAGTAGTAGCCAAATTAGAAGAAAACAAATGGCTGGGAGATAAAACAGGTCAGGGTTTTTATAAAAAGACCAAAGATGAAAAAGGTAAAACTCAAATTCTTACCTTGGATCTTAAGACTTTAGAATATCACCCTAAAGCCAAGGCCAGCTTCGCTACCCTTGAAGCTACCAAGCCCATCGATAATTTAAAAGAAAGGTTCAAAGCTCTATTTGCCGGTAAAGACAAAGCTGGTGAATTCTACAGAGACTCATTCTATGCTTTATTCACTTATGTTTCTAACCGAATACCAGAAGTGGCCGATGAGCTTTACAAAATAGATGATGCCATTTGTGCTGGTTTTGGCTGGGAAGTAGGTCCGTTTGCTACCTGGGATGCCGTAGGTGTAAAAAAATCCATTGAAAAAATGGAAGAGATGGGCTACAAACCCAACCAATGGGTATATGATATGCTCGATGCCGGATTTGATTCTTTCTACACTGTTAAAGATGGCCTTAAGCATTATTATGACATCGATTCAAAATCATACAAAGCCATACCTGGAGCTGAAGAATACATTATCCTGGATGATATCAGAGGAAGCAAAAAGCTTTGGAGCAACGCTGGCGCCTCTATATTTGACCTTGGAGACGGTGTCCTCAACATAGAATTTCATAGCAAAATGAATACGCTGGGCAGCGAAGTGGTAGAAGGTATTAACAAAGCGATTGATATGGCCGAAAAAGATTATCATGGACTGGTAATCGGGAATCAAGGAGCTCAGTTCTCTGCCGGAGCCAATCTAGGTCTGATCTTTATGTATGCCATAGAGCAGGAATATGATGAAGTAGACTTCATGATCAGACATTTCCAAAACACCATGATGCGGGTAAGGTACTCTTCCGTACCGGTGGTAGTGGCTCCTCACGGACTTACCTTGGGTGGCGGGTGTGAAATGACCATGCATTCAGATGTAGTACAAGCTGCTGCAGAAACTTATATAGGTCTGGTAGAAGTAGGCGTGGGCCTAATCCCTGGTGGTGGCGGCACTAAAGAGCTTACCAAAAGAGTATCTGACTCACTAGAGGCTGGTGATGTAGAGCTCAATGCATTACAAAATTCATTCATGAACATAGCCACAGCTAAAGTAGCTACGTCAGCTCATGAGGCTATTGGCATGAACATTCTTAGTTCAAAAGATAAAATAACCATTAATAAAGACCGACAAATAGCTGAAGCCAAGGCTACAGTGCTGGAGTTGGCCGAAGCAGGTTATACTCAACCTATTCAGGCTACCAATATTAAGGTACAAGGAAAAACGGGTATGGCTCTGTTTATGGCTGGTGTTCACGGTATGAAAATGGGAAGATACATCTCTGACCATGATGTGAAAATAGCCAATAAAATAGCTTATGTAATGAGTGGCGGCGACCTTTCTTACCCACAAGAAGTATCAGAACAGTACCTTCTTGACCTGGAAAGAGAAGCCTTCCTTTCCTTAACCGGAGAGAAGAAAACACTGGAAAGAATTCAGAGTATTTTAACCACTGGTAAACCACTGAGAAATTAAAGAATATAGTATTGAGCAGATAGTAATTAGTACATAGAAGTTAGTAACAATTTAAAAATGAGTAGCTATAAGGATATAAAGATTGGGCAAAAAGCAGTGTCTAGCCTTTGAAAAGGTCCTAATAGACTATGAGCTATTTACTAAATACTAATCACTAAAACTAAAGAAACAATGAATGCATATATAATAAAAGGATTTAGAACAGCAGTAGGCCGAGCTAAAAAGGGTGGCTTCCGCTTCACTCGACCTGATGACTTGGCTGTGGAAACTATCAAGCATTTGGTAAGCTCTATTGATGGCCTGGAAAATGAAATGGTAGATGACCTGATAGTGGGTAATGCCGTACAGGAAGCTGAGCAAGGCATGCAAATGGGTAGAATGATATCACTCATGGCCTTAGGCATAGACACTCCCGGAATGGTGATCAACCGCTACTGTGGCTCGGGCTTAGAGGCTATTCATCTGGCTTCAGCAAAAATTAATGCTGGCATGGCAGATGTAGTAATAGCAGGAGGTACGGAATCCATGTCAATGGTGCCTGTAATGGGCTATAAAACAGCCTTAAATTATAAAATAGCCGCTGAACATCCTGACTATTACACCAGCATGGGCCTCACCGCTGAACAAATAGCTCAAGAATGGAAAATTTCAAGAGAAGATCAGGATGAATTTGCTTATAACTCGCACATGAAAGCGGTTACAGCTCAGAAAGAAGGTAAGTTCAAAGATGAAATTTTGCCCATTAATGTAACTGAAACCTATGTAGAAGAGGGGAAAAAGAAAACCCGTGAATATACAGTAGATACTGATGAAGGCCCAAGAGCTGATACCAGCAAAGAAGTATTAGGCAAGCTAAAACCAGTGTTTGCAGCGGGAGGGTCAGTAACAGCCGGTAACTCATCTCCTACTAATGACGGTGCTGCCTTCGTAGTGGTAATGTCAGAAAAAAAGGTGAAAGAACTGGGGCTGGAGCCAGTAGCCAGACTAGTGAGCTATGCTGTAGCTGGTGTAGAGCCTCGCATTATGGGGGTTGGCCCTACTTATGCGGTGCCTAAAGCACTAGATAGAGCGGGCTTAAAACTGAAAGACATTGATCTGATTGAACTCAATGAAGCCTTCGCAGCACAATCTTTATCCGTTATTCGAGACCTTGAAATGGATATGTCTAAGGTAAACGTAAATGGAGGTGCTATTGCTCTGGGTCACCCGCTTGGTAGCACTGGCGCACGCCTATCTCTCACCTTATTAAACGAAATGAGAAGAAGACAAGGCAGCAAATACGGAATGGTCACCGCTTGCGTAGGTGGCGGACAAGGTGTAGCAGGTATTTATGAATTCCTGAAGTAAAAGAAGTGCAGATATTTTAATATGAAATTCACTTTTTAAAAGAAGATTAAGACAACATAACATTCGATTTGAGCAGATGATGCCTCAATACTCTCTACTCAAAACTAAAAATCTAATTACTTATGAGCACTACAGCAACGGAACAATCACAAGAAACATCAGAAGCCATAAAAGGTGGTGAGTTTTTAATCAAAGAAACAGAAGCTAAAGAAGTTTTTATTCCTGAAGAATGGAATGAAGAACAAAAGATGATAGCTCAAACCTGTAAAGATTTTCTTAAACAAGAAATTCTTACCCGGCTAGACGAGATAGACTCTATGAAGCAACCAGAGCTTATGCCTTCTTTACTTGACAAGGCCGGCGAGTTGGGTCTTTTAGGAACCTCAGTGCCGGAAGAATATGGTGGCTTCGGAATGAATTTTAACACTTCTATGCTGGTAACAGAAGTGCTTGGTGCAGGCCATTCTTTTGCTGTAGCCATTTCTGCTCACACAGGCATAGGTACACTGCCTATTTTATATTATGGTAATGATGAGCAAAAAGCTAAATATCTACCTAAACTAGCTTCTGGCGAATGGAAAGCATCTTACTGTCTCACTGAACCAGATTCAGGCTCTGATGCTAACTCTGGGAAGACCAAAGCCAAGCTTACTGATGACGGCAAGCACTACATTATCAACGGCCAAAAAATGTGGATAACCAACGGTGGCTTCGCCGATGTATTTATTGTATTCGCAAAAATTGATGATGACAAAAACCTTTCTGCTTTCATTGTAGAAAAAGGCTTTGGTGGCATCACTATGAATGAAGAGGAGAAAAAAATGGGTATCAAAGGTTCTTCTACCCGACAGATCTTCTTCAACGACTGCAAAGTACCTGTAGAAAATATGCTTTCTGAAAGGGAAAATGGATTCAAAATAGCGGTTAATATTCTCAATATTGGCCGAATAAAACTTGGTGCTGCTGCCATAGGCGGTAGCAAAGGCGTGATTGATAACGCAGTAAACTACGCCAATGAAAGAAAGCAATTTGGCACTTCCATTTCCAACTTTGGAGCTATTAAACACAAATTGGCAGAAATGGCCACTAAAGTTTATGCCTCTGAGTCTGCGCACTACCGTGCAGGACAAAACATTGATGATGCTTATGACAGATTGGTAGAAAAAGGTGTGGAACCCGCTAAAGCCAGACTGAAATCAGTGGAAGAATTTGCCATAGAATGCGCCATACTTAAGGTTCATGGCTCTGAGGTATTGGACTTTGTTACTGATGAAGGCGTGCAAATATATGGAGGTATGGGTTTCTCAGCAGAAAGCCCTATGGATCGTGCCTACCGTGATGCTCGTATTAACAGGATTTTTGAAGGTACTAATGAGATTAACAGAATGCTTTGCATAGACATGCTCCTAAAAAGAGCTATGAAAGGCCACTTAGATCTTATGAAGCCTGCCATGGAAGTGCAAAAAGAGCTCATGTCTATTCCTGACTTCGGAGCTTCTGACGATGAGACCTTGTTTGCTAAAGAGAAAAAGGCATTGCTAAACCTGAAAAAAGCTGGCCTTATGGTGGCAGGAGCTGCCGTTCAAAAGTTCATGCAAAAGCTGAGCAGCGAACAGGAAATTTTAATGAACCTGGCTGATATGCTTATTGAAGGTTATGTAGCAGAATCATGTCTATTGAGGGTAGAAAAACTCGCTGCACAAAAAGGCGAAGAAGCCCTGAAAATAGAAACCGATATGATGAAGGTTTACCTCTATGAAGCAATAGAAAAAGCAGCCTCTGCTGGTAAAGAAGCTATTTATGCTTTTGCCGAAGGTGACGAGCAGCGCATGATGCTTATGGGATTGAAAAGATTTACTAAGCTGGAACCTTTTAATCTGAAAGAGGCTCGCAGAAGAATTGCAGACCATATCATTGCTAAAAATGAATATACCTTCTAATAAGAAGTAAAAATATTCTCTTGTAACTGTAAGAGGCTGTCTCAAAAGTATTTATTCTGGCTAGTAAATACTTTTGAGACAGCCTCTTCTTTTTTTAATAATGCCAAAAGCAGAAACGTTATTTTTAAAATAATTGTTATAGTATTTCACACACTTAAACCCAACCTAGTGCATAAAAAGAGGGTGAAATATTTCGCTTATGGATCCAACATGGATTTAGAGCATCTGGAACTGCTAAAAGTAAAGGTGTTTAAAGCGCAGCCTGCCCTTTTGCAAGAGTACAAACTCACTTTTAATGTAAAAGATAACGACCTCACAGGTGTAGGATATGCCAACATCATGCAAAGTCCCACTAATGAAGTAGAAGGCATTTTGATTACTACTGACGAACATTCAGTAACTTATATAGATCTATATGAAAACTTCCCTGTAGACTATAAAAAGGAAAACCAGCAAGTAAAGCTAAGAAGCGGACAAACAGAAACCGCCTTTCTATATATTGGTAACACCTCCCGATGTAAGGAGGGGTTAAAGCCGCTTAACAATCATTTACTCCATTTGCTCAAGGGAAAGCACTTTCTCAGTCAGGAATATTATGAGAAACTAATGCAAACAGACTCTATCCCGGTGTCTGAGTATCAATAACTTTCAATAAACTCATGCTGTTAACCTTAGCATGGAAGCCACTATCATATTTCCTCATCAGCTATATGCTTCTCATCCTGCCATAGCTGCTAAAAGGAAGATCTACCTAATTGAGGATCACCAATATTTCACTCAATTCAAATTTCATAAGAAAAAAATAGGATTACACAGGGCTTCAATGAAATACTATGAAAGCTTTCTAAATCAAAAAGAGTATACTACAAAATATATCGAGGCTCATGATCATATTGATATCGCTGACGTTTTTGAAAACCACCTTGATAAGCGAGTCGACATTATTCATTATGTAAAACCGGCAGACTATCTTCTTGAAAAAAGGATCAAAGAAGCGGCAAGTAAATTTTCCATTGAACTAATAGCCTACAATAGCCCAGGATTTCTATCCACACCAGAAGACTTAAAAGAAATGCTGCCAGATAGAAAGTATTTTATGGCTAGTTTCTACAAAAAGCAACGAATTAAACACGATATCCTTATCCAAAATGGTGAGCCTGAAGGAGGAAAATGGAGCTACGATGATGAAAACAGAAAAAAATTACCAAAAGACATATCTATTCCTAAACCTTATCAACCACAGGAAAATCATTACGCTCAGGAAGCTAAGCAATACGTAGAAAATCATTTTGATCAAAACTATGGTGAATTGTATGGCTTTGACTATCCTATAACGCACTACCAGGCTGAAGAAGCACTAATCGATTTTCTGGATAATCGCATGCAGCTCTTTGGAGATTACGAAGATGCTATAAGTAAAAATGAATCTTTCCTCTTCCATTCCCTTCTTACCCCCGCTTTAAATATCGGCTTAATTACTCCAAAACAGATATTAAACACACTTTTCGAAAAACATAAAGCACATCATTATCCCCTTAATTGCCTGGAAGGGTTTGTAAGACAAATTATAGGATGGAGAGAATTTATGCGGGGCGTTTATGCTTTTGAGGGCGTTTTTGAAAGAACAAATAACCATTTCAACCATCAGAGAAAAATACCAGAAACATTTTGGAATGGCACCACAGGTATAGAACCTATAGACCATACCATTAAAAAAGTGCTACAAACGGGCTACTGCCATCATATAGAGCGACTAATGATTTTGGGCAACTTCATGCTGCTATGCGAATTTGATCCTGATGAAATTTACTCCTGGTTTATGACCCTTTTTATTGATGCTTATGACTGGGTAATGGTACCTAACGTTTATGGAATGACGCAATACACTGACGGCGGACTTATTACTACCAAGCCATATATTTCCAGCTCTAATTATGTGCTCAAAATGAGTGATTATAAAAAAAGCCAATGGTGTAAGGTGTGGGATGGCCTTTATTGGAGGTTTTTAAAAATCCATGAAAATGAATTCAGCAAAAACCACCGCATGTCTTTTATGATCAAAATGTTAGAGAAAATGGATAAAAAAACTCTTCAGCACCATATTGACATTGCTGAAGAGTTCTTGAATAACTTTTAGAGAGACAGTATTTTCATGGTTATAGTTACTGGCTTCTCGGCAGCTTCATTTTGGCCTTTACTCCATTTCAGCTTTATCCTATTTGCCTTTACCCCTCTGCCTTCAATATAAGTTTTAATGGCTTCTGCCTGCTTTTCAGCTCGGTCATTATGGTATACCTTAGTAAGTGTCATAGTAGGTTCATGCTCTTCTACTTTTGCACTATCTACATTTATTATTAAAGCATCGGCTCTTTTTACACTTTTTACAGAGTCTAATGACACCTCTTTGTAAGAAGTTGCCTGAAATGTGGTATCTATCCTTACTTCAGATAATACGTCTGATTCCACAGAATCTTCCTCATAATTATTTAAAACCACCTCGACCTCTACTTTCATATCCTCATTTTTACGAAGCAGGTCAGAAACACGCCTTAATTCAAAAACACCATCTTCATTTAGTTCTGCTGAATTTTCCTCAAACAAAACATCTAATGGATACTGCGCTCCAATTTTCATAGGTTCAAGAGCGATATTCAACACCTCCTTATCTCGAGACCCCACTTCTTTAAGATCATATATTTTTGAGAAATACATGTATCCTTTGTCTTCTACATCTAATGAAATATCATATACTGAGCCTTCTTTAAGCACTATAGTAAACTCTCCTTGCTTGCCCACCTTCTCATTCCATAAGCGATCTCTCATATCCACATTAAAAACGGTAAGGTTGGCATTTAAAGGTTCTCCACTCACTCCATCAGTCACTTTTCCCTGAATTCTCATGACCTTATTCGGTTGAAATTCTTCCGGAATAAGCACCTCCGCTATTTCTCGGTCTTTTATACCATCTATTTCCCCATATAAATACCTTCCCTTAGCGGGAATACTTATAAACTGATCATCTTTTTCAGTATTAATAAAATCCATAGGAACAGGATCTGACCAGCCATCGTCTTCTTTACGGCTCATAAATAAATCAAAACCTCCTTTTCCTCCCATCTGATCAGAAGAAAAAACTAACGTTTCTCCATCTGCCAAAATCCTAGGGGCTTGAGAATTTCCGGTATTAATATTAGCAGGCAAAGGCTCTGGTTCCTCCCAGCCATTATACGTTTTTTTAGCCACCATAAGCTTACAACCACTTGCTCCGCTATAGGCTTCCATCTGGTCACATCTCATAAAATAAAGATATTCCCCATCAGGTGATAGCATACCGCAACCATCATTGGTATCACTATTTATAGGTTTTCCGAAATTCTTAGGAGCCTCCCAGTCATTGCCTTTTCGGGTACTGTACCATAAGTCAAAGCCACCCAAACCAGATTTTCTTGAGGTGAAAATCATGAGATCACCATCAAAGCTAAGACTATAACCTCCTCTGAAGTTTAAAGTAGCTCTGTTTATCAGCTTATTAACTTCTAAACCATCATTCCAGGTAGAAATGGTCTTTTTGGTAGCCCATCGCATGCTATGATATCCGTCATCAGTATAATCAGATAAAAACAGTATGGTTTTTCCATCGCCACTAATAAAAGGGGCAAACAAGTTAATAGAAGGCCGATTAATGTTAGGAGGAAGCGGGCGAACCTCTGTTTGAGAAAACCCATTTAAAGCAACAACATAGCACAAAAGCACTGACAAAAAGATGCCTTTCATAGATAAAGCTATTTAATTATAAATCTAAATATAAGGATTTTAGCAAAAACATTTCCAAAACAAATTCCTAACTTCAAACTTAGAAACAAGAATAAGCCAGTGAGATTTTACTTACTTTTAATCATCAGCTGCCTGCTTTGTTCTCCTTTTTTAGGCAGGGCACAAAAGCTGGAGACTGTAGTTCAAAGAGGCCATTATGGGCCTATCAAATCAGTAGCCATCACCCCAAACGGAAAATACCTGCTCACAGGCAGTAAAGACAATACCATTAAACTCTGGGATTTTGAATCGGGTCGTGAGATAAGAACTTATTTTGGACATACTGCTCCTGTAAGAGATCTGGAAATCACCTCTGATGCGCTCCATTTCATTAGTGGTAGTGAAGACGGAACCGCCAAATTATGGGAAATAGTTTCCGGCAAAATTATTCGCTCTTATGAAACACCCAAAACCCAGCTCAACAAAGTGGCCATAAGTAATGATGATCAGCTGCTTTTCACAGGCGGATACTCATGGAAAGGTTATATATGGAACCTACAATCAGGAGATACCATCAGAAGTTTCAGAACCGACTCTGACCACAGTATGGGCTATGGTATTTCTGCCGCTTTTAGTAAAAATGGCAAATACCTGGCTATAGGTAATGATAACAATACCACTACTATATTTGATGTCGAAAGCGGAGAACAACTGGGAGAAAACCAGCCACAAGATCACAGCTGTGCGGGCTGTGCTACCAAAGTTCAGTACAGCTCTGACGGAAAGCTGCTGCTTATGGCTCCCAACAGAGGCCCTATCCAAATACAATCCTTGGAGACTAATGAAGGTTTTATCATTAATACTAACCTGCCTCATTATGAAGGTGTAGACATAAATTTCGACAATAGTGCCATTTTAGCTTTGGGTGAAGATTCATTAAAAGTATATCGTTGGCCTCAAAAAACACTTCTGTATGCTATCCCTCTTAATTATAAGGAACCTGCCACTGATGCTGTCTTCAGTCCAGATGGCGAGCATGTTATAGTGGTAAGCGATGACCAGAGCATTAATGTATATGATGCACTCACTGGTCTGCTAATCAAAAAAATGGGGGGATACCTGGTCAATCAGGATAAAGGAGGCCTAGACTACGACCCTAATTCCAGATGGGACTATTACATAAAAAAATACACTGACCTCAAAAATGATTTTGCCATTTCTCCTGACGGGAATTACCTGGCCAAAGGAAAAATAGGTAATGTAGTAAGATTATGGGACATAAAATCAGGCACCCTTATACGCGAGTTCATTGGTCATGAAAAAGCAATATTAACGCTGGCATTTACTGAAGATGGCCAACAACTCATTACTGGCAGTGCTGACCGTACCATTAGAATCTGGGATGTAGCTAGCGGCGAGCAGCTAAAGGTATTAGAAGGCCATAGAGATGTGATATTTTCACTCAATGTAGATCAGGAAATCGGCCAAATAATAAGCGGAAGCTGGGACGGCACCGCCAAAAGATGGGATTTAAACAGCGGAGAGCTTCTCAAAAGCTACAGCTTTAGCCAGGCGTCTCCTTATAAAATAGATTTCTTTCAATCAGACCTGTATGCTATAGTAGCTAGTCTTGATCAAAAATTAAGCTTATATGAATTAGATTCTGACACACCTGCCCGAGAATTTATAGGCCACACTGATATTATTAGCTCCTTCTCTGTTACTCCAGACAAACAAAATATAGCCTCTGTATCTTGGGATGGCATGGTGAAGGTTTGGAATGTAACTACCGGATTGCAAGAGTGGAGACTCAATTTTAAAGTGCCTCTTTATTCGGTTAGTTATAATGATAATGGCAGCCTCTTAGCTGTCGGCGGAAGTGATAGATCCATCCGCATTATTGATCCTTCAACCCAAAAAGTAATCAAAACCTTAAAAGGGCACCAGGCAGCCGTCACCAACCTTTCTTTTACTAAGGATAATGACTACCTCATCAGCTCCAGTGAAGATGGTATGATTAAAATTTGGGATCCTGAAAACGGTCAAGAGGTAATAACATACATCATTTTAAATGGCAAAGACTGGATGGTAATCAGCCCGAAAGGCTACTTTAATGGCACGCCAGATGCCTTTGACAAAGTAGCTTTTGTAGATGGTATGAAAAGCTACAGTGCCAGTCAGTTTTTTGAAAAATACTATCAGCCAGATTTGTTGGAAAAAGTGTTCAACAAGTCATCTAAAAATCATTTACACATCAATGAGCAGATCAAAAAGTCTCCTCCTCCTAAAATAGAGATACTTACTCCTCATCAGGGAGAAACCTTTAAATCAGGCAAAGCCTCTGTACTCATGCGCATTATTGATCAGGGTGGAGGCATAGATGAAATTACACTCATGAACAATGGCAAAGCTATACCCATTGATAATCAGGTTGAGAAAGGCAAAACCATAGTTATTAATCAGGAGATAGACTTGGTGCCAGGAAAAAATGAAATTTCTGCCATAGCTTTTAGCGAAGGCAGGGTACAATCAGACGCCCAAAAGGTAAGCATACAGATGGAAGGGCGCCTTACTTCCACGCTTTACATGTTGTCTATAGGTATCAATAAATATAAAAACACCGATCTTAATCTCAACTATGCGGTGGCCGATGCTTCTGGGTTTTCCGACATTATTTCCCATAAATCAAAAAAGCTTTTTGAGCGAATAGAAGCCATCTCACTGATAGATGAAGACGCTTCTCGCGAAAAAATACTGGCTACACTAGACCTTTTGGCTAAACGGGCTAAACCTCAGGATGTATTGTTTTTTTATTATGCAGGCCACGGCAGCATGTCAGATTCAGAATTTTACTTTATACCATCTGATAACATAAAGCTATATCATAAAGATAAACTGGTTAAGGATGCTATCAATGCCCAGGAAATTCAAAGTAAGCTAAAAGCCATTGCCGCTTTAAAACAGGTTCTTTTTATTGACGCCTGCCAGTCAGGTAGCGGCGTAGAAGTATTGGCTGACCGTGGTTCTGAAGAGGAAAAGGCATTGGCTCAGCTATCCAGAAGCACGGGTACCCACGTACTCGCATCAGCGGGTAGCGATCAGGCAGCTGTGGAGTTTAAAGAACTAGGTCATGGAATTTTCACTTATGTGCTACTAAAAGCACTTGATGGAGCTGCTGACGGCGCCCCAAAAGATGGAAAAATAACCGTTTATGAACTCAAATCCTTTTTAGAAGATCAGGTGCCAGAGTATTCTAGAAAATATAAAGGTAAAATGCAGTTTCCTCATTCATTCTCCCATGGCCATGATTTTCCCATAGTTATAGATTAATTAGTGACTATTGCTTAGCATAAACGTTAACTTAGCAAAGTAGAACCTAATAGTTATTATGGAATTAAATTATAAAGTAATAGGAGAGGGAAAGCCTCTAATTATACTACACGGCGTATTCGGATCAGCAGATAACTGGCTCACTATAGCTAAAGAACTAGCAGAACATCACTTTAAAGTATATTTATTAGATCAAAGGAATCATGGAGATTCACCCCACATCGATGAGTTCTCTTACCAGGCTATGGCCGATGATCTGCATGAGTTTATAGAGAAGCATGAGCTTGATAAGCCATTTATCTTAGGCCACTCCATGGGTGGAAAAGCGGCTATGAAATTTTCTGTTAACTATTCTGATGAATGGGAAAAAATGATAGTGGTAGATATTGCGCCAAAGGCTTACCCTGTACATCATGATAAAATATTGGCAGGATTAAAATCAATTGATCTAGATGCCATTAAATCTAGGGGAGATGCGGATAAGCAACTGGCTGAGCATGTTCCTGACTTAGGCACCAGACAATTTCTACTAAAAAACCTTGCCAGGAATGACAGCGGTGGCTATAAGTGGAAGCTTAATCTGGAGGTAATAGATAAAAATATAGAAGCCATTGGAGAAGGCCAGGAAGATAGACTTGCTATCGAGAAAGAAGTTTTGTTTATCAGAGGTGGTAAATCAGACTATGTAAAAGATAGCGATATTATCCTTATCACTCAGCTATTTCCTAACGCTGAAGTAAAAACCATAGCAGGCGCTGGCCACTGGGTACATGCAGAAAAAAGTAAGGAAGTGATAGAGCTTATTCTGGATTTCCTCAGATAAAGAAAAACATTACCCTTTTAACTTCTGGATAATGTAAATAATTAATGATAACAGCACACTTAATATTATGCTGGTCATTACAGGAAAGTAAAATCGAAAGTTTTCCCTTTTGATGTTAATATCACCAGGGAGCTTTCCTAATAAAGGTATTTTTATTTCGAAGTGGAGTATTATACCTATTATAATAAGAACCACTCCTATAATGATCAGCACTTTTCCCATACCTTAAAATTGATAAACAATTAGCAAAAGCACAAAATAAAAAAACCGCCTCTTTCGAGACGGTCTTTCCCTCATGAATAAACGCTACTACTGTTATTGTATATCAATTGATTTCGTAAATAATCTGCCTGCCAGGTTAAATTTCAAAGTGTAAATACCTGGATCAAGCTTCGACATATCATATCTTTTGTTAACAGATTGGCTATCAGCCAAAGTGTCTTCATAGATAATGTCGTTGGTGTTGTTAAGAATGCTAAACTTCATTGGTACGTTTAAGTACTTTAGCATTGCTATGTCCACCTGGTTTCCTTTTTGGAATACCTGAGGTTTGAAGATAGCTACTCTATTCTCGTTCTCTATGCTTAACTCCCCTTGAGCTATCTCTAATGAATAAACATCTATTTTCTGAGCATTTTCAATTTCAAGAAAATAGTTACCATCAGGCAAATCGGCTACATCGAACTTTTTGGCGTAACCGTCTTTTACATCGGCATGTCTCTCACTGTAAAGTTCATAGTCATTTCTGTCTCTTAATGAAATCTGCAGATCAGTAGGATTAGCAGATTTTACTATGACTACAAATTTCTTCGCATCATATCTCTTTACCTTTACATATGGAGAAGCACCGAAGGCAAACGAAAGTAGTGATGTTGAAAACAAGATCACTAGTAGGCTGTTTTTAATAAGTTGTTTCATCTCTTATTGCGTTTTGTTTGCAAATAAATCTTTTACAAACATAGACGTAAAAATGACGGTTCACTACTACCCGATTTACAACTTTATGTGCTAAATTAACTTCATATAAAGTTAACATATTACACCTGGTTAATATTGCATATAAGGGGGTTAATTTTATATATTTGCGCTATTAAAGCGTGATTTTTAAAGGGTCTTGGAGATGGCAAAAAAACCTAGAATAGAAAAGATTAACCCTGCGTTTGGAACATCATTTCATGTGAAAAGATACGCAGATCCGTGCAGAAATAAGCTACCATACTGGCATATACACCCAGAAATGGAAATTGCATATGTAAAAGGAGGTAGTGGTAAAAGACATATAGGTAATCAGATGTCCTATTTTAGCAATGGAGATTTGATATTTATAGGTGCTAATTTACCACACTTTGGATTTACTGACAGGCTTACGGCCAACAGCTCAGAAACCATTATCCAAATGAGAGAGGATTTTTTGGGCCCTGGCTTTTTTGATTTGCCAGAAATGTCTGTAATTAAAAAGTTAATAGAACGCTCTAAAAGAGGAATAGTATTCCATGGTGACACTAAAGAGCAAACAGGTGAAAAAATAGAAAACCTGGTAAACCTGGAACCTCTGGAAAGAATTGTTAGCCTGCTAGGCATTTTGAAAGAACTCGCCATTTCAGAAGAATACACTGTTCTTAATGTAGATGGCTATGCTATGGAAATAGAACCTCAGGATAATGAAAGGATCAATTCTGTATATCAATATGTGAGACAAAATTTCCAAAGAGCCATAAGTCTGGAAGAAATATCAGATAAAGTGAGCATGACCGTTCCTGCTTTTTGTAGGTACTTTAAAAAAATATCCGGCAAAACTTTTACTCAGTTTGTAAATGAGTACAGATTGGTACATGCCTCTAAATTGCTTTCAGAAAGCCATACCAGTATTACAGAAATATCTTTCGAATGTGGATTCAATAACTTTTCGCATTTCAATAAGCAGTTTAAAGCCTTTACAGGAAAAAGCCCTTCTAAATACAGAAGCGAATTAAAAAAAGTATTGAATTAATTTCCGATAAATGGCAAATGGCATTTTATACTTGATACCCTCAAGTATTTCAGAAAACCAAACTGACGTAATACCCGAACAAGTAAGGCAAGTAATAAAACACACAGAATACTTTGCTGTAGAAAATATAAGAACGGCCAGGCGATTTATAAGTAGCCTTAAACTAGGACTTACTATTGAAGACCTGCAGTTTGAAGTTTTGGACAAAAAGACGAATGACACTGCTGTAGAAAAAATTCTTAAGCCCCTTCTTAGTGGTAAAAATGTAGGGGTTATATCAGAGTCTGGCTGTCCGGGTATAGCTGACCCGGGTTCTAGAGCAGTAGCCTATGCGCATAAAAAAAATATCAGGGTTGTTCCTTTAGTGGGGCCATCCTCTATTTTCCTGGCCTTAATGGCTTCCGGTTTTAGTGGGCAGAAATTTGCCTTTCATGGCTACCTGCCTATAAAAAAGAAGGAGCTGGAAACCGCTATCAGACAGCTGGAAACGGAATCGCGTAAGCATTTGCAAACTCAAATATTTATTGAGGCTCCTTATAGAAACAATCAGATGCTGGAAACCCTGGTAAAAACCTGCAGCCCTTCTACTCAAATATGTGTAGCCAAAGATGTTTCAGGAACGGAAGAGTTTATAAAAAGCCAAACCGCCTCAGAGTGGAAAAAACAGAAAGTAGAGTTACACAAAGTACCTACTGTATTTATTTTATTTTCTTCGTAATCTGAGCAATTAATAGGATTTTTTTTTACTTTAAATTCAGGTAATTTAGCACGACTTTAAACCCAAACAATTATAGATAACGAATGCCCTACTTATTTACTTCCGAATCGGTTTCAGAGGGACATCCTGATAAAATAGCAGATCAAATCTCTGATGCACTAATAGATAATTTTCTTGCTTTTGATGCTAACTCTAAAGTAGCCTGCGAAACACTGGTAACTACCGGACTTACCGTACTTAGCGGTGAGGTAAAATCTGAAGCTTACCTTGATGTACAGCAAATAGCTCGAAATGTCATCAATCAAATTGGCTATACTAAAGGCGAATATATGTTTGATGGCAACTCTTGTGGTGTTATTTCAGCTATTCATGAGCAGTCTCCTGACATTAACCAGGGAGTTGACAGAGGCAATCCTGAAGAACAGGGAGCAGGAGATCAGGGTATGATGTTTGGCTACGCTACCAGCGAAACCGATGATTATATGCCTTTAGCGCTTGATCTATCTCACAAGATGCTTAAAGAACTTGCTGTTTTAAGAAGAGAGGGCAACGAAATAAGCTATTTGAGACCGGACGCTAAAAGTCAGGTAACTATTGAATACTCTGACGATAATGTTCCTCAGAGAATAGTAGCCATAGTATTGTCTACTCAGCATGATGACTTTGATACAGAAGAAAAGATGCTGGCAAAAATCCGTGAGGATATCATTAATATTTTGATCCCTAAAGTGAAAGCACAGCTGAAGCCAGAGATTCAAAAATTATTTAATGATGATATCAAATACCATATCAACCCTACCGGAAAGTTTGTAATAGGCGGTCCTCATGGTGACACTGGTCTTACTGGCAGAAAAATCATTGTAGATACTTACGGAGGCAAAGGCGCTCATGGTGGTGGGGCTTTTTCAGGTAAAGATCCTTCAAAAGTAGATCGATCTGCGGCTTATGCCACCAGACACATCGCTAAAAACCTGGTAGCAGCAGGAGTAGCTGATGAAGTATTAGTGCAGGTTTCTTATGCTATTGGCGTAGTAGAACCTATGGGAATTTTCATCAATACTTATGGTTCATCTAAAGTAGACCTCACTGATGGCGAAATAGCTAAGAAAGTAGAAGAGATCTTTGACATGAGACCTTATGCCATAGAAACAAGACTTAAGCTCCGTAACCCTATTTACTCAGAAACGGCTGCTTATGGCCACATGGGTCGTGAAAACAAAGTAGTTACAAAAACCTTTGTAGCTGCTAATGGTACAGAAATCACAAAAGAAGTAGAGTTGTTCCCTTGGGAAAAACTAGACTTTGTAGATAAAGTAAAAGAAGCATTTGGCCTTTAATGGTCAAATGTCTTTTCCCTTTTTAAATCCTCAATGTTATCTCCACCCAGCACAGCTCTGGTTTGTGGTAAGCATTGAGGATAATTTTTTTGTATAAAATCTATCATATGCTCCCTCACATGACACCTTAGATCAAAAGCCGTAGGGGAGTTTTTAGCAGTCATTAGCAACCTTACGGTCATAGTGCGTTCACTGGTATCTGTAATCTGAAAAGCTTTGGCATCTTTATCCCAAAGATCCGTTCCGGCCAGCACTTCTTCAAAATGTTTTCTTAAAGGATCCAATGGCAAGGTATAGTCAACATATAAAAATACTGTTCCTAAAATCTGTGCTGTAGTTCGTGTCCAGTTTTGAAAGGGTGTTTCCGTAAAATAAGTAATAGGCAATACTAATCTTCGCATATCCCAAATACGCACCACCACATAAGTAAGATTAATTTCCTCTATCCAGCCCCACTCGTTTTCAAGCACCACGGCATCATCTATTTTTATAGGCTGAGTAAAGGCAATCTGTATACCGGCAAATAAATTAGCAAGTGTTTTTTGTAAGGCAAAACCGATGATAATACCAGCCACCCCTGCACCAGTAAGAATAGTGGCTCCATATTTTCTAACGCTATCAAAGCTGAGTAAAATTACTGCTACCGCTATTACCGCCACCACCACCATAGCCATTTTTTTTACGTAAATAATCTGAGTTCTGGCTTTCCTGGCTTTTAGGTTATCCGCTTTAGACATGTCATATTTGGCAAAAAGCACATCTTCTACCACTCCTATGAGCCTAATGAGGATAATGGCTATAGAAATAATAATCACTACCTCTAATATCTTCTTGGTAATGCCCACATATTGCGGATCCAGGTAGAGATAACCAATGGCAATATGAAGCACTATGCAGGGAAAAAACAAAAACAGAGAACCTTGCAACCGCCTTTTCAAAGACCCAAATAAAATTCGATCCTGAGTTCGGGTATAGTGCTTTAGCACTTTAAACATAATGGACCGACCAATCAGTGTAAACAAAAAAGCCAGAATAAATATGCATATAGCACTGATAATCGGATGAGCCTCCATAAGTGTTTTAAGATCCATAGTAAACGGTTTTTAGGCAATAAAATAAAAAAAGGGGATCATTTCTGAACCCCTTTTTGAAATTTATTAAAAATTAACGCCTTAATGCGCCATTTGTTTAACCTTAAATTTTCTGAGTTGTCTTCTTAATGCTTCAGTAGCCAGGTCAGTGGCCTCCTCAAAACTTTTCGCATCTTCTTTAGCAAAAAGCTGATTCCCTGGTATATTTAGTTTTATTTCTACGGTTTTGTTTTCAACTCCAGAGTTGTTTAACCTAAAAAACACTTCTCCATCAATCACCCTATCGTAAAATGTCTCCAACTTATCTACTTTCTTTTGGACGAAATCGATCAGCTTTTGATCGGCATCGAAGTGGATTGAGTGCATTTGTAACTTCATAATCTTAAAGTTTAAAAGGTTATAAAAAATTTAAGCTTTTGGATGCGCCTGTTCGAAAACAGCCTTTAATTTATCCAATGAATTGTGGGTATAAACCTGCGTAGCGGCCAAGCTAGTATGACCTAGCAGATCTTTTACCGCATTAAGTTCCGCTCCCTTGTTGAGGAGGTGTGTAGCAAATGTGTGACGCAACACATGTGGACTACGTTTTTCTATTGTAGTAAATAGATTTAAATATTTTTTTACAGTACGATAGATCATCATTGGATAGCAGTTTTCTCCTGCATCAGTAACGATCAGTCTTTCACTATCTTTTATAAAATCGTGCTTATTTTTCAATGTCAAATATTCACTCAGGGTTTTACTAAGTGAAACAGAATACGGCAATACTCTCTCTTTATTTCTCTTACCTAAAACTTTTAATGTGCGGTCTGCCTGATTAACATCGGAAACCTTTAAAGAAATAAGTTCTGACAGCCTAATGCCTGTGCCATAAAGCAACTCCAGGATTAGCTGATCTCTCTTCTCAGGGAAATTAGCACCAAACTCAAAATTGTCCAGCAGCTTCATCATCTCATTTTCCTGAACAAACTGAGGCAATTTCTTACTTGTCTTTAAAACCCTAAGTTTAGTAGTAGGATCTTTTTCTATAACCTCTGACTTAAGCAGAAATTTATAGAAAGATCTTAGGCAGGCAATTTTTCTGTTTACAGAACGAGGCTCCAGCCCTTGATCTACTAAATCAAGTATCCAGGTTCTTAATATATTGTGATTAACTGATACTAACTCCTGATCCGGAAAATTAGTATGAACGAAATCTTCCAATTGCTCCAGATCATGACTGTATGAAGCAACGGTGTGTTTGCTGTAACGCTTTTCGTATTGTAGGTATTTTAGGAATTTTTCCCGCATAAAAAAAAGTACTACCCTATTTGGGGGTAGTACTAATTTAATGATTTGGGACTTAAAAAAATAACCGATTAATAATTTTCTTCGGCGTATTTTTTCTGTCTGTATTTTGCTTTAATAATTTCTGTTCTTCTCTGTACAGAAGGTTTTTCATAGAAAGTTCTACCTCTTAATTCTTTAAGAACTCCAGTTTTTTCGAATTTCTTTTTGAATCTTTTAAGAGCTTTCTCTATTGATTCGTTCTCTTTTACGTTTACTACGATCATTTTATTACACCTCCTTTCAAATGAAGTGCAAACTTAGCTATGAAATATGAATTATCAAAGAGATGAGTCATTAACCATTAGTTTTATTTTAAAATAGCTCTTGAAATCACCAGCTTTTGTATCTCCGAAGTGCCTTCACCTATTGTGCATAGCTTAGAATCTCTGTAATACTTTTCTGCAGGATAGTCTTTAGTATAGCCATATCCGCCAAAGATCTGTACCGCATCAGTAGCATTTTCTACCGCCACTTCTGAGGCATAATATTTAGCCATGGCAGATTCCTTTTTCACCTCTTTGCCCTTATTTTTTAAGTCTGCCGCCTGAAAGGTCAGAAGCTTGGCCGCTTCTAACTTGGTAGCCATATCGGCCAGCTTAAAGGATATTCCCTGATAATTGGCTATAGGTTTATTAAATTGCTGCCTTTCCTTTGCATAGTCTATTGACACATCTAAAGCTCCTTGTGCTATACCTAAACTAAGCGCCGCTATACTTATTCGGCCCCCGTCGAGCACCTTCATAGCCTGAATAAAACCATCTCCCACTTTACCTATAACAGTGGCCTTAGGCACTTTACAGTCCTGAAAAATGAGTTCGGTGGTTTCAGAAGCTCTCATGCCTAGCTTATTTTCCTTCCTGCCAGCAGAAAATCCCGGAGTTCCTTTTTCTATAATGAAAGCAGTCATTCCATGAGAATCTCCCACCTCTCCGGTTCTTGCTATAACCACCGCTACGTTACCAGATTTACCATGAGTAATAAAATTCTTAGCCCCATTAAGCACAAAAAAGTCACCATCTTCTTTTGCCACAGTACGCATATTAGCCGCATCAGATCCTGTATTGGGCTCAGTAAGCCCCCAGGCGCCAATCCATTCGCATGTAGCCAGTTTAGGCAGATACATTTGTTTTTGATCTTCGCTGGCAAACTGTAAAATATGGCCCGTGCATAAAGAATTATGTGCTGCCATAGAGAGCCCTATAGAACCATCTATTCTTGCCAGCTCTAAAATAGCAGTTACATATTCATGATAACCGAAGCCAGCACCCCCATATTCCTGAGGTACCAGTACACCCATTAGCCCCAAGCCGCCTAGTTTTTTAAACAGCTCCACAGGAAATTCTTGTTTCTCATCCCAATCCATCATAAATGGTTTTATCTCTCGCTCACCAAAATCTCGAATCATCTCCGCAATCATTTTTTGATTCTCAGTTTGCTCCATATTAATAGTCGGGGAAATTTCTGCTGTTACCATAAATCTGTCTCTTATGTTATTTCAATCGTTTTAAGTCATAATAACAAATATAATATTTCTAATGAATCAACCAAACGAATGTTAGTTTGGATAAAAAAATTAACGTTTTATTAAAACATTTTATCGTGTGGATTTATTTAATTTAAAATTTATTTTTACGAACTAGTAGAATCTAAACACTTAACAATATGAAAATAGCAGTAGTCGGCACAGGCTATGTCGGGTTAGTTACCGGAACTTGCTTTGCAGAAACCGGAAATGATGTAACATGTATAGACATCGACGAAAAAAAAGTAAATAGTCTTAAAAACGGCAAAATCACCATCTACGAACCAGGCTTGGAAGTAATTTTCCAAAGAAACCTGGAACAAGGCCGCTTAAACTTCACTACTAATCTTGCAGAAGGAGTGGAAGGCGCAAAAATCATATTCTTAGCTCTGCCTACACCTCCTGGAGAAGATGGTTCTGCTGACTTAAAATATGTGCTTACTGTAGCTTCTGACTTAGGTCCAATACTTAAAGACTACGCAGTAATTGTAGACAAAAGTACTGTACCTGTAGGTACTGCAGATAAAGTAAATGCTGCTATTAAAGAAAATGCTAAGGTTGATTTCGATGTAGTTTCTAACCCTGAATTCTTAAGAGAGGGTGTAGCTGTAGATGATTTCATGAAGCCTGATAGAGTGGTAATAGGTACTACTTCTGAAAAAGCTAAAAAACTAATGGACACCTTATATGCTCCTTTGGTTCGTCAGGGTAATCCTATCATTTTCATGGATGAGAAGTCAGCTGAGTTAACTAAATATGCTGCTAACTCATTCTTGGCTACCAAAATCACCTTCATGAACGAAATCGCAAACATGTGCGAATTACTTGGTGCAGATGTTGATGCCGTGAGAAAAGGAGTAGGCACAGATACCAGAATTGGTAAGCGTTTCTTATTTGCTGGTATTGGTTATGGTGGTTCATGTTTCCCTAAAGATGTACAAGCCTTAGCTAAATCTGCTCAGGAAGTAAACTATAACTTCCGCATACTAAAATCAGTAATGGATGTTAACGAAGATCAAAAAACCAAACTTATCCCTAAAATCAAGGAATATTTTGGTGGTGATCTAAAAGGAAAAACTATCGGTCTTTGGGGACTTTCATTTAAGCCTTATACTGATGACATCCGTGAAGCTCCTTCATTATACAATATCGAAAAATTACTAGAAGCTGGTGCACATGTAAAAGCTTATGATCCTGAAGGCATGGAAAATGTGCAAGGACAGATAGGTGAGAAGATCACTTATTGCCATGATGCTTATTCTGCCATTAACGGAGCTGATGCCTTGTTAATAGCTACTGAGTGGCCTGTATTCAGAACACCTGACTTTGATAAGGTAGGTAAACTTCTTACTAACAAAGTAATTTTTGATGGAAGAAATCTTTACTCACGTGAAGAAATGAAAGATTTAGGATTCACTTACGTAAGCATAGGAAGAGAGACTATCAATGGATAAAAAAAGAGTACTAATAACGGGAGCAGCAGGATTTCTGGGCTCCCACCTTTGTGACAGGTTCATGAAAGAAGGCTTTTATGTCATCGGAATGGACAACCTGATCACGGGTAACCTAAAGAACATAGAGCACTTATTTGCGGATAAGGATTTTGAATTTCATCATCATGATGTATCTAACTTCGTTCATGTTTCGGGCGACTTAGACTACATTCTGCATTTCGCATCTCCTGCCAGCCCTATTGACTATCTTAAAATACCTATCCAGACCTTAAAAGTAGGTTCTTTAGGTACGCATAATCTTTTAGGTTTGGCTAAAGCTAAAAAAGCAAGGATGCTTATTGCTTCTACCTCTGAAGTATATGGAGACCCTATGGTACACCCTCAAACAGAGGCTTACTACGGTAACGTAAACCCTATAGGACCAAGAGGCGTGTATGATGAAGCCAAAAGATTTCAGGAAGCCATGACTATGGCTTACCACACTTACCATGGTCTGGAAACCAGAATAGTGCGTATTTTCAACACCTACGGACCAAGAATGCGCTTGAATGATGGCCGTGTATTGCCAGCATTTATAGGCCAGGCTCTTAGAGGTGAAGATCTTACTGTTTTTGGTGATGGATCACAAACCAGATCTTTCTGCTATGTAGATGACCTTATTGATGGTATTTATCGCTTATTATTTTCTGATTATGCTTACCCTGTAAACATCGGTAACCCTGATGAAATTACTATTGGTGAGTTTGCAGAAGAGATTATTAAGCTTACTGGCACTGATCAAAAAGTGATCTATCAGCCACTGCCTAAAGATGATCCTATGCAGCGTAAGCCAGACATTACTAAAGCTCAGGAAATATTAGGCTGGGAGCCTAAGGTAGACAGAGCTGAAGGTCTGAAAATTACTTATGACTATTTCAAAACCCTTACTGAGGAAGAGCTTTTCACTAAAGAGCATAACACCTTTGACGGGTACATAAAAAAATAATGGCATTAGAAAAATCATTAAATTTTCTAGCCCAACTCAATCAAAACAACGATCGCGACTGGATGCAGGCCAACAAGCCTGCATATCAGGAAGCGAGAGAAGAGTTTATTAATTTTGTTGGTGAAATTATTCTTAAAGTATCCTCTTTTGATCCTTCTATATCTGATCTGGAGCCCAAGCAATGCATCTTCAGGATAAACCGAGATATACGCTTCAGTAAAGACAAAAGGCCATATAAAAATAACTTCGGTATGCTGCTCAATGAGGGCGGCAAAAAAAGTGGCACTGCAGGCTACTACCTACATATACAGCCTGGTAATCAGTCTTTTATAGCTGGCGGTTTATATTCTCCTGATGCGGAAAGGTTAGCAAAGGTTCGTCAGGAAATAGACTATAATCCGGAAGAGTTAAAAGATATTATTTTAGATGATTCATTTAAAAAAGAATTTGGCTCTATACAAGGAGATAGCTTAAAGCGATCACCAAAAGGATATGATGAAAGTCATCCTAATATTGAGCTTCTAAAACTTAAAAACTACATTGTGCTTAAGAAGATAAGTGATAGTGAGGTGAAAAAGTGGACTTCAGCAGATCAGGTAGTAGAACGATTTCAGCAAGTTGAGCCTGTTATAAGATACCTTAACGTAGCCATAAGTTAACCAAGTCAATTAATCATCACCCCAGTCAAAATAGTCATCTTCTTCAAGTTCTATTTCTGGGGTTTCTTCTTTCCCTTTATTTTTAAAAGCATCTTTCAGCTCTTTTGCTTCCTTTTTAATATCACTTACAATTTTCTTCTTCACACTTTCTTTATCATAAAGCACCAGGTAATCTGAAGTATTCCCTATTATTTTAAGATAAAGCATTGTACGGCCGCTGTCGTCTTCTTCTATTGCTCCGAAGGCCTCATCCCTGTCTATCTTTTTCTTGCTTCTGAGAGGCGCTATTACACGATAATCGATATTCTGATCGAAGGTATGTATACCACTGATCTTAATGTCTGTAACATTGGTAGAAACTTCCATCTGTGGCAGGTAGATTTTTTTATTTTCTATATGAATATCATTCCTCAATTCTGAGAAAATAAGATGATCAAGCTTATCTTCATCAAGGTACTTAGACAAGCGCTGCATAGGCTCAAAATTATTAAGTTGCCCGCCAATAATTGTGGTGCTAATATTACTTACCAAGCTTCCCGGATAGAGGTGCAGGTTATCACTAAAGGTCATGCTGGCCTGCACATCTGCCTTAATTTTGCCTTTAAGATGTTTGTCTTGCAAAAAATCTTGATTGAAATTTTCAAAAACGTAAAAAATACTATCCACATCAATATTATCAAGCGCAAAAGAGGTGTTGACCCTGAGCAGTTTATCATAAGAGGCATCTACTTTGCCATCTAAGGTAATGCTGCCACCCATAGCATTAAATTGGATGCGGTTAGACTGGGCCACCTCATTTCTTACTATGAGATCTCCCTTAATATTTGTAGGATTAAATCTTCTGAATTTTAATTGATCCACATCACAATCAAACTTTAGCACCAGTTTAGGGGAGATGGTAAATTTATATTTCGAATCACTTTCCTCTCCAGGATTGGCGGCCAACAGCTCATCCAGATCTATGAACTTAGAGCGCAGGTCTGATTCTATACCTACCGGTTCATTTTCAAAAAGCAAATAGGCTATTATATTTTTAAAGAAACCATTGAGTAAAAAATCACTATTACCCAACTTACCTGAGACATCACTTAGTGCAAGGTCATTATTGTTAAAAAGAAGATTTCCAGAAACATTATCCAGCTTCAAAGGGTAGTGTGATAATTTTAAAGTGAGGGCATCTAAATTAATATCTCCTGTGGTTTTAAACCTGCCTGAACTGGCCTTCTTCTGCAAGTCCTTGACCTGTCCTTCAAAATTAAGGTGCGCATCTAACTGACCACTACCGGCTTGAACACTCTCCGATTTGTAAAACTTAAAAACAGATTCCAGATCGAGCTTTCCTTCAAAATTTCCCTTTACGTAAGGAGTATTGAAATTTTTGAGATACAGGTTAGCCTTAAAATTATGATCTTCCACCACTCCATTAATATCCTTTAAGTCTAAAACGGAATTATTAATATTGTTGAGATCTGTGGCTATAAAAGTACCTCTTAACACAGCATGAGTAACCTTCACCCGCGTATCAGGATGATAGAGCTCACTGTCATTAAGCCCAAAGTTTATAGTCATTTTAGGCGATGTTTTCTCTCCTATCTCACCATCAAGAATCATAGAAAAATATACCTCCCCTTTGCTTTGGTACTTATCAAAGTCCTGCACCATGGTGTGGGGCAGTATAGAAAGCAAGGTCTGTATATCAGTATCTTTTCCATCTACATTCAATGAAATTAGCTGCTTTTCTAAAAACTGATAGGTGCCTTCTACAGCAAAGTCAGAAGAATTAACAGTGATCACAGAAGGCCTGATAAGTAAATCTTTTAATTCATCATTATATTTTAAATCCGCTTCTACTTGAGTCTGTTTATTTTCTGCCCACACAGTATTATTCACACTCACATGGTTAACGGCTACTTTACCTTCTGCGAGAATATCATAAACGCGCCCTACGGCATTTAGCCTGGCAGTAAGAGATGGGGTAGTAAAATCTAAATCAACATTTCTAAGCTGATTCTGATATTTAAAAGTGGTTTCCTCTAATACAATTTTTGATAGATCTACCTTAACCGTTTGAGTAGTAGCTGTAGTATCTGGCTGTTTGAAGATGTCATAATTTATATTTCCGTTTTTATCCATCTTCAAATGGAAGAAGCCTTTTTTAATAAAAACTTTTTCTACGGTATAATTTTTTCTAAAAACAGCGATGGGATTAAAAGTGAAATCAATTTTTTCGGCCTGCAAAAGTGGCGCACTACTTTTGTCAAAACTTTCTTCAATATAAACACCATCAAAAGTGAGAGAGATAGAGGGGAAGTTTTTCAACGAAGAAACACTTATTTTATCTACATGTACCGGAGTGTTCAAACTCTTATTGGCTTCCCTGATAAAGTGGTCTATCAACCGATCTCTATACAAGTAAGTAGCTAATATACTGGCTGTTACCACTACCACCACGGTAAGCACCAGGTAAAATATAATCTTCTTTACTACTCTTTTTATGTCCAATGAAATATGGCTTAAAGCTAATCTAGTTCGAAAGCTACGTTATTCGCTCAAAAACATCAAACGTAATGCCAGCAGAAAAAATTTATTATTTTTTTAACTGCAATGTTTGCAAAAATTAAAAAGTTAACTACATTTGCACTCCCATTCACAAACAGTGAAACACTAAATGAAAGGGCGCTTAGCTCAGCTGGTTCAGAGCATCTCGTTTACACCGAGGGGGTCGGGGGTTCGAATCCCTCAGCGCCCACAAAAAAGGCAGTCAAATTTGACTGCCTTTTTTCATTTAAAAGAGCCTTTCTTCTTAAGAGATAAGACAAATCCACGAAGTGGCATTATTCAAACTTTACTTTTCATAAAAAGCTTATCTGTCTTTATTATCCACGGTAAAGCATAAGCATATATGAAGTGAAAAGCCTATCCATTATGCTATTCCTAATTGGATATCCTTCTATTTTCTAAGCCAAGGTTTAATAAGGAAAGAAGATAATGTTTGCACAAATTAAAAAGTTAACTACATTTGCATTCCTATTCACAAATGGTGAATCAAAAAAAGAAAGGGGCGCTTAGCTCAGCTGGTTCAGAGCATCTCGTTTACACCGAGGGGGTCGGGGGTTCGAATCCCTCAGCGCCCACAAAGAAAAGGCAGTCAATTATGACTGCCTTTTTTTATTTATAGGAATCCCGTTTTTCTGATTCAGATATAATTTGCTGATTTTAAAATCACAAATTACGATATCACTCCAATTCCTATTGATCTTTTAAAGCTTCTACCGGATTAGCTTTTGCCGCTTTATAGGTAAGATAAGAAAGTGTAAGCCAGGCAATCATTACCAATAATGCGCCTGACAGCACAAACACCAACGGATTGATTTCAATTTTGTAAATAAAGTTATTTAACCATTTTTCAGATAAATACCAGGCCAGGGGCACAGCAATAATAATTGCCAATATTATCAGCTTAGAAAAATCTTTCAGCAATAAAGCCAGCACAGAAAAAACTGATGCTCCGAGTACTTTTCTAATCCCCACCTCTTTAGTTCTGGTTTCAAAAGACAAACTAGCCAAGCCAAACAACCCGAAACAAGCAATAAGTATAGCAATAAAAGAAAAGCCACTAAAAATCTTGGCCGTTTTTTCTTCAGACAAATACTGATAGCTTAAGTCATCAGAAAGCACACTGTATTCAAAACCAAAACGATCTATATAATTACCCCACAGCTCACGGATTTGAGCTATGGTATTTTGATAATTATCGCCTTCAATTTTCAAAAGCATATAATTATAGTCTTCAGCATATTTGAGCACCAGCGGTTTCACCTCCTCATGTAATGATTGATAATTGAAATCCTTCACCACACCTATAATGGTTTGCTTCATTAATCCTCCCCCGGTATGGCGCTCCCACATAACCTCCTTACCCACAGCATTTTCCAGGTTTAGTGCTTTTACTGCTGCTTCATTAATAACAATAGCATCTTCAGCATCCGTGCTTATATTTCTAGAAAAACTTCTTCCTTCTTTCATTTCCAAACCCAAGGTTTTCACTAATTCATCATCACTAAACATTTCTGAAATGTTAATAATATGCTGCGGATTAGAAACCTCATAAACAGAATGCTGATTAAACTGAAGTCCCGGAACATTAGACATACCTGAGACAGCCTCTACACCTGAGATTTTTTTGAGCTCATTTTTCATGGCAAAAAACTGATCATCCAGATCGTCATTCTTCAAAGGAATATTGAGAATTCGACTTTTATCAAAACCGAGGTCTTTATTTTCCATAAAATACAATTGATTATTAATGATGATGCTACCCGTAATAAGCACCATAGAAATCAGAAATTGAAAAACCACCAGTCCACTCCTAAACCAAACCCCTGATGGCTTCACTTTTTCTACACCTTTCATGCTCACCACCGGATGAATGGAAGACAAAAACAGCGCAGGATACAGCCCAGCTACCAAACCTACAAAAGCACCCGTACCCACCAGCAATAACAAAGAGAACGGATGATGAAGATAATGAGTCTGCAACTGCTTACCCGTAACATAATTAAACCCGGGAAGTGCCACTTCCGCCAACAGCCCTGCCAAAATAATCGCAATGACCGATATCAATAATGACTCACCCAGGAACTGCCATGAAATCTGACTTTTATGCGCGCCCAATGATTTCCGCACACCTATTTCCTTAGACCGCCCTACTGATTGAGACGTACTCAGATTCATGAAATTAACACAGGCAATAATTAGAATGAGCAAAGCGGCTGTAACCATAATATACACATACTCAATATTACCATTAGGCTCTAACTCCCACCGAATATGTGATTTCAAATGTATATCTGTAAGCGGATCTAGGGTAAAGTGCATTTGCCCCTGAGCAATTCGCTGCAAGGTTTCATCTGACCAGTCTACATAATTACGAACCCAAGTTAGTAGCTGTCCTTCCAGTTGCGCAGCATCAGCATCCGCTTTTAATTTGATATAATTATAATGACCAAAATCATCCCAGGTATAAAAGGCATCATTAGGATTCATGGCCTTGAGCGTAACGTAAGAAAGCAAAATATCGAAATGAAAGTGAGAATTATGAGGCACATCTTCAAAAATCCCCTCTACCTGAGCCAGCGTTTTATCATCATTAAAAGAAAGATATTTACCTACCGGATTTTCACCTTCAAAATATTTATGAGCATAGCTTTCAGAAATCAGCACGCCACCCACATTTCTTAAAACCTCATTTTTATTTCCATGAATAAGTTTAAAATCAAAAACTTTGAAAAAAGTGCTATCCACCCCCAGAATGCCACGCTCATCATAAACTATATCATTTTCAGGATTTTTAACAGAAAACACTCTTTTAGTTAATCCTGCGCCCCAGAGCGGCGTCAGTGAAGTAGCCTCCAGCACTTCAGGATAATCTTGCTTCAAAGCCAGAGCCATAGGGTGTGGCGTTCGCGTTTGAGGCACATCTCCATACCATTCTATACGATAAATATTACCAGCATGAAATCGGTCATAGCTCCACTCATCCGCCACATAAAGTGATATGAGTATGACACAAGACAAGCCAAAAGCAAGGCCAAGAATATTAATCAAGGCATATAACTTGTTTTTAAGCAGGTTTCTAAAAGCTATTTTTAAGTAGTTTTTTATCATATTCTTAAGTGTTTCCTCCTCAATATGCCAATAGCATACCCGATTATATATATTACTGAATAACAGATAATTACATAATATACAGAGGCACAATTTCGCCAACCTGTTCCATTATGAAACATAAATTTGTTCCAGATGAGAACAACTTCTATCTTCATCATAAAAATAAGCTTCTAAAATAAATGAACCGGCTGACCGCTAATATTTTAATTATTGATGACGACCTAGATGTGCTGCACTCTGCCCGGATGGCATTAAAACCCATTTTCACTCAAATCACCGCAGAGAGTCAACCCCAGCAAATCAACTATCTACTCAATCAAAACGTGTATGATGTCATTCTGCTAGACATGAACTATACCACAGGAGCTACCAGCGGCAGAGAAGGCCTCATGTGGCTTCAGAATATCATAGACAAAAAACCCACGCAGCAAGTAGTGATGATCACCGCTTATGGCGACATAAAGTTAGCTGTAGAAGCCATGAAAATAGGAGCTACCGATTTTGTGGTGAAACCCTGGGATAATGAAAAGCTACAAGCCACCGTACGTGCGGCCTATCAGCTGAGCCAATCACAAAGAGAAGTGAAACAGCTACGAGAAAAGCAGTCAGGCATGAAAGCCCTTCTTAACCAACCCGGAGTAGAAATAATAGGACAATCACCTACCATGAAGGAGCTGTTTCGCATGACTGATAAAGTAGCCACCACAGATGCTAATGTTATCATTTTTGGTGAAAATGGCACCGGAAAAGAGTTATTAGCTCAGTTTATCCACGAAAAATCAGAAAGGCGAGAAAATGTATTTGTAAAGGTAGATCTGGGCACTATTAGCGAGAGTTTATTCGAATCAGAAATGTTTGGCCATACTAAAGGATCCTTTACAGATGCCAGGCAAGATAAAATTGGCCGGTTTGAATTAGCGCAAGGAGGCACCTTATTTCTTGATGAAATTGGCAACTTGTCTTTGCCGCTTCAAGCGAAACTACTAACAGCTATTCAGCACAAAACTATCACCAGAGTAGGCTCCACTACCCCCATAAGCATTGATTGCCGTATTATTTCCGCCACCAATAATAATCTTTTTGAAATGGTAGAGAAAGGCGAGTTTAGGGAAGACTTACTTTACAGACTCAATACCGTGGAACTCATGGTGCCAGCATTAGCCAAAAGGCCGGAAGACATTCCTTTACTAGCAGATCATTTTATTCAAATATTTGCAAATAAATACCGTAAAGGCGCCATGAAACTCAGCCGTAAGAGCTACGACTTACTGAGCAAGCATCTTTGGCCGGGTAATATCAGGGAGCTGCAACATGCCATGGAAAGAGCGGTAATCATGAGCGACGAGTCCACACTGCAGCCACACCATTTTTTACTACAAAGCTCCAAGCCCAAAGTCAGCCCTTCAAATTCAGTGAACTTAAATGAAATTGAAAAAGAAACCATAGAAATTGCTATTGCGAAACATCAGGGAAACATTTCCAAAGCAGCCAAAGAATTAGGCCTGGGACGCACCACCATTTACAGAAAAATGGATAAGTATGGCATAAAGTATTAAAACATGAATTTTAAAAACTTTAGAATTTTCGTAATTACAGCCGTAGCCCTTATAATAATTCTGGCCTTTGGCATAGCATACACAATCATTTATACAGAATGGATTTTCACACCGCTAGCATTAGCCATAATACTAATGGCCACAAGCATCTACCTGATAAGACACACCGAAAAAACGAATATTAAACTCACCCATTTTTTGCTTTCCATTAAGCAAGGAGGCTTTACCTCTACCTTTTCAAAAGGCAAAAGCAATCCGACTGACGCACAATTGAATTCTGCTTTAAATGATATTATTCAGGAATTTCAAAAAATCAATTTAGAAAAAGAAAGGCAATTTCAATACTTAAAAACCCTCAATGAAAATATAGGAGTAGGGTTAATAAGTTATGCCGAAGATGGCAACATTGAAATGATAAACCCGGCAGCCAAAAGTTTATTACAAAAGCCCTTAATCAGAAGTATTAGTGACTTAAAAACCATTGACAGCAAGCTCCATGAAACCATCAGCCATTTAAAAGCGGAAGAAAAAAGAGTAATTAAAACTTATATAGGTCAGGAAACACTGCAGCTCTCTGTGCAGCTCAAAGAGTTTATAATAGACCGCAAAAAGGTAAAGCTACTACTGATACAAAATTTGCTTTTTGAATTGGACCAAAAAGAAGTTGAAGCATGGCAAAAACTGATCAGTGTGCTTACTCATGAAATCATGAACTCTGTAACCCCAATTGCCTCACTTAACAGCTCAGTGAATCAATTGCTACATCAGAATAACCAGCAGCAACTGTCACCAGATGACCGCGAAGACATTTATTGCAGCTTAGACACCATTGAAAAGAGAAGCAAAGGACTTATTAAATTCATTAATGTATATAAAGATTTCTCTAAGACACCCGAGCTTACTTATAGCAGATTCAACCTGATCAGCATTGTCAATCGTCTACTACAGCTCCTGGCTCCTGATATGGAAAAAGCGAAAGTGCAGCATGAGCTACATTGTTCTTCAACAGAAATAAAAATATGGGCAGATCAACAGCTCATAGAGCAGGTAATTATTAACCTACTAAAAAATGCTCTGGAAGCTGTAAAAGAAACTGAAAAGCCATTAATAAAAATAAATATAGAAGCCGCAATTAATAAAACCAGGATCAGCATAACTAATAATGGCCCCTGGATACCCGCCGAAGAGCTGGAAAAGATATTCATACCGTTCTATAGCACAAAAAAAGGAGGCTCTGGAATAGGTTTAAGCCTCGCCAAGCAAATTATGAAATTGCATCGAGGCAATATACAAGCCTACTCTACAGAGAATGGAAACTCCACCTTCACTCTCACCTTTTAACTAATTGAATATTACCATAAAATCCATACAAATGTTAATAACTATGTGATTATCAATATAAATATGTGGATAAACTTGTGATTATAGATATAAATAAAGGTGGAAAAGTTGTGAATAATACAACTTAATGAAATTTGGACTGCAAAGATATTATTACGACCTTAGATATACCAAGTAAGAGATAAGCTTGACTGCTACAAAAGAGTAGCGGATGAGTAATGTGGACTTGCTAAATATTTACACAAAGGGTTAAGGTACATACTGATAGCCTGAAAAGACTAAAGTCACCAGTTGAAAATATTTAATAGAACTGTCTGAAGCACTATCTAGTATAGAAATTCAGATTTTCGCAGAATGGTTAAAGGAGTCAGGACGCAATGTTTATGACTTGAAATAACTAAAGTTACAGAAAGCATTTTGTGAGAGTATGGCGCAAGCTGTATAGTTTGAGAGAACACAAGAAAGTTAGATTCAGTACCATTCCATCGTGGGTGGCTCGCTGATGAAGCTAAGTGAACAGTAGCTTGGCACAAGCACCTCTACGGAGGCACTTGTGAAATGGGAATTCTTGAAAAAAGGGTTCCCATTTTTGTTTTACTCTCACCCTCCTCGCTTGCCACACAATCTGCTGAATTTCTCTATGTTATTGTTTACTTTTGCAGCGAGCACAACAAAAGGACAGTACTATCAAAAAATTCGATATACCCGAGTATTATAAATCTTCCATAACAGGCAGAATAAAGGAAGCACGCAGAATTCTTGATCCGCGCAAAAAGGATTTCACCCCCACCGAACTAGATTTCGGACCGGTTAAATTTTACATTGCCCGGCATTTTGGCTTTTGCTATGGTGTAGAAAATGCCATTGAAAAAAGCTACAAAGCGCTAGAAGATAATCCCGATAAAAAGGTATACCTGCTTAGCCAGATGATTCATAATCAGGAAGTTAACAGAGACTTACAATCAAAGGGTATAGAATTTATTATGGATACTGATGGTACACAGTTTATTCCGTGGGAAAACCTTAAGCCTGAAGATATTGTGATCATACCTGCTTTTGGCACCACATTGGAGATAGAGCAAAAGCTTGAAAATATTGGTATAGAAATACAGAAATACAATACTACTTGTCCTTTTGTAGAGAAAGTATGGAAACGATCTGCCAAGTTGGGAGAGGAACAGCATACTATAATTATTCATGGCAAGCACAACCATGAAGAGACCAGAGCTACTTTTTCGCATAGTGCAGAAAAAGCACCCGCTGTAATTGTTAAAAACCTGAAAGAAGCAGAGTTACTGGGAGAAGTGATAAAGGGTAAGATCAGCAAAAATGAATTTTATGAGCTCTTCAAAGGCAAATATTCTGATGGCTTTGATCCTGAAATTCATTTTAACAAGGTGGGAGTGGTAAACCAAACCACCATGCTCGCTACAGAAACTCAGGAAATAGCCGATTACATTAAAAATGTAATTATAGAATTGTACCCTGAAGATCATAAAGAGCATTTCGCAGACACCAGAGACACGCTCTGCTACGCTACTAATGATAATCAGGATGCTACCTATGGCCTGCTAGAGCAAGAGGCTGACCTGGCACTCATTGTAGGTGGATACAACAGTTCGAACACCTCGCATATAGTAGAGCTATGCGAAAGGAAATTCCCTTCTTACTTTATCAATTCGGCCAATGAAATAATATCTCGCCAAGAGATTAATCATTTTGATTATAAGAACAAAAAGGAACTTAGAACACAGGCCTGGCTACCCGAAAATGAACCGCTGAAAATAGTGCTCACCAGCGGAGCCTCATGCCCCGACACGTTGGTAGACGAAGTAATGCTTAAGGTATTATCCTTTTTTGAAAACACTATGACCGTAGAAGCTTTATTAGCAAAATTTGAAGTAGAATAACCATACACTTCTTAGGCTGTTAAATTAAGGCATACTTACAAATACTGAGATCTTAGTGCCCATGATTACAGCATATAAACGCTTATTACTTGAATTAGGAAGACATAAGTCGGAATACATACTTTTTATTACCTCACTGATTATTCCGGCAATTATCTGCCTGCTTTCATTAGATGCCTTTCTGGAAATTACAGAAAGAATGAAAGCCGATGAACTCCTTCACTTCGATAATAACGTGACTAACTTTGTATTTCAATACCGAGCTGACACCACTACCCAGTGGGTCACTTTTATTACTAACCTGGGCGATGCGTGGGCCTACTCTATTATAATACCTATCATAGCCGCTTTACTTTATTACCGTGGACATAGATGGAAAGTATCCATTCAGGCCTCTCTGGTGCTAGCCACAGCATTTTTGCTCAATATCACCATTAAGCACTTGTTAGGGCGCCCGAGACCCTTGGAAGCCGTCCGCTTAGTCACTGCACATTCTTACAGCTTCCCTAGCGGACATAGCATGAGCGCTATGGCCTTTTATGGCTTTCTGGTTTACCTCACTTACAAATACATCCCCAATTTATGGGTTAAAATCCTGCTTATTACTGTAGAATTATCGCTTATCATTCTCATAGGACTGAGTAGGGTATATCTGGGCGTACACTATCCTAGTGATGTACTGGCCGGATTTATTGCTGGGTTATTCTGGCTGATTATCTGCATAGTAGTATTTAAGTTTATCAACTTTTACAGACAGCAGCGCGCTAAAAAGCTGGCTCAGGAAAATAAAGCGTAAAGTTAACCTCTTTGCAAAAGGAAGGTGATATACCAGGCATAAGCAATAAGAAAGAAAAAACCTTCCCACCGGCTAATAACCGGCTTTTTACCAATTACCACGGCCAGGATAAGCAGCGTACTGGAAGCTATGATCATAAAAATATCTGCATTGCTGATCACATCATAAGGAATAGGCTTAATAGAGGCGCTCACACCGAGTATCCAGAGTAAGTTAAAAATATTGGACCCCACCACATTACCCACGGCTATATCAGTATTTTTCTTAAAAGCCGCCATAGCCGAAGTAACTAATTCGGGCAGTGAAGTTCCTAAAGCAATAATAGTAAGACCAATAAAGCCTTCGCTCATATGAAAAGCACGGGCAATGGTTACTGCACCATCTACCACCCAAATACCTCCAAAGTAAAGACCCACTATACCTATGACTATAAATATTACCGATTTGGTTATAGGCATTTGCTTAAACTCATCGGAATTAAATTCAGTTCTTTTCTGCTTAGAGACTATATACACATAGCCCATAAAAAGCACAAAAAAGAACAGCAAGATAAAGCCATCATACTGACTGATAATGAAGTCATTAGTTTTACCAAAGAAAGAGGCATTTGCCAAAAAGCCTACCAACAGTGTAGCGGTTAATGAAAATGGAACTTCTATGAAATAGGTGTTTTTAGTGATTGGCAATGGGTTAATGATAGCCGCCACACCTAAAATAAGTAAGATGTTAGCGATGTTGCTACCCAAAACATTCCCCACCCCTATATCAGGATTATCGTTATAACTGGCAATAAGGTTAACCAGTAACTCAGGCAAGGACGTGCCAAAAGACACTATAGTAAGCCCTATGACTATACTGGAAATGTTCAGCCTTCTTCCTATAGAAGTAGCTCCCTCCACCAGTAAATCGGCCCCTTTAATTAAGAAAACAAATCCAACTATAAATAATATATAAACCTGCATATAGACAATATGGTCTTTTTCTTCCAAAAAAGCTTTTAACAAAAATGCCTTTTTTTTAGGGAATAGCTAAAAATTAAGACCAAAAAGAAGATAAAAACTGCCCTTTTTAGTATTCAGGGCAGTTTTTTATACTTATTGAAGCCCTTCTACCGGCTTTTTATTGATATTATACCAATCTATGTTTCTTGAAAAATACATAACACAAGCTAAAGCTACGAACAATCCTACGCTACCTACCAGCAAGGCAAAATCTTGAAGCTGAAGAATGATATAGATAAAGAAGTAAATAACAGAGAGCAACACTGTAGTAATGGCTGTAATTTTAATTTGCTTAAATACTGCTGAAATATAGATGGATATGAGCGCTACTACCGCTACACTGGAGATAAGGTAAGCTACATTAAAACCAGTATGCTCAGAAAAGGAGAGCAATAGACTATAAAAAAGCACTATAGCCAAACCTACTAATACATACTGAAAAGGATGGAATCTTTTCTTGTTAAGTATTTCCACCAGAAAAAATATAGCGAATGTAAAAGCTATAATCAGCATAGCGTATTTAGCTGACCGCATATTCTTTTGATAATCATCTACCGGCAATAATAAATTTACCCCAAAAGAAGCCGCATTCACTTTATAGGCATCATTTATCCACTGTTGAGGGAAGTTTCTGTTAAGAGAAAAGATCTTCCATTTAGCATCAAAGCCATCATCGGTCACTTCCCTTTCACTGGGCAGGAAGTTACCCATAAAACTAGGATCTGCCCAAGGCGACTCTAGTGCCACGGTAGTACTTTTACCTAAAGGGATAAAACTCAGGCTCTCGTTTCCATTTAAATCTAAAGTGAAATTAAAAGTATGTTTCTCGTCTGTAGAATCTGACAGTGCCACCCGAGAAGTTATACCTGAACTAACAATATCATAATCAGCCAAGCCGCCTTCAACAGGAAGCTTACGCTTATCCCACAAAACATCTACCTGCTCTTTTACGCCTGACATATCAGGTATTCCTATTGAAAGATAGGCGTCATCCCAAAGGATATCATCATTATTAACATTCCACATAGAAAAGTCAGGCTTAGAAAAGATACCTGAGAAGTTAAGCTTGGTATTATATAGCACCACTTCATAGATCCCCCTTTTTAACTTGTTAGGAGTAACTACGCCATTAATATCAAGGTCTTCTGGTAAGAAATGAGCTCTTTTTATTTCATATTTCACCTCTCCATCACTCTTATAATACTTCTTGTATGGCACTGTGAGGTATGGACCCGTAAGCTCCTGCATTCCACCCCATTTAGAGCTCACTTCTTTCACTGCTTCCGTTCTATTAAACTGTCTTTCATAAATTAATGACTCTATGCTACTTGCCGGTATAAGCAAAAGCAAGGCAATAACAGTAATAGTAATGACCTTTAAAATAATGGAATTCTTAATGCCACTATTTATCCTTTCCAATGTGTTGTTTTCTGATTGTTCCATAGATTTATCCTTTTTAAAAGTACTTTGAAATACAAAGTACAGGGGTAAAAAAATTTATTTTGATTGTTCCTTTATCAATTTTTCCAATGCATCTAAGTGCTCAGCAAAAGCCTTCTTTCCTGCTTTAGTAATCATATATGAGGTATTAGGCTTTCTGCCAATAAATGACTTTTGCACCTCTATAAACTGCTCCTTTTCCAGAGCCTTCAAGTGACTGGCCAGGTTGCCGTCTGTCACCCCTAGCAACTCTCTTAGCTCATTAAAACTCACCGATTCGTTTACCGCCAAAGCGGACATAACACCGAGCCGGGTTCTGTTTTCAAATGCCTTATGTAGATTATTTAAATAACTTTTCACCGCTCGTATTTAAAATACATTACTGCACCATAAATTATGTGCAACACCCCAAAACCAATAGTCCAAAAAAGCAGCCCATAACCAATAAAATAGCAGCTTGCCAAGCCCAGCAATATTTCTAACAAGCCCAACTGTCGGATATCAGAGTAAGTATATTTACTACCATTAACCAAGGCCAGACCATAAAAAATGAGGGTAGCCGGAGCTAAGAGACCAATGGCTCCTTTAAAAAACATGATCAGTACAAATATGCCACCGGTTGCCAGCGGTATTCCAAAATTAATGAGCATACGCCGGGCAGTAGCATCCCACATTTTCTGATCATTTTTCTTTGCCCTTCTGTATGACAACAAAAAGCCAGTACCTACCGCCATAACCAAGGTAGCCACTGCCACCAGTAATAACTTTATTACATTGCCAGATAGCTTTTGATAGGCCAAAGACTCGTAAATAATCTCATCTGAGAAATAAAATATTTGATAAGATATATAGGCAGCAATTAATGCATATACCCCTGCCAGCACACCAGAAAGGCCACTTAACGCCATAAAGCGAGATGACTTTTCCATCATACTCCTGATCTCAAATATATCTTGACTATAATTCTTTTCTGCTGTTGCCTTATCTTTATCCATTTCAATATAATTTACAACGCCACAAATAAATAGAAAGTACTTTGAATTACAAAGTAATTATATAATTATTAACCACCAACTTAACACCCCTTTCATTGTTAGGGAAATATTGATTTTATTAGTACATGGAAATATTTAACTCATACACAGCCATTATTACCATTTCGATCATAGTAATAATGTCTTATTTTTTTAACATCATCTCCAAGAAAACCAATATACCCAGTGTATTATTGTTAATTCTTTCCGGGGTGCTGATTAAACTGGGACTCAATTACTTTGACATCCCCACCGGGCAAGTCATGTTTCACATACTCGAGATCTTGGGTATAGTAGGGTTAATTATGATTGTGCTGGAAGCTTCGCTAGACCTGGAACTGACCTGGGAGAAGTGGCCGCTCATTTGGAAATCATTCGCCGTTGCTTTCATCGCTCTTTTAGTTTGTTCATTTATTATTTCCTATCTGCTTCAGATTCTTGTAGGCGTTTCCTTCATTACCGGACTTTTATATGCTATTCCGCTAGCTATTATGAGTAGTGCCATAGTAATACCTTCTGTAGGTGAACTTACTGATGATAAAAAGGAATTTATGGTATATGAAAGCACTTTTTCTGATATACTAGGAATAATGTATTTCTACTTCCTTACGGGAAACCTCAATAACGACAATGTAAATTCTGTAGTGTGGGATGTGTTTTCAAACATCTTCATCACCATAGTACTTTCTATTATTATCAGCTATGCTCTAGTGCTTATTTTCCAAAAAGTACAGACTCAGGTAAAACTGTTCTTACTGATAGCTGTATTACTGCTGTTATATTCCATTGGTAAGCAGTTTCACCTATCATCATTACTGATCATACTTATATTTGGGCTGGTACTAAATAACCATAAAGTATTCTTTAGAGGCAAACTTCGAAAGCTTCTTCACACACCATCTTTAGGCAGTATTTTAAGAAACTTTCACTTGGTCACTTTAGAGTCGGCCTTTGTAGTAAGAACATTCTTCTTCGTAATATTCGGTATTACTATTGATTTAAATTCTTTACTTAATCTGAATGTACTACTCATCAGTGCTGGTATTATTGTAGTGATTCTGGGGGTCAGAGGCTTGGCTCTATGGCTGTTTAAAGGAAAGAATCTCATGCCTGAAATTCTCATTGCTCCTCGTGGGCTTATCACCATTCTGCTCTTCTTTGATATACCTACAGAATTTCAAAGTGATAATTTTAATTCAGGGATATTGCTTTACACCATACTTATAACCAGTGTAGTAATGGCCATTTCGCTGATATCTACAGGCAAGCATATAGAGCCCGTGGAAGCTGTAAAAATGGCCTATTGGAAGGAAGTAGATAAACAAATTGATTCCATACCAGAACAAGACAAAAATAAATCGGTTGAAAAGAAAAAAGAAGAAGCCGAAAATGACAATTCAGAACCTGAACAAAAACTAAATGAATAAAACTGCAGTAAGAATTATAGCTGGCATACTCATCATGCTGATGCTAGTATGGCTACTGGCCGATACTTTAGGCTGGTATTAAAAAAAACGGGGCTGTCTCAAAAGTAGATTTGAACTTACTTTTGAGACAGCCCCGTACTGAGTGGTACTTAAACTTGAATTAAAGTTTCTTATTAGCTTTGTCTATTTTAGCTTGCAAAGCATCAGTATCTGCATAGAAATCTTTTTGCTTTAATAATTTCATGCTATTTACATATGAAGTAATTGCTTTTTCATACAACTTGTAACTCATATAATAATCACCTGCTACTTCATGGGCAAACGCACTTTCTTTAATCTGCAGTGAGGTATCTAACCATTGTTTCGCTTCTTTTAAGTTCACTCCTTTTTTGAAACACATCTCAGCAGATTCTGCTAATGTATACCAATCATCTGGAGCAGCTTTACTTACTGCCTCTCTTGCTTTCTCTGTGGTTTTATCAGGGCTGGCAGCCATAACAGATACTGACATCATAAATACTGCGATTAAAGCTAAAGCGGAAGTTTGGATTAAAGTTTTCATAATTCTAAAAATTTGAGTTTTTGATTTAATGTTGTTGTCTTCCCTTATTACCAGCATCGTGCCAAACTATAAAAAAGGCTGTAAATCAGCTATTTACAAATAAACTGACTTACAGCCCCTCAAATTATTGATCACAGACAATACAGCCTATGTTCACTTTCGTGCAGATAACCTTTTATTTTTTATACCGTATGGCTATTTCACTTTTTTTGCCAGGTCATCAATAATCACTTCAGCATGCACTCTAGAATTCTCGATAAACCATTTATTAGTTTTTAAACCTCCACACACCACTCCGGCTAAGTAGATGTTTTCCACATTACTCTCCTGAGTCTGGTCATTGTATTTAGGCGTATTAAACTGATCATCCTGAAATTCTATACCCATAGCTTCCATAAATGAGAAGTTAGGCTTATACCCCGTCATTGCCATTACGTAATCATTCTCCAGCGTTTTTGGTCCATCAGGAGTCATGATATCTACCTCATAAGGTCTTATCTCTGTTATCTGAGAATTAAAATATGACTTGATAGATTTTTCTGCTATCCTATTTTCTATATCAGGCCTCACCCAATATTTTACAGTATCTAAAATGCCAGACTCACGCACCACCATGGTAACATCAGCTCCTTTACGATATGTCTCCAGAGCCACATCTACAGCAGAGTTAGCAGCTCCTACCACTATAATTTTCTGCCCTATATATGGGTGAGGTTCCTTATAATAGTGCATTACTTTAGGCAGGTCTTCGCCAGGAACATTCATTAAATAGGGAATATCATAAAAGCCAGTAGCCAGTATTATGGCCTTACTTGTATAAGTACCCTTTGCAGTAGTAATGGTGAAAATACCATCTTCACCTTTAACAGTAGTTTTTACTTCTTCATAGAGTTTTACATTAAGCTCATAGTTCATGGTCACTCTTCTGTAATACTCTAAAGCTTCAAATCTATTTGGTTTATTCAAATGAGAAACAAAAGGCACTCCTCCTATCTCCAACTTCTCAGAGGTAGAAAAAAAGGTCATACCCAGTGGGTAATTAAACACTGAATTTACAAGGCACCCTTTATCAATAATTACATATTCCAACCCAGCTTTTTTAGCTTCTATACCACAAGCCAAACCTATGGGGCCGGCACCTATTATCAAAACATCATACATTTTGTAACTATTTAAATTTCTCAAAGTATTCTTAATAACAATATTAGGTCAAAAAACTCAATTTAAATGGAAAAAGCGGCAGAAATGGCCGCTTTTCTTCTTTTACAATTTGTATATTAGACCTATGATAAATATACAAAGAGCCGATTCATCACACATAGACACTATTATTGATTTCCAGAAAAAAATGGCCTGGCAAACTGAAGAGCTGGAGCTAGATACTGACACTTTACAAAAAGGAGTATCTGCCGTTTTTGATGATCCCACCAAAGGTCAATATTATGTGGCCATTAATGAAGAAGAAGTAATTGGCTGCCTGCTGGTAACGCCTGAGTGGAGCGAGTGGAGAAATGGCACGGTACTTTGGATACAATCTGTATATGTTATAAAAGAATACCGCAAGCAAGGTGTATTTAAGCAAATGTATAATTACCTCAAAGCCAAAGTAATAGCAGACGAAAAACTTATGGGATTAAGGTTGTATGTAGAAAAAACCAACCTCCCCGCCCAAAAAGTATACGAGGCCATAGGAATGAACGGAGATCATTATCATTTCTTTGAATGGATGAAAACCTTTTAGTATATTACAAGTATGACAATACCCCGTAGATGGACACTTACTAAGTGTTGTGGCTTTACTTTTAAATACGAAATTCAAAAAAAAGTGCCTCCTGCCAACGAATAAGCAGTTCTCTGTGTCTTAACCTAAACCTTTGGATTGAGAATAGTCACAACACACGCCCAAAAACCATCTACATACACTATTTTTTAACTACCTAATAACAGCTATTATAAACCATGAAAAGAAAAATTGCCATTTATCTATTTTTTACGGCTATAATCACCGTTGCCTGCCACTCTTCTAAAAATGACAATTGCATAGATGAGAAAAAAAATTAACACTGAAGCCATGTGTACAAAAGAATACATGCCTGTATGCGGCTGTAACGGACAAACTTATGGCAATAAATGTGAGGCTAAAGCAGCAGGACTCACTTCCTGGACAGACGGCGCCTGCCCAGAGAAACCATCAAAGTGATAAAATAATCTCTTTTCTGCTAAAAGAAATAAACCATACTCCTAGCAGACTATCACCTTCTACTATGGGAGCCGAGTATAAAAGATCTTCACCGTCTTTCTGCACGTTGTCACCTAGCTGAGAAGGATGGGCTGCTACATACTTATAGGCGTCCCATATACTTTTTTGCGTTTCGTTGAGGTCTGGCTCACCTACGTTATTCACACGTTTCACGGTACATTTACAGGCAGAAACTACTTCTGTAAGTGCCACTGAATCACTGTTTAATGATGAGAGAATAGTCCTGCCATCATCAAGCGCTTTTTCAAATATGGATTCTTCTGAAATCTTTTTTATGGCGCGTTCATTCATTTCATTATGTAGCGCCTTTCTTTCCTCATTAGAAAGATTACCTCCACAGCTTGCCGCCATAATGATCAGACCTAAAAGTATAATTCCTCTACTCATTTAGTACGTATTGGTGAATATTTCTCAAAGCTACAACATAATCGTGCTGTTTTGTTAATTTTGTTGTAAGAATAACATAATCCTTATGATTGAAAAGTTAGAAGAGATAAAGCATCGATTTGAAGAAGTGAGCCAACTCATAGTGCAGCCAGACGCTATGGCCGATATGAAAAAGTACTCACAGCTAAACAAGGAGTATAAAGATCTCGACAAGATTGTAAAGAAATATGAGGAGTATAAAGATATACTCTCCAACATAGATAACGCTAAGGAGGTCATTAAAACTGAAAAAGATGAAGAGTTCAGAGACATGGCCAAAATGGAGTTGGATGAGCTTCAGCCTCAGAAAGAAGAGTTGGAAGAAGAGCTCAAACAGCTGCTAATACCTAAAGATCCTAATGATGATAAGGATGCTATTCTTGAGATCAGAGCCGGTACAGGAGGTGACGAAGCCGCCATATTTGCTGGTGATCTTTTTAGAATGTACCAAAGATTTTGTGAGAAAAAAGGCCTTAACCTTACCGTATTAGAGCTTACTGAAGGCACAAGCGGTGGGTATAAAGAAATAGTAAGCATTGTTTCCGGAGAAAACGCCTTTGGCACCCTTAAATTTGAATCTGGCGTGCACCGTGTACAAAGAGTGCCACAAACAGAAACTCAGGGGCGCGTACATACTTCAGCAGCTACTGTAGCCGTTTTACCTGAAATGGATGAAGTAGAAGTAGAAATAGACATGAATGATGTAAGAAAAGACACTTTCTGTTCTTCAGGACCTGGAGGTCAGTCAGTAAACACTACTTACTCAGCGGTGCGCCTTACGCACATGCCTACAGGCATAGTAGTTTCTTGTCAGGATCAAAAATCTCAAATCAAAAACTTCGAAAAGGCACTTAAAGTATTAAGGTCAAGAATATATGAAATAGAGCTGACCAAGCATAATGATGCTGTAGGAGCTCAAAGGAAATCCATGGTTGGTAGCGGTGACCGTTCTGATAAAATTAGAACTTACAACTATCCTCAAAGTAGGGTGACTGACCACCGTATTAACTACAGCCAGCATAACTTACCTTCAGTAATGGATGGAGAAATAGAAGAATTTATAGAGCAACTCCATTTGGCTGAAAGTGCTGAAAAAATGAAAGAAGGAGCATAAAATATTATCATTTGAAATACATTCTGCCGGTTTTATGTCTATTCATTACCATTTGGGCCTGTAAGCCCGAAGAGGAAAAATTTACTTATGATAGTGACGCAGCACTGCGGTTCTCTGCCGATACAGTGCTATTTGACACTATCTTCTCCTCAGTAGGTAGTGTTACCAAGCGCTTTAAAGTATATAACAATAACAAAAACGCCGTAAACATAGAAAGCATAGCGCTGGCAGATGAATCTTCTCCTTATACTATTTATGTAAATGGAAGAGCAGCATCACGCTTCTCTGACACCCGACTGCTAGGCGAGGACAGCCTGCTGGTACTAGTAGAAGTTACAATAGACCCAAATGATCAGGACCTGCCTTTTATAGTGGCTGATGAAATAGTTTTTAATACTAATGGAAATACGCAAGATATAAAGCTGGTCTCCTGGGGGCAGGATGCTAATTTCATTAACGGAACCGCTGTGCTTTGCGATGAGGTATGGACCTCTGATAGGCCCTACGTCATATATAATTCGGTAATTGTAGATTCTCTGTGCAAGCTTACCATAGAAGCAGGCACCAAAATCTACTCTCATAACTCCAGCTACATACTGGTACAGGGCACCATTACCGCAGAAGGTACTGCTGAAGAAAGAATATCTTTTACTAATGACAGGCTGGATTATGAAGATGTGCCGGGCCAATGGGGCGGTATAGTATTTTTGCCAGGCAGCAAAGATAATTCTATCACCTATGCTGATATCAGAAATGCCGAAGTAGGCATCTACCTGGGCACCCCTGATGATGATGACATACCAGACCTGATCCTTGGCAACTGTACTATTGAAAACATAGGTGGATTAGCCGAAAACCCTATAACTGGCGGACTGGTAGCTCCAGGATATGGTGTTTTAGCCATTACCTCAGACCTGTACATGTACAATACGCTAATTAATAACTGCGCAGTAAATGTGTTAGGAAATTATGCCGGAGGAAATTATGTGTACGACCATTGCACCTTTGCTAACTATTCTTTTGACTTTTTCAGGGAAGATCCTGCCGTGGTTTTTTCTAATAACCTTCAACTACTGGCCGATAGCTTATTGGTAGATGACCTAAGCATTCAGCTCTCTAACAGTATCATCTGGGGTAGTGCACGAGATGAAATAGTAATAAGCAGTGAAAATAGCAAAAGCTTTGAACTAGGCATGTCTAACAATATCATTCGTACCAGTTTGCAGGAATTTAACACCAGCAATAACATTATAAACGAGGATCCGCGCTTTGTTAATCCAGGCAATTATAATTACCATCTTGACACGCTTTCTGTAGCTAAAGATGCCGGCGTAAACCTTGGCCTAAGCACAGATCATGATGGTAACAGCAGAGATGCTAATCCGGATATAGGCGCTTTTGAAAGAACAGAAAATTAGAACCATGAAATTCTACCAAACAGAACTTTCCCTTCCTGCATTTTCAAGAGGCTTTCACCTCATCACCTCAAAAATAGAAGATGCCTTACCTGAAATAGGCAATATTGAAGCAGGCATGCTACAGGTGTTCATTAAGCACACCTCAGCCAGCCTTAGTATTAATGAAAACGCAGACCCTACTGTAAGGGAAGACTTCGAAAGCCATTTCAATAAGATGGTACCAGAAAATGCTCCTTACTATAAGCACACACTGGAAGGATCTGACGATATGCCAGCTCACATAAAAAGCTCGCTGCTGGGCAGCTCTGTAAATATTCCTATTACCCAAGGCTCTCTTAACCTGGGCACATGGCAAGGCATTTACCTTTGCGAACACCGTGATTACGGAGGCAGAAGGAGGGTGGTTATCAGTGCTTTTGGCAGCTAAAACGCCTAGCTTTTACCCTTGAAAAAATAACCTGATTTTGTAACTTATAAAATAATTACTTGTTAGGTTCTTTATGACTAAAGCGGTAAGCACACTGGTTATAGTCCTTTTTTGTCTAAGCGGGCTATCAGGTATTCAGGCACAGGATATAGAGCATAAGGTATTTTTGCTCGGAAACATTGCAGACATTGACAACAAAGAAGCCTTTGCTTCTGATTTCATCAAAACACTTAATAACACCTCCACTCCTTACACTATTCTTGTAGATGGAGACATCATACATTCTGACCCTACAGAAGAAAGCACTCAGGATTTAAAAAAACTTTTCACCAGTCTCAACAAAGCCTCTAAAGGAAAAATAATTATAGTGCCCGGAGATCGTGATTGGGATGACTCTGGCAAAGACGGATGGAAAGCCGTTAAAAAGCTGGAAAAAATAGTAAAAGACTGGGATCTGGATAAAGTAAAATGGCCTAATGATGACGCTTGTCCCGGACCTGAAGATATAGAGCTGAGCTCAGACTTACTGCTTATAACTATAGATACGCAATGGTGGAACCATCCTTACCGCAAAACCACACCAGCTGATGCCGATTGTAAAATCTCTACTACCGGAGATTACCTGGAAGAGTTTACAGACTTACTTAATGAAAACCCCAACAAAAATATTCTTGTTGCCGGCCACCACCCTTTGCATTCTATGGGCCATTATGGCGGTCGGTTTAATCTCAAAGACTGGCTATGGCCGGTTCCTATAGCTAAAGGATTTGTCACTTCTTACCGTCAGAATATTGGCCGGTCTATAGACTTGTCTAATGAAAATTACAGCCCCTTTGCCTATACCATGACGCAGGTTTTAAGAGACTATAATTCAATAATATATGCCTCTACTCATGAAAAAAATCAACAGATCATGAGGGCTAAAGATAATATTTATATCAATAGCGGAGCACTCGGCACTTCTGATTACCTGCCCCAAAACCCTCCTATCCGCTTCGGATCAGAAGAAAAGGGCTTTCTGGTTATTAACTATTTTACTAATGGAAAGGTCACTTCTGATTTCATGACTTTAAATTCTCAAAAAGCCTCTAAAGAAATTCCGCTTTTTGAATCATTATGCACCCAAAGCAATGACTCTACTGCACTCATTAACCACCGTGGCTCTCCCTGTAAAGAAGAAGTGGAGCTTCCGAGCCAAAGGAAAGATACTGCTCAATATGTAATGCGAGTAGCAGGACCTGAATACAGAAAAGATATCATATACAAACTCTTCTTTGGTCAGCACTATCGTAGCAGCTGGCTCACCCCCGTAAAAGTGCCTTATCTTCATCTGGACACTACCTTTCAAGGACTGAAACCTTATGCAGTAGGTGGCGGAAGACAAACTACTTCTTTAAAACTAAAAGGAGGTAATGGAAAAGAATACACTTTCAGGTCTGTTAATAAAAATCCTATTAAAGCACTTCCTTATGAGCTGCGAGAAACTATTGTAAGTAATGTACTGCGAGACCAAACCACTACCGAGCAGCCCTACGGAGCTATGGCTTCCAGTATTATGCTCGATGAAATAGGCATATTACACCCTCGCCCAACTCTTTATGTTTTGCCAGAAAGTCCTGAGCTAGGTAAATTCAGTGAAAAATATACGCACTTACTCGGTATGCTCGAAGAGAAGCCTATTAATCCTGATAAAGTGGAAATAGTATTTGGCAATGGAGATGATGTGAAGCACTCTCTGCAAATGTTTAGAGACTTATATGAAGACAATGATAATCATATAGCTACCGATGAGTTTATAAAAGCCCGTGTATTTGATATTCTGGTAGGTGACTGGGGTAAACATGAAGGCAACTGGAAGTGGATCGGCTATGATCAGGAAAAGGGAACCCTCTACCGGCCTGTACCAAGAGATAGAGATCATGTTTTTTCTAAATGGGATGGTATATTACCATGGCTGGCCGACCGGGAGTGGGCCAAACCCAGTGGAGATAATTTTGATTATGAAATAAAAGGCCTTCGAAGCCTCATGTGGCAGGCTCGTCATATGGATAAAGCCTTGGCCAACGAGTCATCTAAACAAGACTGGATAGCAGCGGCTAATGATATTCAAAATAAAATTACTGATGACATCATACACAAAGCGGTGCTTAATATGCCTCCTGAAATTTATAATCCGGATGGTAAAGAAATAGAAGATAAGCTAAAAGCCAGAATAAAAGACCTTGACAAGTACGCCGTAGAATACTACCTCATGCTAGCCAAAGAAGTAGATATTGTCGGTTCTGAAAAACATGAATATTTCGATGTAGTAAGAAAAGAAGACGGAAGTGTTGATGTAACCGTGTATAAAATGTTGAAAGACGGAGAAAAGACCAAAATCATATACCACCGCCTTTTCTACCCTGAAGAAACCAATGAAATCCGCCTCTTCGGATTAGCTGATGAAGATGTTTTCAAAATTTCAGGCCAGAGTGAAAAACCATCTATTCTAATAAGAGTGATCCCCGGACCTGGAGATGATACTATTGAAGATACCTCCTCTGCGCCTAACATAAGCAAACAGACCATAGTATATGATTCTAATGGCCAACAAAATTATGCTTTGGGCACGGAAGGAAAAATGTCAAAATCAAAAAATCCTGATGCATATATTTATAACCGTACAGCTTTTAAGTATGACACATACTTTCCTGTAGCCTATCTATCTTACAATGCTGACAATGGCGTTTCTTTCAATGCAGGAATACGCTTTACACAGCAAAAATATGGCAAGCCAGACTTTAGCAGCACACATTTCATCAGTGCTTCTGCCACTACTATTGGTAACCTTGGCTTTAAATATGAAGGCCGATGGAAATACACCTTCGGCAAATGGGATACTTATTTAGATGCAGAAGCAGGCGTTCCTCATAAAATCAACTATTATTTCGGACGCGGAAATGACACTGACAAGACCGATGATCTGATGGACGCAGATTATTATGATGTTCAATACAATACATATAATGCCAGCGCTGGGTTAGAAAGAGATTTCCTTAAGTTTAGCAGCATTAAAATAGGAATAGGTTACGAACATAATAGTGAGCAGCTGAAAAACAACAGCATTTACTATGCTAATACTGAAAATATTCCTCTTCCCGCTAGTGATGACCAAAGCTTTTTTACTTCTCAGGCACAGCTCAATCTGGATTTCAGAGACAGGCCAAACCTCTCTTTAAGAGGAATGCGTTTTTACCTAGACTATAAAAACGGCAACTACCTTAATAATTCGGGTTACGATAATTTTGGCCTGGCCTATGCCTCGCTGGAGCAGTTTATGTCTAACTACTGGCAAAACCCACTCACCCTGGGTCTGAAAATAGGAGGCTCCACATCTTTTGGCGATATACCCTTTTATAACCTCAAATATCTGGGGCAAAATAATGACTTGAGGGGCTTTAGAAGGAACCGTTTCACGGGTGAGTCAACCGCCTTTGTTAACAGCGAAGTAAGACTGCAACTTTTTCAAAGGCGAACACACATTTTACCTATCAAAGTGGGCCTTCGTGGCTTTGTAGATAGCGGACGTGTATTTGATGACCTGGACGTGTCAAATAAGTGGCATACAGGCTATGGAATGGGTTTTTACCTGGTTCCGTTACAAGAAAAATTCACCCTCAACCTATCCGTTGCCTTCTCTGAAGAAGAATCCGGACTGATATTATTCAGCTTGGGTAATGTTTTTAACTGAGGCTTTGAATACCAAGCCAAAATTGCCGTTTTTTGCAGCAAACCTTTTAAAATTATGAGCAAGAAAGTCTTATTAATGATATTAGATGGTTGGGGCCTGGGTACAAACCCTGAGGTTTCAGCTATCGAGGCAGCCAACACTCCCTTTGTTGATAGCTGCTTTGAAAAATTCTCCCACAGTAAATTAGAAGCTTCAGGTCTGGCTGTAGGCCTGCCTGAGGGGCAAATGGGTAACTCCGAAGTGGGACACATGAATATAGGTGCTGGTAGAGTAGTTTATCAGGATCTGGTTAAAATCAATAAGGCATTCGAAGAGCACACCATTGATGACAATCCTGTACTTAACGAAGCCTTTGAATATGCAAAAAGCAATGGAAAAAATGTCCATTTCATGGGGCTGCTTTCTGATGGTGGCGTGCACTCTCATATTAAGCACCTGAAAGGACTTTGCTCTTTAGCTAAAGATAAAAGTCTTGATAACGTATACATCCACGCCTTTACTGACGGCCGTGATACTGACCCTAAAGGTGGAGAAGGTTATTTAAAAGACCTTATAGATCATACTGAAAAAACCACTGGTACAATTGCTTCTATAGTAGGTAGATACTACGCTATGGACAGAGATAACAGATGGGAAAGAGTGAAGTTAGCTTATGATGCCATGGTAAAAGGGGTGGGCAAAGAGGCTACTGATCTTATTGCTGCAGTAAAAGAATCATATGCTGATGATGTTACTGATGAGTTTATCAAACCAATTGTACACGTAGGTGAAGATGGTAAGCCAGTGGCTACTATTCAGGAAGATGATGTAGTAATATGCTTCAACTTCAGAACTGACCGTGGTAGACAAATCAGCCAGGCACTTACTCAGAAAGATTTCCCTGAGCAAGACATGAAAAAGCTGAAGCTGAACTACCTTACTATGACCACCTATGATGAATCTTTCAAAGGTGTAAAAGTGTTATTTGAAAAAGATAACCTTAAAAACACATTAGGTGAGGTACTTGAAAAAGCAGGCAAGAAACAAATAAGAATAGCTGAAACAGAGAAATACCCACACGTAACTTTCTTCTTCTCAGGAGGTCGTGAAAGTGAGTTCGATGGAGAAAAAAGGTTATTATGCCCATCTCCAAAAGTAGCTACTTATGATTTACAGCCCGAAATGAGTGCTAATGACATCAAGGGTAAAATTATCCCTGAGTTACAATCTAAGGAGCCTGACTTTATTTGTCTTAACTTTGCTAACCCTGATATGGTGGGGCATACCGGCGTATTTGAAGCAGCAGTTAAAGCATGTGAAACCGTAGACGGATGTGCTAAAGCGGTAACTGAAACAGCCCTGGAAAACGGATATGACATCATTATCATAGCTGACCACGGTAACTCAGATATTATGATTAACCCTGATGGTACGCCTAACACAGCTCACACTACTAACCTGGTACCTTGTATACTGGCTAGTAATGACTATAAAGGGGAATTAAAAAATGGTAAATTAGGTGATTTAGCACCTACTATCCTTACCCTTATGGGTGTAGATATACCTGAAGAAATGACTGGAGACGTATTAGTTTAGATGAGATATATCACATTATTAATAATCCTTTTCCTGGCTTCATGCAACATGAAGCCAGAAAAGGAAATTTCTTATTATTATAACATTGATAGCCTGATGACTGCGCAGAAAAACCTGCTCATAGCCAGAGGCGCTGTCATTCATAAATCTGCTATAGTGGCTGGTGATACAGCTACCTCCACCATAGAGCCAGATAGCGCTGTATGGGATAAGGAATTTAAGATTTTTGAAAACATAAATATTAATAAGCCCACGCTAAGAGGGGTATATACTCAAAAAGATTATCAGGATAGCAAAAGCAATTTAAAAATCCGTTCTTACTCTACTAATAATGAAGATGTGGAGATTAAATACTTGAAGATTTACTACTTAGATGATATCAGCAATATCAAAAAAGTAGAAGCGAAGTATGAGGAAGATAATCCTGTCTATCATTCAGCCAGATTGCTAAGGTTTACTTTTGATGACATTAAAAAAGAGCCCGTTCTTACGCACTATCAAATAATAGGTGATCAAAAAACCATCTTAAGAGATCCTGTAAAAATAAAAATCAACTCAAAAGTAGCTATCAGATAGGAAATCCTTGAAAAGCAAAAGGCCTTCCTTTGTATAAAAAAGAAGGCCCTAATTTTTTTGATTTAGAGATTAAGCAGTGCTTGCAAAAAGTTAAGATTCTCATTTTTATCTTTAACTATTAACAGTGGGATAGCCCTGTTATAAGAAACCATTTTGTCGGCTACGCTACCTAAAAGAATAGAGGCTAATCCAGTTCTTCCTTTAGAACCTATTGTTACCATATCCACTTTCTTTTCTTCAGCCACCTTCCAGGCCATATCAGCAGGATCATCCTCCTCATCATGAGACAGGATTATTTCCACGTCGCTCTCTTTTACCTTGTTATCATAGAGAAACTCTACCACATCCTCATAGGCATTACTTCTCATTATCTCAGTAAACTCTTCATATGATTTACCACTAGTATGATAACCTGATGGCACCTCAAATGAATTTTGCACTATAACCTGAGCTCCTGTTTTTTCTTTAAAAAACATAGCCTGATCTAGTGCCAGAGCTGATGTTTCAGAACAATCAGTAGCTATCAATACAGAAGAAACCGAATTATTGGCCATTTCAGGCACAAAAAGTACGGAACAGTGTATAGTTTTTGCCAGCTTACCTGTTAAAGTACCTCTACCTTTAAGGTTCACTTTTTTACCTACTACCAGCAGGTCTATCTCTTTGATATCAGCCCAGCGTAAAATTTTATCTTCAGCATTACCTTCCTTTATTTCTACACTAAATTCGCACTTAGCGGTAAAGTTGTTTTCTACTTTTTTTTGTATTTGCTCCTGAAGCGCTTCGTCAGTGGGAGCCATCAGGTCAGGATATGCCTCTTTCACTTTTTGTGGAAGCTCTAAAGACTTAGCCACATGAAAGAAATATACCTTCTCAGTACCAAGAATTTCTACTAATTTAGAAGTATATGAAAATAATGTCTCGTCCATTTCTGTAAGGTCGAGCGCTACTAATAATCGTTTATAGGAATACATAACTCTACTTATTAATCTACTTAAAGATATGGTAAAAATCCGAATTACTCCGGCCAATTACATATTTTGAACGCTTGATTAGTCTATAAAGTTATTAGTCGATAAATTTGTGGCTGCACAATTGGCAAATCTTATATAAAGATATATTGAATGGCTAAAAGAAGAGGAAGAGAGCCCTTAGAAGAAGGTGAAAAAAGGAAACTTGATAAAAAGAATTTTGCGAAGCTGATAAGGGTATTTCGATACATCCTTCCCTACAAATCAACATTTATTTTCGGCATGGTGTGCCTGTTTTTCAGCAGCACTACCTTGTTGGGTTTCCCCTACTTTGCGGGTAAACTCATAGACATTGCCGACGGCAAACCCTGGGTAATAGTGCCTGGAAAAGACTGGGTTATCACCTCAATTGGTGAAGTTACTCTTATTCTGATCGGTATTTTGTTTGTTCAAAGTATATTCTCCTTTTTTAGAGTATACCTATTTGCCCTAGTAAACGAAAGGTCTATGGCCGACTTAAGGCAAGATCTGTTCAGTAAAATACTAATGCTCCCTATCAAATTTTTTGATAACCGAAGAGTAGGAGAGTTAATCAGCCGCATCACCTCTGATGTCTCTCTATTGCAAGATACCTTTTCAATTACCTTAGCGGAGCTCTTCCGCCAAATGGCCAGCCTGATAATAGGTACAGTAATTATAGCGGTAATAGCTCCTAAGCTTACCCTTTTTATGATATGCACTTTTCCAATCGTGGTTATTGCAGCTCTTGTTTTTGGAAAATTCATCAGAAATTTATCAAAATCTACCCAAGATAAACTGGCTGAAACCAACGTAATAGTAGAAGAGACTATTCATGCCGTAAATACTGTAAAAGCCTTTAATAATGAGATATTTGAAATTAATCGCTACACTAAAAAAGTAAATGAAACAGTAAACATAGCTTTAAAAACTGCCAAGTATAGAGGTATGCTTATTTCATTTATCATTTTTGCTCTTCTAGGTGCTTTAGTGGCAATTATGTGGTATGGTGCCACCTTGGTGCAAAATGGCCATATGAGTGTAGGAGATCTGATGACATTCGTGCTTTACACCGCTTTCATAGGAGGTTCATTAGCTGGATTAGGAGAAGTTTTCAGCCAAATTCAAAGAGCCATTGGTGCTTCTGAAAGAGTAATTGAAATCATCAATGAAACGCCAGAAAACAGAAATGGAATAGCCAATGAGCAAAAGCTAAAAGGAAACATCATTTATGACAATGTTACTTTCGCCTATCCTGGCAGAAAAGAAATAGACATTTTAAAAGGCATGAGCCTTACCATAAAAGAAGGTCAAAAAATAGCATTAGTAGGACCTAGTGGTGCGGGTAAGTCTACTATCATTCAGCTATTAATGAGGTTTTACAACATTAATTCTGGCAATATATTAATAGACAATAAACCTTATACGGAATATGACCTGGCTTACTACCGTAGCAACCTGGGCATAGTACCACAAGAGGTAATGCTCTTTGGCGGAAGCATAAAAGAAAACATAGCTTATGCCAAACCTGGAGCTACTGATGAAGAAATTAAAAATGCTGCAGAAAAAGCTAACGCTCTGGAATTTATAGAGAATTTTCCGGAGAAATTTGATACATTAGTAGGGGACAGAGGGATTAAGCTTAGTGGGGGCCAAAGGCAAAGAATAGCTATTGCCAGAGCCATTTTGAAAGATCCGTCTATACTTATTTTAGATGAAGCTACCAGCGCGCTGGATGCCGAGTCTGAAGTGCTGGTACAAGAAGCACTAGACAAACTAATGGAAGGAAGAACAACTATTATGATAGCTCATAGACTTTCTACCATTAGAAAAGCTGATAATATATTCGTGATTAAAAATGGCAATATAGTAGAATCAGGCACCCATGAGGAACTTTCTACTTATGAAAAAGGTATATATAGTCACTTGCTTAGCCTTCAGTTTCAGGCAAATTAAACTGGCAAATCATGGATACAAAAAAAATTCTGAATGACTATAAATTAAAATCTACACCATGTAGATCAGAGGTACTTCAGTTATTAATTAACAATGAACACGCCCTTTCTAATTCGGACATAGAAAACCAAATAGATGTAAGTCATGATCGCGTTACAGTATACCGAACTCTTAAATCATTTTTAGATAAAGGTATTATTCACAAAGTGCTTGATGACGAAGGCATCACTAAATATGCTGTATGCCACGAATGTAGTAAAGAGGAGCATCATCATGAACATGTGCACTTTAAGTGTGAACTCTGTGGCCTCACTCAGTGCCTGGACAATATTCAAATACCACAAATAAAACTGCCTTTGGGCTTTATAGCCAAGGAAAAAAATCTATTAATTCAAGGGATATGCGCTCAATGCAATAATTAATGAAAATGTTTTAATTTTGAATTAAAATTTTTATTATAATCCATTGAATCAAACTTTGAGGTTAAAATTTATTTTGTACTTTTGGAAGTATTGTTCTATAGTTAAATGGCCTAAAATATTGGATAATTATCCTTCCCTCTTGAGTCGCGGTTGAATGTCAGCATTTTCACTTTTTGATAACGCCAATGAGCCTATTCTTTTTGGGATATTCGGAGCAATTATCATCTCCTTTTTAATAATTGATCTGGGTGTTTTCAATAGAAAAGCACATAAAATATCTACCCGATCAGCTTTGTTTCAATCCATTTTCTGGGTTGTAGTTTCCGTCATTTTCGGATATTTAATCTACCTGAACGATGGAGGAGCAGAAACTTCATTAGCCTATTTTTCGGCCTACCTTACGGAATACGCCCTCTCAGTAGATAATATTTTTGTTATACTACTCATACTCAGATACTTTAAGGTTAAAGAAGATTACTACCATAATATATTGTTTTGGGGAATAATAGGAGCTATTCTTTTCAGGGCGATATTCATTTTTGTGGGTGCTTATCTCATCAGCCAATTTCACTGGATACTCTACATTTTCGGTGTTTTTCTGGTTTACTCTGGCATTAAAATATATTTTGAAGGAGATGATGAGGAAATTGACCCTGGGAAAAACCCCATATTAAAGTTTACCAGAAAGCATCTAAAAATAACTAAAGGAGATTTTGGAGGGAAGTTCATAGTAAAGAATAAGGGTCGCATTTTATTTACTCCACTCTTTTTGGTGATTGTACTAATAGAAACCACGGATCTTATTTTCGCCGTAGACTCTATACCAGCGGCCTTTGCAATTACTCAAAGTGAGTTTATAATCTACACATCTAATATTTTTGCTGTATTAGGCCTAAGAGCCAAGTTTTTCCTTTTGGCTAATATTATAGACCGATTCTACCTCCTGCAAAAGGGTCTCGCGTTTATTCTTATATTTATCGGAGTAAAAATGTTACTGGAAATATTCAGCATTGATATACCCATCTATATCTCTTTTGCTGTAATATTATTAACATTAATTGCCTCTATTGTGCTTTCAGTAATAGTGCCTGAAGGGAAAGAAGAAAAGACTAGCTAGCCAGAAGTAAGACGCCCTTTATTACTTCTCTGGGAATAATTCTTAGTAGTATTTTAAAAGAAAGAAACTCTTTAGGAAGAGCGATTACCCTAAAGCTGGGTATTTGTTTCAGTAGCAGCACCAACCTGTCTTTCAATATATCCTTTTCCTTATCACTCAGCTCTACCTGTACCCCTTTTTTTATCAACTGCACAAGTATTTCATCTCCAGATATAGCACTGCTAATCCTGTTTTTATATTTCTCTACTACTCGTGATATACGGTCAATATACTCATCACTTACTTCTCCAAATTCCTTCTTATCCTGCAAAGAATCGAGCTGATGCCAGTTTTCCAATACAAAGCCCTCCACAGCTATCATGCTATGGTCAAAGTCATCATCCTGAAAACCCAAGGACTGATTGAATTTGTTTAGGAAATCAATTTCTACCTGCTCCACCTTTTTATCAGACCAAATAGTGAGCACCGCCAGTTCCAGAAAAAACTTACGAATTATCCAAGGATCAGATTTCTCAATGGGTATATCCTGAATACCCAGGCCATGGTCAAAATACTCTTGAGCCACCCTTCTCTTTTCTAGAGGAATAGCCGTATTTTCTATAAAATGCTGGAATAGCTTTCGTTCTTCTTCCTCCACTTTATAATTAGCATGAGCTGCAGCGGCCATTACTTTTACAGAAGTGTAACTCAAATCTGCCTTTTCTTCCTTAAAAAACTCAGCTAATACCCTATCAGGTCTGGTATGGCTCCACTGGCTAAAAATATATACATCATGAAAAAGCTGAGTATTATAAAAAAACTCAGCCCAAAAGTTACCCATGCTCTTTTTGAAAGCCATATCTATTCGCTTTTCAAGCACCTTTTCGGTAACTATAAATGTATCTCTTGCTCTACCTAACCAGCTTTTACTGGAAGTAGCTATTTCAGGGTAAACACTGTTATAAAAGCTGTTCACCTTTTGCATAGTGGCCTCCATAAATTTCCAGTAATCTATCCGCTCGGTAGAATAATTATAAAGCTCAGCGATATTAATAAAGGTATCCAGCAATATAATCTTCACCTTATCTTCATGATCCCAGCTATTTTGATGTTCGTCATCAATGGTATTAACAGGATAGCCGTACATAATACCAGTAGGCTGTATAAGTCCATAAAATGATTGGTCAGGATTCTGCCCTTTTACCTTATGGTTAATATTATATAAAAAAGATTCCTTTCTTTCTTCCAGAAACTCACGTACCCACCCTTTTTTTGATGGATTCATATTTTAGTTGATTAGTTGAATCTTCAATAATAATACAATTAAATAACTATTTCATTCTTTTTTAAATATATAACCAGGATTCAGCCGTATTTACAATCAAATGATAATCAAAGTGTTCACACATAATTTCAACCACAGTACCCAGATAATAATTGGATAGAATAGACAATATCAATATCTTCAAACACTGATATGAATAGTAACTTGTCTAGGAGCATAACCAAGCTGATCTACGCTACCATTTTATTCCTGATTAGCCTAGTAGTAGGTACAGGAGGATACATAGTGCTGGAAAATTATTCCTTTATAGATGCACTATATATGGCCGTGATCACTTTTGCCACAGTAGGTTATACAGAAGTAAATGCATTATCGGCCAGTGGAAAAATCTTCACGCTGGTATACATTATTTTTAATCTTGGCATTTTTGCGTATACTGTTTCTGTGCTATCCACCTTCTTGTTTGAAGGAGAACTAAGCCGTGTTTTTAAAAATTATATTTCTAACAGAGAAGTGAATAAGTTAAAAGACCATGTTATTGTATGTGGCTTTGGCAGAAATGGAGCCATGGCTTGCGAAGAGCTGCATAAAGCACAAAAAGAATTTGTAATTATAGAAAGGGATAATTCACTGATAGAAGCCTTTCCTTTAGATAGAAAATATTCATTCATCAACGGTAATGCTACGCTAGATGAAATACTTTTAGAAGCCGGCCTGGAGAGAGCCTCTACAGTGATCACCGCACTGCCTAGCGATGCTGACAACGTATTTATTACCCTTACAGCCAAGGAGATCAACCCTAGAATAAATGTTATAGCCAAGGCCTCTGAAACCAATTCTGAAAAAAAAATTATACCGCGCTGGGGCCTCTCACGTGGTTATGCCTGATAGGCTTGGAGGTATACATATGGCTAACCTAATAACCAAGCCATATGTAATTGAGTTTTTGGAGCTTCTTAATGGCGTAGGAGATGCTAAGCTAGAGTTAGAAGAGGTAAGCTATGCTAAACTGAAAAATGAATTCCACAATAAAACTATTAAAGAGCTAGACATCAGAAATAAAAGTGGTGTTACTATTCTGGCTTTTAAAGATGATTTAGAAGGATTTATATTCAACCCTCAGTCTGATAAGAAAATAGAAAAAGGTGATGTGCTGATTATATTAGGAACAAAGAGGAACTTAAATAATTTTAAAATCAATTATATTAAAAATTAATACCGTTATGGAACTCAGGAATGATGCTTTTGCATCTATAGTCTTCGAAAAAGACATGAATGCTATAGTAGTAGTCTGGAAAAAAATTCCCTCAGAAGAAATTTATAAAGGCGTATTCTCACAAGCCGTAATAGAACTAAACAGCAAAGGAGCTGATAAGTGGCTAAGTGATATTAGAAAACAAGGCGTAGTGGGCCCTTCTAACACCAAATGGCTTCAGGAAGAAATACTGCCAAGAGCGGTTAAAGCCGGATTGCGCAAAATTGCCATTGTAGTAGAAAAAGACATTTTCAAAAAGTTTTATATTGATAATGTAAAAACTACCATGAGTGAAACTGCCGAAATGCACTATTTTGACAATGATGAAGAAGCCAGAAAATGGTTAAATAGCTAATAGCTACCCAAATACCTACTGTGGAATACCGATTTTAATTCTGTTAAAATCGGTATGAGACTCTATAGCTTCTAATAAGGTGCCAAAACCTATAGAGTGCATATGCACTTTTATCTTATTGTTATTGCTAATGATTTTCAATTCTAGCGATACTTTACCAAAAGAAACATCCTGAATATCAGACCACTCTATAGCCTTGGTTTTACCCAGCATGGTGCGCTGCTCTACGCCTGCATCTTTTATTATTAAGCGGAAATTCAAGCCCATTAACAATAACGGCACCGCTAAACCCAATATCAACACTACTGTAAACAGCAAAGCAAACGGACTCTCTGGTTCATGGTTGATTAAGCCATATACCAACACGGCCACAGCTCCAAATACTGCTAACAGCCCAACTATTAAATAGAAAATAGGCAATTTCAATATGACATTACCCTTGTCATCCACCTTAGGCTGCTTCTTAGATGCTGACATTAAAAACATCATGATTATTAAGACAACTACAGGGATGGCATAGGTAGAGATATCCATAATGGTTTGATAGTAAGAGAGATAAAGATTTAAGTGTTTAGATACAGTAAATATATAACTTTTTTTACATAATATATCATATCGCTGATTACTAAAATGTTAAGCTTATCCTAATTCTCAATATACAGGCCTTCAACCCCACTTTAATCGAAAAGTGAATTCATCAAGTAATAAAAAGCTAAATAATTGATTTTAATTACTACAAGATTCGCAGTATTGATCTTTCAATTTTGCATTTGATAGAAGCTGAAAAGTAATGCCCCCTTCCAGAGAACTATTGAACAGCTGGCAAAACCTCTCAGGGTTCTTATTTGAAGCATTAATAAGCAGGGATCTATAACTAGGAGAATTGATTAATTTAGGATCAACAATGGTAAGGTTGATGTAGAAAAAGAGAAGGTCTTCTGAAGTATCAATCTGATTAATGTAAGGCTTCATTATAGAAACTGCCAAGGGATATTGCTGAAAACTCACAAAATACTTGGCCATACTTAAGGCATCAGCTTCAGACAGATCATGAGATGAATAAATGTCATAAATAGTTCTGAGCATATCGTTTTTCTCCTTATATCTACGCTCATAATTCAACTTATCACTTTTTATGATTCCATAGTTAATTTGCAGCCTATCTACCAAAGATTTCTCAAGTGAAGATTTACTTAATTTCTTTATTCTGCCTAGGATTTGATTTTCATCTAAAGTAGGATCACTATAAGCAAAAATCTCCAGCTGCAATGCCACCAGGTTATATAAAACACGCGGATTTTCTGGTATTAATTGATATAGCTTTTCAAATTCATCTAAAGCATAATAAATATTTTGAGGAGCAAAAGTGCGCTTAAATACCAACTTATTATTGATCACAGGGCCAAAGAAACTGGTTTGAGGTACTTCGAGCTTATCAATAAGGCTTTCAGGCATACTTTGGCTTTGAATGTAGTAAAATGCAGCCTTCTGTATGGCCAGCGCTGCTTCCAAATTTTCCTGCTTCACGGCTTCATTAAACAATGATATAGCCTGCTCTTCGCTTTCAAATTGATAGGTCGCTTTCTTTTCTAAGGTCATATATAAAATGGCCTTTCTATGTTTACTTAATATGGGCTCTAAGCGCTCAAGCACCTTTTCATTTTTGAGTTGCTCTTTGATGTTGCCCTTATTCATATTCTCCCATGACCGGAATGGAGTATCTTGAATATCAGTAAAAAAATCTACCCAGTTTTCTGCTGTCTTTATTTCGATATTAAGATCGTGCTCTTGTAGCTCTGCGAGTGCACTGGCTATAGAGTTAGCCCTTTTCTGCTGTAACTCCTCATTCACCTCCCGAGAGCCCTCTATGGAGGTATAAGCCTCTATGGTAAGCTGTTTTATGTCATAGTCATATAATTGCAGAGAATCATAAATGGGTTTGATATCTGCCGGATCATATACTGACTTGCTCTTCTCAAAAGGAATCTCAAACTTAAACTGCTTATTTAAGCTAATAGCCTTATCTATAACATTGGTGTTCTGCAAGGTATCTACAAACAGGCCCATGTCTAGCAGTTCCCATTTAGCTCCTTCAATATTAAAAAACCATTGATAATAGCATAAATAATGATCTTGCAGAAATAGAATATTAAACTCAAGCTCCTGATTTCGGTAGGTGGTGGGAATGGTGCCGACCTTAATTTTTAAAAAGCTATCTTCAGAATAAAGGGCGCTGGCCAGAAGTTCCTTTTTATATAATGGAGGCAAGAGATAGCCTCTGTACATTGATGATTTATCAAAATGATTTTTAGAATCGCATCTAAATTGCTTCTTGGATATAATATCAATGGCTATACCATCACCATTGCTACCCATTAAATTAACAAACCATTCGGCATCAGTACATAGAAAGTAAATATCATTACCTTCCGCCATCACACCAAATTCTACCTCCACAGCCTTAGAGGTAATCATGTTATTACACTCAGCACATTTTTTTTCATAATTATCTCCTGCCGATTTTATATCATAGGGAGCATCTCGCTGAGCATAAAGAGGGCTGATTATCAAACCTAAAAAAGAAATAATGGCAAGCGTTCTTGTTTTCATTATCAAATCAGCCCTTAATATTTTATTGGAATCCTATTTTTCCTCCTCTCCACCCTTTGGTTTCAAGGCTCTTAGCAGACTCCAGTACTTTATCTTTCAATTGCTTTTTATATTTAGCAAGATTATCGGCCACCTTATCATCAAAGGCACCAATCATCTCTGCAGCTAAGATACCGGCATTTTTTGCTCCATCTAACGCCACAGTAGCCACAGGTATGCCACCTGGCATCTGTAAAATAGATAATACAGAATCCCAGCCATCAATAGAGTTACTGGACTTAACAGGCACACCTATTACCGGTAGGGTAGTCATAGAAGACACCATCCCAGGTAAGTGAGCGGCTCCGCCTGCACCAGCAATAATTACTTTAAGACCTTTGTCTCTGGCTCCTTCAGCATAACTCACCATTCGCTCTGGCGTACGGTGGGCAGAAACAATGGTAAGTTCATATTCCACCTCCAGTTCTTCTAATATTTCAGCAGCCTCCTTCATCACTTTTAGGTCTGACTGGCTACCCATAATAATTCCTACTTGCGCCTTACTCATTGTTATCTATGCTTTTACTTTTAATGTATTTTTAACGAAATCAACTTTTTCTTTAAGCAGTTCTACATCTGCTTCCACTATGGTTACATGCCCCATTTTGCGAAATGGCTTAGTGATCTTTTTTCCATATAAATGTACATGAACACCTTTTGTAGCTATAGTTTCATCTAACCCTTCGTACTTGGCTATACCGGTAAATCCTTCCTCGCCCAATAAATTTACCATAGCTGAAGGTAAAACCAAATCAGTATTACCTAAAGGTAGATTAAAAATGGCCCTCAGGTGCTGCTCATATTGTGAGGTGAAATTAGCTTCTATAGTTTGATGACCGCTATTATGGGGCCTTGGTGCTATCTCATTAACCAATACCTCATCATCTTGAGTAACAAACATTTCTACCGCTAAAAGACCTACCATATCCAACTCTTTGATCACCTCTGTAGCGATAGCTTTTGCCTTTTTATCCACTTCATCAGCAATTTCTGCCGGAGCAAAAAGGTATTCCACCAAATTAGCTTCCGGGTGAAAAACAAGTTCCACCACAGGAAAGGTGTTTATATCTCCCTTTTCATTTCGAGCTACTATTACAGCTATTTCTTTCTTAAAATTGATCAACTTCTCAAGCAAACTAGGTGCTTCAAAGGCCTTTTTTAAATCATCTTCAGTACGTAATATCTGCACCCCACGACCATCATAGCCTTCTTTGCCCAACTTATTAACTGCAGGCAGAAAATCAGCGTTCTGTTGTACGGCCTCTTTCGTATCTGTAAGTATAAAGTCAGCCGTAGGTATTCCTTTATCTTTATAAAACTGCTTTTGTACCCTTTTATCTTGTATAAGCTCTATCACCTCTGGCTGAGGAAATACTTTTTTCCCTTCTGCCTGCAGCTTTTTCAAAGCTTCTACATTTACGCTTTCAATCTCGATACTGATAATATCCAGATCCTTACCGAAATTATAAACCGTATCATATTCTTTCAATGAACCCACGGTGAAAGTGCTTGCCACATTTTTACATGGTGCATTTTCATCAGGATCCAGAATATGAATATCAATATTAAAATCTAAAGCAGATTGTATAAGCATACGACCCAACTGGCCTCCTCCGAGTATGCCTAATTTTTGTGTTTGAACTGATGCGGACATGCCGTTTCTCTGTTATTTTTGTTTACTTCCTATTACTTCTACCGACTGAATAACAGTACCTACCTCTACTTGGTGTACCACCTCCATGCCATCGGTCACTTGTGCAAATATAGTATATCTGCCATCTAAATGTGGAGTAGGAGAATGAGTAATAAACCACTGCGTGCCTTCTGTATCTTTACCAGCAGAGGCCATACCCACCGATCCTTCCTGATACCGAAGATTGGCCATCTCAGAACGAATAGAATAATTTTCTCCGCCATAACCATCTCCTCGGTTACAGCCGCCTTGAACCACGAAGTTAGGGACTACCCTATGAAAATTTTTGCCATTGAAATACCCGCTTTTTGCCAGTTGCACAAAATTAGCCACTGAACCAGGGGCCTCATTAACCAAAAACCTCATAGTAATATCACCTTTATCTGTTTTCACTAAAACTTCCTGATTTTGAGGTAGGTCCTTAATCAGATCCCAGTCTATAGGGTGATTAAATTCATTTACAGTCACAGGCACTTCATCCTTCCCTTCAAAGTAAGCAATGGTTTTATTTAAGACTTGCAGTGCCTCATTGTCTTTAGGCAGAGAAAGCTTTGATTTAGCTGTGTAAAGAAAATTGATACTATCATATTCTTCCTTAAAATGATAAGTAGTGTCAGAAAAAAGCGTGGAAGTAATAGCCACCATAGCAATATCTCCGGTTTCCATTGCTTGCTTAAAAATATCAGCAAACGCAGGTTTTAGCTCATCAGGAAATGAGGGTTGCATTCTTAAAGATGCCAATGCTTCCATGCCAGCAGTGGAAATAGCCGGATGCTCTGCTGCAAAGGTTTTGGTGATAATGTACTCATACCCTTTCAGATAATCTGACAGTGCTGTTAATAAAGCAGCTTTAAAATATGGATTGTCACTACTTTCATACTGCTCTTTTATTTGTCTGAAAATATCTGATTTGCTATCGGTTATTTTCAAGGCTGTGCCGAGCAATGTTGCTTTTACTCTCCAGTTAGCCGCCTTTAATGCTGCTTCCGTAATATAAACTTCATCTGAAGAATCTGCCTTTTCATAAATCAGATCTGCGGCCGTAATAGCCACATTAACATTTTTATCAGTCAGTCCATTATACAAGGCCACTTTTATATCTTCGTAGTCATAATTATACAGTACTCTCAAGGCATTTACCTTAACACGGTAGTCATTATCTCCTATAATCTCTTTAGACAAAAGCTCCACTACATCTTTGGTAGTAATATTTTTAAGAGCAGCTGCAAGAGCCATTTTCACATTCTCTGATTGATCTCTGGTAAATGCTGAAACAATGGTCTTTTTATATTTATTTAAATCCAAGCCCTGAGTTCTTGCCAAATAATGAGCCGCTCCCAAACGAGTAAGATAAGAATTACCACTATCTAAAAGGTTTACCGCCCACTCGGTAGTAACACCATCATGCACGCTCCTGAGTCCTGCTCTATACAAGCCCCAAGCCAGGCCTTGCTTAATATCATCATCAATAGGACGCTTATACAAAAGTTCAATCTGAGGTTGTGTTACCACTTTACCCAAAGCCTCTAAAAGCTCATTTTTCACCATTACGCTATCTTCTCCACTAAGGGCCTGGGCCAAAAGTTTAACTGAACTGCTATCATAAGTCTGCCCCAAGGCATAAGCGGCGGCCTTCCTTACTTTGGCATTATCATCATTAAGCACAACACCCAATTTGGGTATAGCCATACTATCTTGCACAGAGCCGAAGGCCTCAGCGGCCAGCTCTCGATATTTTGGATTATCGCTATCCAGGTAAGCGAGTAAAGCTTCAGTATCACGCCTATCCGCCAGGTCGTAGATCTCTACTATAGTAGAATCAGAAAACAGGTTAGCATGGGTAACAGGCTTCTGTACTGTAGATTCACAGGCGGCTATACACATGATAGCTCCAAGTAGCCATAATAAGGATAAGTTTTTAGTTGACACAGGTAATAATGGTAATTGGTGAATTATCAAATATACAAATTCTCAATTTTACCCATAATGAAGATGGTTAAGCGGCAGTGGAATGTTAAGAAAGGCCTTCCTCAAGCTAACCTGCTAACATTGTTATTTTAATATCCAGTATTTACAATACTCAGAATTCATGCAAATAAATAACCTATTGAAGCTCGTAACCTGTTCATATTTAAGTAATAAACAATTATTTCCTATATCAGTAAAGAAAAACCCTCATTATAAGATTCATATATCAATAACAATTCTGGGAATTATAGCATGAGATTAAACATTAGGCCCGCTTTTTCACTTATCATATCTATAATTAACTGATTTTGTACATGGGCTTACTCATTATATATCTGCTATTAGCAATACTCATTTCCTTTCTATGCTCAGTGCTGGAGGCTGTCTTACTTTCTATTACACCTTCCTATATAGCCTCTTTAAAAGAAAAAGGCAAATATGCTTTGAGTGAAAAGCTTGGTAAAATGAAAGATGAAATAGACAAGCCCCTTGCTGCCATCCTTTCTTTTAACACCATAGCACACACTGTAGGGGCAGCAGGAGTAGGAGCTCAAGCAGCCATTGTATTTGGAGACGAATATCTGGGAGTGGTATCTGCTGTACTTACTATTCTCATTTTAATTTTTTCAGAAATAATACCGAAAACTATAGGGGCAAATTATTGGAAGTCTCTGGGCAGGTTCACTGCTTCAACACTGAAAGTTCTTATCTTCCTCATGTACCCGCTAGTGCTTTTGTCTCAAGGCATAACAAAATTACTTTCTAATGACGAAGTTAAATCTTCTATCAGCCGAGATGAAGTTTCTGCCATGGCAGATATAGGACACAAAGAAGGCATCTTTCAGGAAATGGAATCTCGAATGCTTAAAAACATGGTGAGATTCAGAAATATTACCGCCGAAGACATAATGACCCCAAGAACAGTAATGATAATGGTCAGAGAAAGCCATACCATCTTAAACCTGTATAAGAATAAAGATTTTTCAAAATTTTCCAGGATTCCGGTCTTTTCTGAAAACCGAGATGACATTACCGGTTATGTACATAAAAATGATGTACTCACCGAGATGGCAGAAGATAATCATGAAAAAAAACTTTATGAAATAAAAAGAGACATTACCATGATCTCAAAAGATATTCGGCTGCCTGTTTTGTTAGATCAATTTCTGGAAAGCAAAGAGCATATTGCACTGGCCACCGATAGGTATGGAGGGGTTTCCGGACTGCTCACCATGGAAGATGTAATGGAAACTTTACTAGGCGAAGAAATCATGGATGAGTATGATAATGTGGAAGATATGCAAGAGTATGCCAGGATAAGATGGAAAAAAAAGGGCCATGAAACTCGGCATAATTGAAGAGCAACAGTCACCGGATAATAATAGCGAAGACGCAGAAGAAGTAGTACAGTTTGGCATTACAGGAGGGCAGCCTCCACATGAAGAAAATAACGAAGACGAAGAATCGAAAGAAGCTTAATCTTCAAGAACTTCTTACATGTTATTAATTTTTTAATGCAAAAAATTCCCAAGGTTTAAGAGACTTTTATACTTTTACTCATCTATAGCGGGTTACAATACTTACTTTTTTGCTATTATTACCTATGAAAGGTTTAAAGTTTCTACTTTACATTTTTATTCTTGTCTTACTGGTTGTCCTATTTCTAATTCCTTTTTATTATAGTGATATCAGTACATTGATATCAGACATCAATAATGGACAGCAAACACTTTCCTCTGTTTGGGAACGAACAACAGGGTATTTTGCCAATGTAGACAGCTGGAATATTCTTGGCTTCTTCTTTTTGGCTGCCACCATTTTGGTAATACACAGTGTTGTAGACCATTTTGTGCTTTATAAACTGGATAAGTTTTATTCAGGTACTTTTTTTCTGGATGGTTTACTATGGATGGCCAAAAGACTACTAAGCTTAGTTTTTACTACACTACTTTTCATTTTTATGGCTAACCTCTTTGTAGATTTTTACTCTAACACAAGAATAGCCTCAAAAACAACTGATCTGGAAAAAAGGAAATACACAGTATTACTATTAGGCACCAGTAAAATGTTGCAAGATGGTGTACACGAAAACTTCTATTACACCGCACGTATCGATGCCGTAAAAGAACTATATGATGCAGGTTATATCTCTAAAATACTAATTAGTGGAGATAACAGCACTGCAGATTATAACGAACCGGCAGATATGATGCACAGCCTCGTAAAACGGGGCATTCCTAAAAAAATCATTAAATTAGATTTTGCCGGATTCCGAACCTTAGACTCTATTGTTCGTTCCAAAAGATACTTTGGCATGCAAGATGTTGTAATTGTAAGCCAAGGATTTCATTTGCAACGAGCATTATTTCTCTCATGGCACTTCGGTGTAGATGCCCGCGGCTACGAAGCCAAAGGCGATATGAACTGGGCCATGTTTGTGAGAGAACATCTGGCAGTACCAAAAATGATTCTGGATATAGCTGTATTAAACACGCAACCAGAGTATGGTACTACAGGAGTAAGGCGGCAAATTAATTTCGGTCAAAGAGATCTTGTTTTTATTGCATTTATACTCATATACTTAGGTATAGCAATATACCTTTCTTATGATGCTTTCGACTTTGGTAAAAAAAGAAGAACCGTATAGATATATATAGATCAAAATCTTTGATATTAGCTAAAAAATTTCAAAGTTAAGGGATTAAATCACTGATTCATGAAAAATTCATTCTTCAGGTTATTTTTTATTATTGCCTTTTCGGCTACTTTTTCATCTCCATCTTTTTCCCAAAAGATTGAACCGATACCAGTAAAACAGTTTTACATGGATCGGGTAAATAGAAATTTACAATTTCTATGTAAAGAGGCCGAATGTTTAGACAATGTGGTAGCAAATGACCGAGGCCTGTACATCTACTCCACCAGCCAAAAGGTTAATAAGCCAGAATTTGTACTTCACTGGCGCGAAATGCCTCACTTTAACGAGCTGTTGGAAACTAAGACCAATGAAGAAATTATAGATATCCTTAAAAGAAAAGGAACTCAATATTTCTACGGAATCAATGATACCCACGTGGACCCTGCCAAATATCCTGTAAGTGAATTTAAAGGCTTAAAAATAGCGCTTGACCCTGGTCATATGGCCGGTAACTTTGAGCAGGCAGAATTTGAAAAAAGGTACGTAAAAGTAGAAGGCAAATACTATAAGCAAAAAAGAGATATTTCCTTTTTCGAAGCCAACCTGGCTTACACCACCGCGCTCAGACTAAAAGAAATGCTTGAGGACAAAGGTGCTAAGGTAATGCTCACTCATGACTATGGTAAAAGCTCCATGGGTTCTACTTTTGAAGAATGGAAAAATTCCAGTACCAGAAAAAATGATATCGTAGCAGGATACAAAAGTGACTGGTTCAATCGTGAAAAATTAGACTATTTTTTATCAGGAGATGCCACTGACTTTATGCTTTTCTATGATGTGTACAGAAATATGGATTTTGTACAAAGAGCCAATAAAATCAATGAGTTCGACCCTGATCTGACACTAGTTATTCACTTTAATGCCAGTGAAAATAACCCTAGATATAATGATAAGTACCTTAAGCCTGTAAACAGTAATTACAGCATGGTATTTATTCCGGGTTCATTTATGGGCTTTGAGATAGATGGCAACGAACAACTAGATCAAAGATTTGAGCTATTAAGACTGTTAGTTTCTCATGATCTGGAAGAGTCAAACGTATTTGCTTCTAACATAATAAAAGCGCTTAACGATGAGCTTAAAGTAGAAGCTGTACCGGTAGATAATGACTTTGGCTTTGCCGAAAATTACTCTATCCTTTCTGACCTTTCTACTGGTGTATACCACAGAAACCTGTACTTAACCAGAGTAGTAAAAGGACCGATTGGCTATACAGAAGCTCTTTATCAAGATAATGTTGATGAAATACCATTACTAGGTAAAACTGATTATACAATAGAAGGCATCAGAACCAGCAGCAGAGTGAAAGAGGTTGCTCAAGTGTATTTCAGTGCTATTGAACACTGGCTAAACTACAATCAGGAATATTCTAAAACACTCGATGCACTGTATGAAGATAAATACGGTGATGAAGAAGCCTATCAGGAATTCTTAAAAGAAAAGAAACAAAAGAGGTAACTAGCTGATTTCTGGTTAATTTCAGGCCATATTTTTAACTGGCCTGATCTTTGGTTAAGTTTAACTACTTCCAAATATAATTAATTATGAAAAAGACTATTTACCTACTATACAGCCTCTCTGTATTATTTTTATTAAGCGCATGTGGCGAAGGAGATGTGGGACCTCAAGGTCCGCAGGGTCCCCAAGGGCCAGAAGGCCCTGAAGGTCCAGGATCGTTTATTTTTGAGTATGAGGATGTTGACTTCACAGCAGAAAACGATTATATTGTAATATTACCTTATCCATCGGATTTCGAGGGCCTTGATAGTGATATAGCTCTTGTATACATGTATAATGGAGTAGAGGAGGGCCTTGATGTATGGACTCCACTACCTAACACATTAATTACTGATAACGGAATACTTCAGTACAAGTATAATTTTACATTGGGAGATGTAAAGGTATTTCTAGATGGTGATTTCGATCTTGATCTTTTAGAGCCAAATGAGACCGATGCATGGATTATAAGAGTAGTGGTAGTGCCTGGCGAATTTTGGAGCACCACAGGCAGACAAGATTTATCTTATCAGACAGTAATAGAAGCCTTAGGGTTAGAAGACCTTCCTTCTCCAGGAGCATCAAAAGGAAGAAAATAAATATTTAAAAGGCTGTTTCAAAAGTAAAAGTTTAGTCAAACTGAAGCACTCGAAATGATCATTATTATGATCAGTAAACATTTCGACTATCTCAATAAGACATTCACTAATCTAGTTCTGCTTTTGAAACAGCCTCTCTTTATTATAGCTTACTGAATCCTAATTCCTATTTTTTCCATTAGCTTACTAGCATTAAAGCTCTTGCATAAACCTTCTTCCAGCTTATAGTTAAAAATGATTTCATCATTCTCTATTATACTATTAAAGCTATAGTTTTTAACACCTTCTAACTCGTTTTCCAGCTGTCCAAGATCCAAGTCATGGGTAGATACAAATCCCATTGCTTTTTCATCTACAAGTTGCCGTACAAGCCCAGAGGCTCCTTTGTGTCTATCAATAGAATTGGTTCCTTTGAGTATTTCATCAAGCATAAATAACACTGGCCATTTGCTGTCTTTAAGCAGATCTAATAAAGCGCGTATTCGTTTTAACTCGGCATAAAAAGAAGAGGTATTATCTTCCAGGTTATCTTCTGTACGCATACTGGTGAAAATCTGAAACACAGAAGTTTCCATTTCACTGGCACAAACAGGAGCACCTGCAAGTGCCATAACCATATTTACGCCTAATGTACGTAAGAAGGTGCTCTTGCCTGACATATTAGAACCTGTGATAATATTAATGGTTCCTTCCCCACTCATTTCCAGATCATTATTTACTCGGGTACCAGGTGTAATAAGTGGATGCCCCAGAGCAGTGGTTTTGATATTATAAGCTCCCTCTGTAACAGCAGGGAAATTATAATCAGGGTTAGCATACGCTACTGCCGCAAAGCTCGAAAGCGCTTCTAATTCTCCTATGCTTTCAAACCACTTATTAATATCTGCCTGTTGCTCCTTTTTCCATTTCTCAGCTCTTAATACCAAATGAATATCCATCAAAAAGAAAAGGTTAAATATGGCATAAAACCAATTAGCTCGAGACTGGAGGAAATCTAAAATCTTATTCAATTTTAGAATAGAAACTGAAGCCTTTACATTTTCATGAACAAATACTTGCCTTAACTCTGCCAGCCTAGGAGCTTTAAATTCTTTATCTTCAATATGGCTGATCATTCTTCCATAAGCGCCTAATACCTCGGTTCCGGCAGAAGTCTTTTCAGTAAGATTGGTTACATATTCCACAAATCGTTTTAGAACTACACCATTTATAGCCATCATACCAATGAGAAAGTATATGCTGGTACCTAACCATATCACGCCAGCCATGCTGGCTAAGGCAAGCCCTGGAAGCACGTATGACAGCACCTTAGGCCAGGCCTTATGAATCACCTCATTAGGCTCATTAATCCAGTTAAGCAGTACTTGTGTCTTGCTATCATCTTTCTGACTGGTCATACCAGAGGCTTGAAAATTTTGCCGCCAGCTAAGCTCCGGAATCAGTTCCTTTACAGCCTCTTGTCGTGAAATAATTTCATTACTATTGGCTGCATTTTTAAGCCAGTGCGCCAGAGTAGCCCTACCGCTGGGCGTGTCAGACCTTTGAATAAATTGATATATTGAATGCTCTCCAAAAACATCGAGATCTTTAATATAAGGATGTGCAGGCTCTAAGAAGTTAAGTCCGGTATCTATACCCGAAAAATTATATTCCAACCTCTGAAGCTCATGATGATTAATAAGCATAAGTGCTCTGGCATTATCCCTTTTTTGCCCCAACTTATTATGATATTTTACTAACAACACAAATACCACTAAAAATACTACCGAGCTTATAAACATACCTGTAACCAGACGAGCATTGGCAAGCCACACCACTAATACTAAGGTGATTAGGAAAATAATTATGCGCAAAGCTGATACAAAAGCATGTTTCCTTTCGAGCTTTTGGAAGATATTTTCATAAGAAATAGCCTTGTCTGAAAACTTTTCTTTTATACTATTGCTATTTTCTGTCATTTTAAAACTGTATATTCATAATAACTTGAAACCAGTTTGCATCTATTATACGTAGATATAAACTTTAAAATAATGAACTCGTTCAACCAAAAAATATTCATGCCAGTTTACTCTGATTTCACAAAACTTGAAAATGGCATTTATTTAAATAAAATTAATGCCGAAGGTGCTAAACCTGAAATATTCGATCAATATTTAATAGATTGTAAGTCATTTCTGGAAAACCTGGAGTCTAAAATAGTAGTTATTGCTGACTTAAGAGTAGCTAAAATAATTACAGTAGACCAAAAATCACAATTAGCCTATTTTTATAGGGAACACAAAAAGCTTATAAGTGAAAAACTCCTGGGGTTAATCTATGTAGCACCATCTGCTCCCATGAAAATAACCCTTAATACGGTGTTTTTTATATGTTCACCCGCCACAGACTATAAAGTGGTAAGCAGCATGGAAGTAGCTACTAACTGGGCCAGGAAAAAACTTATAAGCGAAAAAACTCAGCCTTAAGAAAATATATTGTAGGCTATAAAAGCAGATACATAAGCTAATGCAGTCATATACAGCAACTGAATAAGTGGCCATTTCCACCCTTTAGTTTCACGGTATACTATAGCTAATGTACTCATACACTGCATAGCAAAGGCATAGAATATTAATAATGATGAGCCCGTAGCCAAGCTGTAGCGAGGTCCTCCTGTATCAGGGTTAATCTCACGCTTCATTCTATTCTTTATGGTCAATTCATCATCAGTTTCACCTATACTGTAAATAGTAGCCATTGTACCTACAAATACCTCACGGGCAGCAAAGGAAGTAATCAGTGCTATACCTATTTTCCAATCATAACCCAATGGCTTAATAACAGGCTCAATAGTCTTACCGAAGATACCTGCATAGGAATTCTCCAGCTTATAAGATTCTATCTTATTATGCAGTTGCCGCTCTGTTAGCTGCTGATTCTGGGTCTCTGCCATTACTACTTCCTCGGCTTTATCTATCCTATCACCTGGGCCATAAGAAGCGAGCACCCACAATACTATTGAAATAGCAAAAATGATTTTACCTGCCTCAAATACGAAGGTCTTAGACTTCTCGAACATAGTAATACCCACATTCTTCCATCTTGGCATTTTATAAGTAGGCAGCTCCATTACCAGGAAGCTTCTTTCTTTACTTCTAAGAATGAGTTTCATAACCCAAGCAGAAATAATAGCAGCCAAAAAACCTAATAAGTAAAGTCCCATAAGCGCCACACCTTGCAGGTTAATAAACCAGAACAAACTTCTGTCTGGCACAATAAGCGCTATCAAAATGGTATAAATAGGCAAACGAGCAGAACAGCTCATTAGCGGTGTTACGAAAATTGTAATTAGCCTTTCTTTCCAGTTTTCAATGGTTCTGGTAGCCATAATAGCAGGTATAGCACAGGCTACCCCAGAGATAAGAGGCACCACACTTTTGCCGTTAAGGCCGAATTTACGCATGATTTTATCCATAAGGAAAACCACCCGTGACATATAGCCTGTCTCTTCCAGAATAGCTATAAAAGCAAAAAGAATAGCGATCTGAGGAATAAATATTACAATACCACCTATGCCCGGCACTATGCCTTCTGTAAGCAACCTGGTAAGTACTCCAGGTGGCAGGGTATTGCTAAGCCATGTGGCCAGCTCAGAAAAAGTAAGATCGATAAGATCCATTGGCACTTCTGCCCATGCAAATATCGATTGGAATATAAGGAACAGGATCAGGAAGAATATAGCATAGCCAAAAATCTTATGCGTAAATATTCTATCGAGTCTCTGAGTCCAGTGTTTAGGAAGCGTAGTAAAGTTCTCTTTTACTGATCCATCAATAAAATGATTAATGGCTGCATACCTATCCAGCGTTTCTTTTCTTCTAAGATCATCTCTTGAGAAGTTATGTTTTTCTACCAGATCAGTGAGTAGATTCTTCTCATTTTGCGTTAATGACTGGTTGATACGATGTTGCTGCAGCATTTGATAAGCTACATAGTCCTCTTCAATTGAGAACATTTCTTTTACCGAGTCAATAGCCTCTGGTGCGTGCGATCTGGCATCGAAGATAGGACTGAAGTGGTAGTCCATATCATTTAGCAAGGTGTTTTTTAGTACATCAACACCTTTACCTTTCCGGGCTTTCATAGGTATAACGGGTACACCCAATTCTTTAGAAAGCTTCTTCTCATCTATGCTGAGGCCTGTTTTTTCCACAATGTCCATCATGTTAAGCACTAACACGGTAGGAATATGCAGATCATAAAGCTGAGTAAATAAAAGTAAATTCCTCTTAAAATTAGAGGCATCTACAATTACCACTACAATATCAGGATGGAGAGGGTTGTTCTTGTTTCCTAGTATATCGAAGACGATTTTCTCGTCTGTAGAGTTGGGATAAATACTGTAGGTACCAGGCAAGTCAATAATTTCTGCCTTATGTGTAGCATCCAGATTACAGATGCCCGTTTTTTTATCTACAGTTACTCCGGGGAAATTTCCTATTTTCTGGTTTAATCCAGTGAGGTGATTAAAAAGCGATGACTTGCCAGAATTAGGATTCCCTACTAATGCAATTTTGGGAATGGTCCTTTTTGACATCTACTGAATAGAAATAGTAATAGCTTCGTCTAATCTAAGTGAAAGATTATATCCTGACACACTTACACAGATTGGGTCTCCAAGAGGCGCTGCAAAATTATATTTGATGGGTTGGCCGGGTAAACATCCCATTTCCAATAGCTTCAAAGAAAGCGTATCATCCATAAAGCCATTAATTATTCCACTTTCTCCCGGGGTCAAGTCTACTACACTTCTTGTATTCACCTTCTTTTATTTAGATTAATTACAAACTATTGCGAAGATATGACCTAGCGGCCTTTTTGCCAAAGGTTTAATTCAAAATAAGATCATTAATTTGACTGATTTTTGTCATTAACTTGCGAAATGAGCACATTTTTAACCTTTTAGCAAAGTCAAATGTTAACCAATAAAAAGTATGCCTGAACTACCTGAAGTAGAAATGTACCGTAGATATGCGGAAAGCACCGTACTTCACAAAAAAGTAATTAAAACAGAAGTCACCGACACCAAGCTCCTCAAGGTATCCATACCTACATTCAAAAAACATATAGAGGGTCAATCCTTCTCCGCCATCACACGAGTAGGAAAGTATATCTTCATAAAAACCACAGGAGCAAAATACATAGTAGTACATTTTGGAATGACTGGCAACTGGCAATATTTTAAAGACGAAGAAGATATTCCCAAATACTCAAAAGTACTTTTCTACTTTGATAATGGCTTTAAGTTATCATACATCAGCAAAAGAAAATTCGGCTGGTTAAACCTCACTGATAGCATAGAAAAGTTTCAGCAAGATAATAACCTAGGCCCTGATGCTCTAGACACTAGCATGGAGGCATTCATCAAAAGTTTGGAAGGACGTAAAGCTCCAATTAAAAGCTTTCTACTTAACCAAAAGACTATGTCTGGCATTGGCAACTGGATGGCTGATGATATACTTTACCAAAGCAAAATGCACCCGGAAACGCCAATAAACCACCTTACCTCAGATGATAAGAAAATCATTTATGAAAAAATTCAGCATGTGTGCAAAGTAGCCATTGAAAAGGACGCTCATTATGATGATTTCCCTCCTTATTTTCTAATCCACAACCGTAAAAAAGGAGGTAAATGCTACCACACAGGAGATGAACTAGAAAAAATTACAGTAGGAGGAAGGGGCACTTTTATAAGCCCGAAATGGCAAATTAAAAAGTAAAAAAAGGGCTATCTCGAAAGTAGTTACTTGATTATTAAATATCAGATTGATGTACTCGAAATATCTATCCATTCATACTGGATATTGATTTCAAGAAAACTGAATCTGACTTAAAAGTAACTTTTGAGTTAGCCCTTTTCGTTCAGGTTATATTTCTTTAATCTTTCTTTTTGAAAAGATCTTTTATTTTATCCTTAGCTTCTTCTTTTACCTTATCCATATCTACTTTAGGTTCCTCTTTTTGGGTAGCTGTAGTATCTGATTTTTTGTTACCCAGAATATTACCAATTACCTCTTTAGCCTTCTCATCTTTCACCTTGTCCAGCAGATCAGAAGCGGCTTCTTTTACTTCTTCCTTAGCCTTTTCTTTAGCAGCTTCTTTTACTTGTTCTTTCTGTTCACTGCTTATTAGCGTAGCCTTTGGATCATCATAAGTACCACCAATTCCAATATTTAAAGGAATAGTAGAACCTGAAGAGTTTGACGTACCAGAATATTGAGCTATAAGGCTATTAAACTGAGTACCTAATTTACCCGCAGGTACATCCATCTTTAAATTATAGTTAATACCTCCATCTAAAGCCGTAGTACCTGAAATATTAGTAGTATAATCTCCCAATTTCACATCAAACGGCTCCACTTTAAGCTTACCATCTTCTATTTTAATAGACATCATAACATCTTTAAGCGTTACCTGATCAGTATTATTTAACTTAGTAAGACTAGTAATGCCCTTCACTATTTTTGAGTCTTTCATAGAAGCCTGAAGAACTTCTAATACGCCGCTTCCATTTACAGTAGCCATTTTAGGCATCATTTCTTTATCAAGAGCACCGCTGATTTTAAAGTCAGTAGACACATCTCCGTTTACAGTTTTAGCTATAGGAGCATATGTTTGTACTATACTAAATGTTTGGAAGGCCTTTTGAATAGAAAGTTTCTCTATACCTAATGAGAAATTATACTTAGGATCATTAATGTCTTTCGCATTATAATCACCATTTACGGCAAAGGCACCGCCAAGCAAATTAAATTTCAAATCACTAAGGTTAGCAATACCATTACGGACTATAATATCACCCTTAGCATTGGTAATATCCATGTCCATTACTTTCACGGTTTTAATATTAGAATGTAATACAAAATCTATGTTTTCTGGTACTTGTATTACTCCATAAGAAGCTTCTTCTTCTCCTATAGCAGGCGCAGGATCTTCCTCTTCTTCCATAAACTCATTCAAATCCAACAGGTTAGAGTTGAAGTTCATAGTACCTTCTATGGTTTGGTTATCACCAAACATGTAGCCTATATAATTAGAAACTGACCCAGTAATAGCCATATCACTTTTACCTACAGTTCCTTTAAAGTTCTCAATAGCCATTTTCTGAGGATCAAAAGATACAGCGGCATTGGAAATGGTAACATCGTAAGGCAACTCACTATCTTTATAAGTAAAGCTCTCTACGCTTACTTTACCGCTAGTTGGTAGATTTTGATATCTCTCTGCTTCCAGCTCAGCCATATTACCTGCTGTTTTAAGATCAGCATTAATTTTTCCGGTAAGCTCCATTCCTTCAAGTGGGAATACCTTGGTAATTTTTTCAAGGTCTATACCACCTTTAGCATTAACATCCCAAGTATAGTTATCCAGATTACTCACTACCAAGCCGGCCTCAAAAGGCTGACCATCCATAACCATCTTAAAGTTTTGAACCACCGCTTTGAAATCCTTCATTTTACCGGTAGGATCTTTAATACTGGCATCAAACCCTAAGTTTTCTAAAGCATAAGGGAAATCAGAAGTCTTAACATATCCATTTTTCATGCTCATGGTAGCATCAATGCTTGGTATGATTTGCTTCACGCTATCATATACTCCTGAGGCAGACATATCAATATTAAAGTTTCCTTTTATAGCCATCCCTTCCATAGGAAACATTTTGCTAAGCTCCTCAAGGTTAAGACTCCCCTTTACATTAGCATCCATGTCATAATTATAAAGGTTCTTCAAAAGCAGCTTAGCATCAAAAGGATTGCTGCCAAACTCCATGTGTAGCTGTTTTAGGTCTACCACAGTATTATCAATAACTCCGTCAGTATTATCTACAGCCAAATCCATATTTATATTCTTAATGGCAGTAGGCAAGTCAGGATATTGAAACATGGCATCATTAACCTTCATATTAACATTAAAAGCAGGCATATGTAAACTATCATAAACCCCTTTTACACCGCCATCAAAGGCAAGAGTACCTTCTGTTTGGATATCATTAAAACTTTCTGTGTACACACCTGGTACTAGCGAAAGCAGACTCTTAAAAGTATTTTCTTTGGTACCATAGGTAAGGTCCATATCCATGCTGCCATCTTCCAGCAACGCCAGATAACCATCAAAGCTTAAGGCAAAATCATTCACCTTAGCGGTATTCTCCTTAAAGGTGTATTTACTATACTCATCACTGATACTCAAAATAGCATCAATTTCTACATGCTTATTGGTAATGTATTCTGTTCCGTCAAAATCAACAGTAACCGAATCAGCAGTGGTATAGGTAGTTAAATCAAAAATATCTTGAGTGAAATCTCCACTACCTGTGTGATTGAGCTCTTTTAGTTCGAGCTTAAATGGTAGGGACTTGTCATCATAAACAACGTGGCCATTATTAATCTCCCAATGATCAATACCAATATTATAAGCCACAGCGGTGGTATCTACAGTAGCCTCCACAGCGGTAGAATCAGAAATAGCTATATCATAATTTGCTCTTCCATCTTCCAGCACCTTGATAAATACTTCAGGTCGGTTAAGCTTAACCCCTTTAATTTTTATCTGATCACCAAAGAGACTAAACAAATCTACCTCCACCTCAAACTGCTGTACAGCAAAAAGCAACTGTCCATCAAAAGGAGCATGATTCAAAACCCCAAAGTTATTGAGGTTAGCTGTAGCATTAGGGAAATTTTTAAATAATGAGATACTAAAGTCCTCAACATCCCAGACTATATCAGCATCTACAGACTCAACCAGGGCTTTATCTATGCTTGCTTTTATCTCATCCTTAAATGCTATGGGGATGATAAATGCAGCTGCCAACAGTATCAAGATGATACTACCAAAAATAATAAGGACTTTCTTCATGTTTGCTAAGATTTTATTAGAAACAAATTTAGCAAAGATTAATATTAAATGTTAGGGTAGTCCTTTTTGAGATGAAGATTAACCTTCACATCATCAGCAAATGAGAGCTCAATATCATTATGAGAGCGCTCTATCACTCTATATTTTAATAAAACCTGGTTATCTAATCTCTTAAGGGTAAGCTCCTTATCGTTAAGATCCCACTCATAATTAACCTTCACTGTGTCATTAACAAAAAGCGAAGTGTTATTACCGTAGATTTGTAGTCTGGCCAAATTATCTTTATACAAAACCAGCTCTCCGTTTACCAGTTCTTGCCCAGAACTCCAAGAAACTGACCACTGACTTTGTACATTATAAGTGTCCTGATCCTCAACACATCCCACGGTTGCAATCAGGCAAAGCAACGCTAATCTTTTCATCCATTCTCCTTGTTCTTACCTTATGAACGCAATACCTATCTCAACATTGTATTATGATCTAAAAAATCCAATGTTAACTTAATGTTAACAAATGTTGTCTTTTATCCTCTTTTATGTTAACTTAATGTTAAGTTTTAACAAGAGGGCCATGCAGAAGATCATAATTTTTTCCCTAGCAGTGGCTTTAGGTTCGTTTATCCCCACCTTAGCCCAACAAACCTCCGATCTGAGGTATCAATCATCATTTGAAAAAGAGTTTATAGAGAGTTATTTAAAGTCTAAATCTGATAATGCGTTAAATCTACTTTTAGCTCCGGATGAGGGCATGACTACAGACTTTGCGGCTGAGACTGATAAAAATCTTACAGACTTCTTGTCTCGTTACGATCAAAAAATTACAGCAGATAAAATTTCTGGAAGACATTTATCTCAGCTTTTTTATAAAGTGCACAGAAAGTTTTTAAAAAGATATGTTCAATATACCACTTTAGGACAAACACTACGAAGTGGAAACTATGACTGCCTTTCAGGAACTGCTTTCTATGCCGTAATCCTTAACAGGTTAGAAGTACCTTTTGAAATCATAGAGACTAACTATCATATTTATTTGCAGATAGAAACGGATCAGGGAGTGGCTTTAATGGAAAGCACCGATCCTCTATATGGTTATATTACTAACCCTAAAGAAATAAAAGAAAGGCTCAAAGATTTTGAAAAAGCGGGCACACGAAAAGTTGATCCTGCTCAGCATGAGTTTAACTATAGCATCAACCAGGCCACCAGCATTTCTGGGTTAGCAGGCCTTCAATATTTTAATCTTGCGGTAAATGCCTTTAATGAACAGAAATTTGAGAAGTCATTAAACCAATTAGAAAAGGCTAATTTATTTTATAACTCAGAAAGAATTATTGAATTCGGAGCATTAGTAGGAACTCAGATATTAGAGTCTGGCCAATATTCTACTTCCGATAAAGACATTATGATAGCCAGAATTCAAAGGCTTATCAACTCAGATTTAACAGTAGCCTCCCGATAGCGGAAGGCTACTTGATTATTTTATAATCCTTCAGACTCAGCAATCAGCTCCGCCAGATCCTTCACTTTTACTTCAGCTTCTTTTTCTTTATTCTTGACCCCATCACTCATCATTGTCATGCAAAATGGGCAAGCAACCGCTATGGTATTAGCGCCGGTATTCAATGCCTCTTCTGTTCTCTCTATATTAACTTCTTTCTTACCCTTCTCGGCATCTTTGAACATCTGTGCTCCACCAGCACCACAGCAAAAGCCTTTGGTACGGCAACGCTTCATTTCCACTAACTCAGCATCAATCGCTTCCAGCACCTGACGGGGAGCTTCATAAATATTATTTGCTCTGCCCAAGTAGCAAGAATCATGATAAGTTATTTTTTTGCCTTTGAAAGTGCCTCCACCTTTTAGGCTCACTTTACCTTCATTAATCAGCTGCTGTAAAAAAGAACTGTGGTGCATCACTTCATAATTACCCCCAAGAGCCGGGTATTCATTTTTTATAGTGTTAAAGCAATGCGGACAGGCAGTAACCACTTTTTTAACATTATAGCCATTCAGCGTCTGAATATTAGCCACCGCCTGCATTTGAAAGAGAAATTCATTCCCCGCTCTTCTGGCCGGGTCTCCGGTACAAGTTTCTTCTTCGCCAAGTACAGCAAAAGAAATTCCTACCTTATTCAATATTTTAATAAATGCTCGGGTAACGTTTTTATATCTATCATCAAATGAACCTGCGCAACCAACCCAAAAAAGTATTTCAGGTGATTCTCCGGCAGAAGCCATCTCTGCCATAGTGGGTACCTTATATTCACTCATAATCTAATTTCTTTTAATTTTTTAATCCTCTTTAAATTCCTCTGCCCACTTAAACCTATCAGTAGGAGCAAATTTCCAGGGGGCAAAATTGGTTTCGATGTTTTGAAACATACTATTCCAGGAAGCAGGAGAGCCAGACTCTTCCATAGCCACATACCTTCTCATTTCCAGTATTATTTCCAGCGGATTTATACTTATAGGGCAAGCCTCCACGCACGCATTACAGCTAGTGCATGCATTAATCTCCTCTTTGGTTATATAATCACCTAAAAGCGATTTACCATCTTCCAAACCTTTACCTCCCTTGGCCAGACTTTTACCTACCTCTTCGGCTCTATCACGGGTATCCATCATAATTTTTCTGGGTGATAGCAACTTACCTGTTTGATTGGCCGGGCACTCAGAAGTACACCTACCACACTCCGTACAGGCATAGGCATTCATTACATTTTTCCATGTGAGGTCATTAACATCTTTAGCGCCAAAGCGGGCAATTTCTGCCGGTGCCTCAGCCGGCTGTTCCGTTTGTATGCCCAGCATCATATTTACTTCGTTAGTAACGGCATCCATATTCCTCATTTCACCCTTTGGAGTAACATCACCATAATAGGTATTAGGGAAAGCAAGAAATATGTGTAAATGCTTAGAGAAGGTAATATATACAGCAAAGCCTAATATACCTACAATATGAAACCACCAGGCAAAGCGCTCTATAAATACGAGCGTACCTTCACTCATTCCGTCAAAAAGAGGAATTAAAAAACTGCTAAAAAACAGATGGCCAGTGTCTGGGTAATGATCATTCTTTAACTGAAGCAGCTGATCAGAGGCATTCATGGTAAGAATAGCCAGCATAAGCACAATCTCAATTATCAATATAAGATTAGCATCCAGCGTAGGCCATGAGGTCATCTCTCTGGCGTGAAAGCGTTTTACCTTAATAACATTTCTCCTTATTAAAAAGATAACACAAGAAATTAGTACAGCTACGGCCAGAAACTCAAATATATTCATCAACACTGGGTAAAGACCTCCTAGTAAGGGAGCAAAAATTCTATGATGCCCAGTAAGACCGTCTATTACAAACTCCAGCACCTCCAGGTTAATTACCAAAAAGCCAAAATATATTAAGAAGTGTAAAAAAGCCGGCACTGGTCTTTTGAACATTTTCTTTTGCCCAAAAGCGATTAGCAGCATATTATTTAGCCGCTGTGATTTATGATTATTTAGGTCAATATCCTTGCCTAACATAATATTAGAGCGGATTCTGGCTATGCGCTTATAAAGTATAAATGATGCGATACCGAGGGTTATGAGAAACAGTATCTGTTGTAAATATTCCATTCTGAAAAATTTTTATCTAAAAAAGTGTAGCATTTATTTGCATCAAAAATAATTTTACATAGTTTTGCATCCTCTTAACAAGGTGCTGTAGCTCAGTTGGTAGAGCATCGGACTGAAAATCCGTGAGTCGGTGGTTCGAGCCCACTCAGCACCACCCAAAAGCCTCGCTATTTTAGTGAGGCTTTTTTTATGCCCAATAGTTTCGTTTTTCATTCTTTCAATCGATTTAAATAGTTTTAGTAGCATATATAAAGTTAGTATTTTCTTTAACAAAATAGTATGCAAGCATACTATTTTTAAGGTTAATTTATAATCCTTCTTGATAACTTACTCACAAGTGCCTAACTTACCAGCTTAATTAAATTCCATTGTCAGAACTTTCAGTAAGAATATTTTCGCAATATTTAATTCAGGGTGTATGGGCCATCATACTGGCCTTATTATTTCTATACACTTTCAGAATTTATAAACGTCATTATTTAAAACTTTGGGCTTGGAGCTGGCTCGCCTTCTCTATGTACATGCTCACCTCCGGACTGCACTTGTATTCTACCTGGATCTATAGTATCTACAACCCCATAAGGATATCACTCTCAGCTATTACCATAAGCTTTGCTTACATAGAAGCCTCCCTATTACTCATAGGAACCTGGGAGCTGGTGAAGAACCGTAAATTTGCCTCCGCTCATTTAAGATTAATATTGATCATTTCGATATTGCTAGCTATTGCCTCGAGTGTGTTATTCATTGATAATTCACAGATATCAGAAAACAGGTTCTTTATACGCGTAGGCTTACGATCTTTAATAATGGGAGCCGCCTTTTTCATTACAGGCATTTGGATGATCACCAACCTCTCACATGACAAAAGTTTAGGTAAGCGCCTGCTTATAATTGCTTTTATCATTTATGGTAGCGAACAGTTCAATTACTTTTTAGTAGGCTTTCTTCCTATTATCAATGTGCATATCAAATTTCCCTACATCCAATACCTAGGCTTACTGGACTTCTTTTTAGAAGCTCTAATAGGTATGGGAATGGCCATATGGCTATTGGAAAACGAAAGGAAGGAGCTGGAAAGAGCCAATGATGATCTGGATCACTTCTTTTATAGCACATCACATGACTTAAGATCTCCTTTAGCGTCCATTACAGGCCTGGTAACACTAGGGAAAGTACATATTAAGGATGAATATGCTTTAGAGTTTTTTGAAAAAATAGAGGGCCGTGTGGATAAGCTGGACTCTGTAATAGACGATATTATCAGCTACGCTAAAAGCGCTAAATATCAGCTCAAAATAGAGCCATTAAACTTTAAAGAAATAGTAAAGGAGATAGAAACGAACCTAGAGTTTAATAAAGGCGCTACGCACATAGACTTTATCTGCGAAACCAATGAAGAGTTTTTCTTAAGTGATAAAATTAAGATTACGACTATACTACATAACCTGATCACTAACTCTATTAAATACCACGACTTCCATAAGTCCAATCCTTATATAAAGGTGTCTCTTGTAAAGGATCAAGGCCGGGTATATATTACAGTAGAAGATAATGGCAGAGGCATAAAGCCAGAAAACCATCAGAAGATATTTGATATGTTTTACCGAGCTTCGGGAGATTCTGTAGGTTCCGGGCTCGGCTTATACATAGTAAAAGAAGCGGCTATAAAGCTTAATGGAAAAGTAAGTGTCCATTCCACCTACGGAAAAGGCTCATGCTTTAAAGTGAGCCTTCCCGCATTGGCTGGTTAATTCATATGCTTTAGTTTTATAACTTCCTTTTCAGTAAGCATTCTCCACTTACCTCTAGGTAGGTTGAGCTTATCTAAAGGACCATACATCACTCTATCAAGCTTCACCACTTCATAACCCAGGTGCTCGAATATTCTTCTTACAATTCGGTTACGACCAATATGAATCTCGATACCCAGCTGGCTCCTGTTACCATCTATCATAGCCAGGTTATCTACCATGGCCACTCCGTCATCAAGCGTAAGTCCTTCCTGGATTTGAATAAAATGCTCCTTGGTAATATTCTTATCAAGGTCTACCTTATAGATTTTTCTTACCTTGTGTGAAGGGTGAGCGAGCTTTTTGGCTAACTCTCCATCATTGGTAAATAACAATAGGCCTGTGGTATTTCTATCTAACCTACCTACCGGATAAATCCTTTCTTTACAGGCAGTTTTTATCAGATCCATTACCGTTCTTCGGTTTTCAGGATCATCAGTAGTAGTAATAAAATCTTTAGGCTTATTTAATAAGAGATAGACATTATTCTCAGGTATCAGCTTTTTACCTTTATAATAAACAGTATCGTTTGGCTTCACCTTAAAGCCCATCTCAGTTATAACATTACCGTTTACTTTAATTTCACCCTCCTCGATTAGCTTGTCTGCCTCACGTCTGGAGCATACGCCAGAGTTAGCAATGTATTTATTTAATCGAACATCAGTTGATGGGGTGGTTTGAGTGGTCTCTTTTTTAGAGACGCGTTTTACTCTTTTGGAAGAGTTCCTTTTCTGTTTCATAGAAACGCAGTATCACTACTGGATTATTATTATTAATTAATTATTGTCTGATTCTTCACCGATGACATTATCGTCTATCTCGGTAAAATCTTTTGGAGTAGGGAGTTCATTAAGGCTATTAATGCCAAAATATTCCATAAAGCTGTCACTGGTACCATATAACAATGGCCGGCCAATAGCATCTGACTTTCCTTTTATTTCAATCAGTCCTTTTTCCAAAAGCTTTTGCACTGCATAGTCACAGTTAACACCACGTATACTTTCCATATCACCTTTAGTAACCGGTTGCTTATACGCTATTATTGATAAAGTCTCTAAGGCAGAAGTTGAAAGCCTCCTTTTTGATTGCTGCTTAAGCAAAATGCCAATACTTGCCTGATAGGCTGGCTTGGTAAGAAACTGATAACCTCCACCTGTGTGATCAAGACTAAAAGAAAATTCATCCTGCTCATACTTATCCTTTAGTTTACCTAATACATTCTCTATATCTTCTATAGGAACATCGGCCTCAAACATTTCTGATAAGCAAGATTGCAGCTCCTTTTCTAATATAGGAGCTGGCGAACAGAATATTAATGCTTCAATATGGTTTTGTAAAAAATCCAAATCTTAGTTTTGCTGACTCAATTTAGCCTCAATAGACTGTGTAGTATGAGGCACAGCTTTTAACCTTTCTTTAGAAATAAGCTTTCCTGTAACCGAGCAAACACCATATGTACCATTTTTAATTCTTACCAAGGCGTTTTCAAGGTTATTGATGAATTTTTGTTGCCTGGCGGCCAGTTGGCTTAAATTTTCTTTTTCAGCAGTATCTGCTCCATCTTCTAATACTTTAGTATTACCAGAAGTGGTATCAGTACCTTCATCATTACTTTTATTTAATGTGCCTTTAAGAATTTTAAGCTCTCCTTTTGCCTTCTCAAGCTTTTCGTTTATTAACGTTTCAAACTCCGCTAGTTCAGCATCAGAGTATCTGGTCTTTTCTTCATTACCCATGGTTATATGTTTAAAATGAAACTTTCATTACAATAAATCACCCAAAATATAATATGAAAACCAACAACACAAAATTCACCTGAAATAATTCTCATTTACAAAAAGTGAAAAAAGATTATATTCATGGTCAATTTAAGCTGCAAATTAAACCCTTAATTATGAATTTAAGACATCTGATCTTCATTAATTATTTATTAATTTTTCTATTCTGCCTGAATTCATGCGCTAATCAAGAGCAAAAAAATGATTATTCAGCAGATAACACTAAAAGTCCTGAAGTGGTTCATGACTCTATTCCCATCACATTAGTAATACATGGCGGAGCCGGAAATATCATAAAAGAAAACATGACTCCCGAACGGGAAGAGGCCTATAAAGCTAAACTAGAGGAAGCCTTGATGACGGGCTATGCTGCACTTAAAGAAGGAAAGACAGCTATGGATGCAGTAACAGCCACCATACAAGTAATGGAAAGTTCACCCCTTTTTAATGCAGGTATAGGTGCCGTGTTTACCAACCAAGGTAAAAATGAACTAGATGCCTCGGTTATGGATGGCAGTACAGGTATGGCAGGCGCAGTAGCCGGAGTTAGCACCATAAAAAGCCCAATATTAGCTGCCAGAGCAGTAATGGAGCAATCGCCTCATGTAATGATGTCAGGGCAAGGTGCCGAACTTTTTGCTAAAGAAGCAGGACTGGAAATAGTAGACCCGTCCTACTTTTTTGATCAGAGACGATTTGATCAATTTGAAAAAATAAAAGAGCAGCAGGAGAAAAAGGAAACTGCTTATATGCAAACCTACCCAGACTATAAGTTTGGCACTGTTGGCTGTGTAGCTCTAGATGCTAATGGCAATATTGCGGCCGGCACCTCAACCGGTGGCATGACTAATAAAAAATATGGCAGAATTGGTGATTCACCCATCATAGGGGCAGGCACCTATGCTGACAATGCTACTTGTGGAGTATCTAGCACCGGACATGGAGAATTTTTCATAAGAAATGTAATTGCCTATGATATCGCCGCCAATATGAAATACAAAAATATTTCTTTAGAAGAGGCCACTACGGAAGTGATAACCCGCAAATTAACCGAAACGGGAGGAACTGGTGGAGTTATAGCGCTTGACAAAAAAGGCAATATTTCCATGACCTTCAATACAGCCGGAATGTTTCGCGGCTATATTAAGGATGGAAGCAAGCCTAAAATATTTATGTATGGAAATTAGAAGTTAATTTCCTACTAATGCATGACTGGTTAATTCCAGCTGTGTGGCATTGATATGTTTGACTCTTTTTTTAAGAGTCGCCATATCCATGTTAATGCGATACTTCATTTTGATGTATCTTCTAATTACTTCCATTTTACGACCTTGTCGTAAATGAAAAAGGATAGAGTTGTCGATTACACAATTCATAACTAGCACGGTTTAATGTAGTAAGATAACTAAAAAAACTTAATTATAGTTTTGATTGCAATCGTTTTCTGTAAAATTTTTAACCCTTTTTTTTATTCCAAGCAGATAAAATCTAAAATTTAGTACCCACAACCACCTTATTTTTATAAACTTGTGTTTCCCCGCTACTGCTAAACACCTGAAAATAAACAACATAATAACCCATTCTGGCTTTAGTACCTTCAGTGGTAGTGCCATCCCAAGTATAGAAACCTTGATCAGACAAATAATCATTCTCAGCTAAAGTTCTTATAGGTTGGCCATTAACATCAAACACCTCCACATTGGCGATAAACCCTGGCTGCTCGAAGTGATAACTAATAGTAGCAAAATCCGCCTGACCATTGCCATCAGGAATTATAATCATGGGATCAATAACAATTTCTCCTACCACACCGGAGCCTGAACGGATAAACTGAGAATTGATATAACCCGGGGTAGCATAACCAACAGCAGATGCCGCTGATTTCCAATTATCATTATCACTCGCTTGAGCTGAAAAAGAAATTCGCTCTAACGATACGCCATCTACATTATTGATCAATTCGAAATGCTGATCTTCAGAATAGGTTATAGAATCTTGCCGAATGCCTTGTGCAGAAACAACTTGTACGGTTCCCTCATCATTAGGGTAGGAAGGAAGAGATGGCATTTCAAAAAATGAAGTTTCAACGCCTAAAGGATATTGCTCTTTTAATACCACCACATCTTCAGTAAAAGCAAGATATTCTTCCGGTGCTAATACCCAATGGTCTTCTGAAATCAGTTGAGAGTCCTGATCATTCCACAGAAACCAATCCTTCAGGTTGATATACTTTGATGAATTATTATATATCTCAATAAAATCACCCCCGCCCGTACGAGGATTAAATAGCACTTCATTAATTATAACATCTCCTGGTTCTGCATTTTCTATCAATGAAAAGCTAAAAGGATCATTTTCAGTTATCCTGTTGCCACTACAGTCAGTAATTCCAGATACCTGCATATTATAACTAATACCACTATTTAACCTGGAAGAAAGCACTATCCATATAGATTGCAAATCAGAATTCACCAACACGGTGTCTATTTCTACAGCAGGATTTAAAGTAAAATCAGTGTACTGGACAGACTCTTTATTTAGCGTTTCATTAAACTGCACCAATATGCTATCTTCTGCCACAGCAAATACCTTATGAATTTCAGGCCCCAGGTTATCAGGTAATTCACTCAATACCGAATTAGCCCCACCAGGCGTACCTCCCATATCATCTATTGAGGCAGTCCAGTTTCCTTCTCCTCCACAAGTATTATCAGGATCAATTAATTCTAATGACCAACCACCTGATGACTTTGAAGAGCTATTATACCAGGCATCATCATAGTTAACTGAATCGATAGGGAAAGAGCCATCCGTAATAAGTAGCTGATCGCCCCCATTATTCAAACTTGGCCAGGGATCTACCACCGCTACTCTACCATAAGGCTGGAACAGTTCTCGATTTTCAGCAGCTGTCAGTATCAGATAATCTCCCTGAATAAGGTATACTGCCTCTATAGCCCCAGAGGTGGTGGCATCATGCAAGATCCAACTATCGAGGTAAAGGGTTTTATCACTTCTATTAAAAACCTCCACAAATTCAGCTTCAGGCAAACCATTAGATGGAGCAAAATCAGCCATAACTTCATTAATCAGTACATCTTTAAAATTGGCCTCTTCTGTCAAATAAAAAGTGAAAACAGAATGATAACCCGTCATAACATTGCCCGCTAAATCCTCAATTTGGTTAATAGATAACTCATAGCTTTCCGCTGTTTGAAAAGCCTCTGAAAAAGTAATTATCACAGACAAATTATTTTCCGCCAGCTCTGCGGTCTGAGGATTAAGCGAATTATTTATGATATAGTTACTGGTTTCTTCGGCAGCTTCTCTATTTACCTCCTCAGAAAACCGAACCTGCCACTGCGTATTTGAAAGAAAATCAATACCTGTCACTTCTGGTGGTCGGATATCTACACCTATCGGCCTAACGCTAAAATCATCGAAATAATGATTTCTTCTAGGACTCATGGCTGCCGATTGCTTAATAAATACTCCAAAATGAGAGGATGAAAGTACGTCATCATCCAGAATAGATCCTATTTCTATATAATTGCCTGTTACGCCTTCATCTGCCAGTAAAGTCCACAAGCCAGTTTCGCCTCTTGACATTCTAATTCCAAATGAATTATCAGATGAACTCCCTACAAGACTATTTTCACTACTAAAAAGTAAGGATTCATTACCAGCCAACACCTTATAAAATGCAATATGATCCTCAGTATCTCCCAACCGGATAAAATAGCCATTTTGTACAGATGTAATATCTTCCTGATCTGCTAGTAAGTAAATATCTGCATAGTTAGATCCAGAAGTAGCAAAATTGAGATTAACATAAAATTCAAAAACCACATTGGCCGAAAGGGTATTAGGTGTGCTCAAATAGTATTCTGCCGCGCCATCGCTATTAGATTGGAGGGTGTCACCGGAAATTACCCAAAGCGCATCAGTTCCACTCCAGGTGGGATCATTAGTGAAATTTCCATCTTCAAAACCATCAAAAAACTGGGCAAAAATGGGTGTGCTACTGAGTATAAAGGCCAGTATAATATTAGTCTTGAAAATTATTTGCCAAACAAACCCATTCATTTATAATAATATACCGCATAAAATATATAAAAACATTATTTTTGCCTCCAATTTTATAAAAACCAATACATATGAAATTAGCAGTAGTAGGTGCCACTGGCTTAGTAGGCCAAGAGGTACTAAAAGTCATCGAAGAAAGAAACTTAGAGTTTGACCAATTATTTCTAGTAGCCTCACCAAAGTCTGTTGGTAAGGAATACGAGTTTAAGGGTAAGACCTATAAGGTAATCGGAATGGAAGACGCTATTGCTAATAAACCTGAAGTAGCTATTTTCTCTGCAGGAGGAGGCACTTCCTTAGAATGGGCTCCTAAGTTTGCAGAAGCAGGATGTATAGTGGTAGATAACTCTTCTGCCTGGAGAATGAGCCCTGACCATAAACTTGTAGTACCTGAAATTAATGCAGAGGCTTTAAGAATAGATGATAGAATCATCGCCAACCCTAACTGCTCTACCATTCAGATGGTATTAGCATTAGCTCCTTTGCACAAGAAATATAAAATAAAAAGGGTAGTAGTTTCTACTTACCAATCTGTAACCGGTACCGGAAAAGCAGCTGTAGATCAGCTAATGAGCGAGAGAGCGGGCAAAGATGCAGAAAAAGTATATCCTCATAAAATTGATATGAATGTACTTCCTCATATTGATGTGTTCCAGGAAAACGGATACACCAAAGAGGAAATGAAAATGGTAAATGAAACTAAGAAAATCCTTGACGATCAATCAATAGCAGTAACGGCTACCGCTGTGAGACTACCAGTAATGGGTGGCCACTCAGAAGCTGTTAACGTAGAGTTTCATAAAGACTTTGATTTGAAAGAGGTTTACGAATTGTTAAGCAAAACACCGGGAATCACTATAGAAGACGATGTAGCTAACAATGTATACCCTATGCCTTTAAACGCACATGGAAAAGATGATGTGTTTGTAGGTAGGTTAAGAAGAGATGAGTCTCAGCCCAACACTTTAAACATGTGGGTGGTAGCAGATAACTTAAGAAAAGGAGCAGCCACTAATGCAGTACAAATTGCAGAATATTTGGCAGCTAATAATTTAGTATACTAAAAATCTACACCTCTTAATGATAGAATTACTTCTACAGCCAGAGGTACAACAGTTTATAAAGGATCATGAAAACCATGATCCTTTTTCTCTTTCCTTAAAGCACAAAGAAATAGGTGGGATTCCTATAAAGTGGGTGGCAGAGCAAATTGCCTCCCGTAAACGTGCTAAGAACAAGTTGCCCGAGTGGTATAACACAAAAGACCTCATATTCCCTCCACAAATATCTATGGAGCAGTGCTCTTCTGAAGCCACTGCAAAATATAAGGCCAACCTGGTAAAAGGCAGTATTATGTATGACTTCACCGGAGGGTATGGTATTGATTGCTATTACCTAAGTAAGCATTTTAAGCGATCTGCTTACCTGGAACAACAAGCCCATTTATGCGAACTCGCCACCCATAACTTCAAGGCCTTAGCTGCCAATATTGAGGTGATCAATGCTGAATCAACCTCCTATGTTTCTGAAATAGAAACCGCTGATCTTATTTATATTGATCCTGCCCGGAGAGATAATAACAGCCAAAAAGTCGTTCTTCTTCAAGACTGTGAGCCAGATGTCACTACGTTACTTACACAACTCAAAGGGAAGTCAAAAGAGGTGTTAATAAAAACATCTCCTATGTTAGACATTCAGCTGGCATTACAAAGCCTGAATCATGTAAAAGCGGTGCATGTGGTGTCTGTAAATAATGAATGCAAAGAAGTGCTTTATCATATTGATTTCACTGCAGACCATAAAACGGAGATAGTTACAGTTAATCTTCAGAAAAAAGATGATCAGACATTCTCCTTTTTCCCCAATGAGGAGGTAGAAGCTCAGGCGCCACTCAGTGATACCAAGCAATTTTTATATGAGCCTAATAGCAGTGTACTTAAAGCGGGCGCTTTTAATACCGTGGCGACACACTATGGCGCCTACAAACTTCACCCCAACACGCACTTATATACCAGCGAAGAGTTGATTGAAAACTTCCCTGGCCGGAAGTTTAGAGTTGAACATCTTGTTCCTTACAACAAAAAGAAAATACTATCAGCTCTGGAAGGCAAGAAGGCCAATATCACCACGCGGAATTTCCCTGAAGAAGTGAAAAATATTAGAAAAAAGACAGGCATAACCGATGGGGGAGATCAATACATTTTTGCCTTCACCGATAAGAATAATCAAAAAATGGCCGCAATTACACGTAAGGCTTAAATCACCAAAAACTTAAGTAATAGATATATTATTAATAGCACCAAAGCGCTCCCTCCATATATTTTTAAAACCTTTAGTCTATTTTGCCTCTCCATCCACCAAAGAGGAATTACTGGACGGTAAAGGCCAATAAAAACACTAAAAATAGCCCACACCAAGAGCCATCCTATTAAAGTAGTTAACGCTGTCATAAAATAGATTTCACTATTTTTATAGATATATGGAGCACAAAGATAATCATAGTTCTGCCCTTGCTGCATTAAAAGCCAATGTATTAAAGCTTACCGAGATGCAAGAAGCAGAATGGGAAGATTTTAGCAGTCATTGGCATTATTATAGTTTAGATAAAGGGGAATATCTGATTCGTGAAGGCGAGACTGAAAGATATTTTTATTACGTAATAAGTGGGGTCCTAAGAGGTTATTTTCTGATAGACGGAGAAGAAATATGTGTAGGCTTTACTTATGACGATGACTACTCAGGTTCTTATGATTCATTTTTAAGCCAACGCCCTTCTGAATGGTATTTACAGGCCATTACAGACACCCGACTTTTACGCATCTCACATAGCGACCTTATGGATATGTTTGATCAATACAAAAGTGTAGAACGCTGGGGCAGGATGTTTAATGCCAAAATCTTGATTGGGATGTCTCGCCGGCAACTGGAAGTAAGATCATACACAGCAGAAGAAAAATTCGAGCGCTTAATGTCGCAAAGCCCACATATATTCCAGCTGGTACCTCAAAAATATCTTGCTTCTTATCTGGGAATGACTCCTGAAACCTTAAGTCGATTAAGAAAAAAACGTAAATAGCGAACTTGATCTATATCAAGTTGAATGAGTAGTACAGTGATTAATTTTATTCTTTATTCAAAACTAAGCAGCATGAATCAGAAAGAATTAATCCATAAATTAAAACAGGACAATACTACCTTAGTAGAATTCGCTCAAAATCTTAAGACTTTAAAAATCGAAGATATTCAAGCTAAGGAAAATGAAGAGTGGAGTATTATAGATTGTATTGAGCATATGAATATTTCTATGGAAGTATACCTCAATCAAATAATGCCCAGATTAGCTACTGATTTAAAGCCAAAAAATGGCCAATATAAACCAGGTTGGCTCGCCGCTTACTTTGCCAAAGGAATGGAACCTACTGCCGAAGGCAAGATCAGGAACAAAATGAAAACCTTTAAAAAGCTTGACCCTAAACAGGTGAGTAGAAATGTAAATGAGCTGGAAAGATTTATTCAAAACATTGAGACCACAATTGAAATTACAGAAAAGATTAAGGACAAAAATTTAAAATCTTTCAAAGTAAAAACGGCTTTGGGCTCATGGCTAAAGTTCTACCTGGGTGATGCCCTCTGGTTTTATACCGCACATAACCTTAGACACATGCTACAAATTCAAAATATGTTCTAAAAAAATAGGGTGGAAGACAAAAGCCCTCCACCCCAACTAATTATGAGATTTTTAAATTATAATTCCGGGTTATTGAGTCTTGCTTCTATTGGAAAAATGATTGTATATCTAGGATCATTTTCTTTTAGAAAATAATCTTCTCCATCAAAAGTATGAACTATTTGCTTTTGAGTTGTTCTTCGAAGATCAAACCACCTCTGCCCCTCCAAAGCTAGTTCTTTTCTTCTCTCGCTAAATAATAGATCCGTATACTGAGCTGTGCTAAGTGCTTCTACTTCAGTTTCAAAAGTGCTGAAATATGTTGATTCATATCTATTTCCTAGTAAAGTGAGTAAAACCTCTTTAGATTCATTTAGTCTGCCTTCCATTAATAAAGCCTCTGCCTTTGATAAATAAAGTTCTCCAACCCTGAAAGAGCATTTGAAATTATCAGAACCCGCTTTAGCAGATTGGTATCCAGAACCTGTGTTTATAAAGTATCGATTGAACCTTAGATCATTCACCTGATCAAAAGCGCCTATTAGGTCTTGAGAGACATATCCCCCCTCATTTACACCAGATGCAAGAGGCGCATCCAACGCCAGTAACGACTCTTGTGCATCAAACCTATTCGGCAAAAGGGCATCCTCTTCATTCAAATTAACCAGATCCGATTTTATAGCCAAGGCATTATCGACAGCGTCTATTACGTTATCCCAATTTTGCATATATAAATGCGCTCTTGCCTCTAAAGCATATAATGCGGAGTTGGAAAATCTATAATTTAAGCCCGTATCCTGTGTGTCATCCACCAAATAATTTTTAGCTGAGGAAATATCTTCAATGATTTGGTCATATACACTCTGCACTGACGCTGGTGTATAAACATGTTCCAAGTCTATTTCCAAAGCCAATGGTATACCTCTATCAGAAGAGGCAGACTCCGGATTGTACGTTGGAGCATACATATTTACCAAACTGAAGTGATTGTAAGCCCTTAAAGCATAGGCCTCACCTATAAGTTGATCCTTTTCCTCAGAATCCTCCATAGTCTTGACACCCTCATTAATAATGTAGTTACAATAAAATATAGACTTATAAACGTCACTATAAGGATACTTTAATGTGAATGCATCCGTACCGGTATCATTCCATAAGTAAATATCCTTGTAAGAAGTTACATCACTATAATTTTCATCCAAATCTAACTCATCAGCTCTAAAAGCAACTCTTGAAAGATGATCAGGATAAGTATGATACGCACTGGTAATTACCCCTCGGTTATCCTCTACTGTTTTTGGTATAACTTTTCCTTCTGGCTCTATGTCCAAATAATCTTCGCAGGATGACAAAGAAACTAATGATAAAAGAATATATAATATTTGCTTTTTCATGCTCTGATTTTTTTAGAATGATACATTAAGGCCGAGTGAAACAGACCTCTGGATAGGCTGGGCATAAAGACTACCGTAGGTTTCCGGGTCGAAATATCCAGAATAGTCAGATCCAAAAACTAAAAGATTACGCCCTTCCAAGTTAATTCGAGCCCCGGAAATCTTTAACTTAGAAGTAAGAGACCCTGGTAAACTATAGCCCAGCCTCATACTGGTAATTCTTACATAGCTCATCTCCTTCACATTACTATCAAGATAAGAGAGCGTATTAAGGTCATCTATCGAGTTAAACCATTTATAGGCCATCCATGCATCACCTTCTCCACTAGTAGGGCTTACTATGCCAGGTAATTGGCTATTGGGATTGTCCTCTGACCAGGCATCTAAAATATCAGTAGTATAATTTCTACCTCTATCCACTTGCGCAGGGTTATATGGAGAATCTTTTACTACTGTCTGTTTTAAATTAAAACTGGCAGTTACAGCTAAGCTTACATTTTTATAAGTAAACCTATTGGTTATACCACCGCTGTACTTCGGATCTCTGTCGCCAGCATAAGCAAACAAATCTCTGAATTCTTCCGTCCCTAAATTAGATTCTACAAATTCTCCGGGGAAAAAGTCCGCCCACGGGTCAGACAGTTTAAAGAACTCAACTGTACTTATCTCTTCTCCATCTTTTATGAATGTAGGATAACCATTGTCATCTATGCCTGCTGTTTTCAATACAAAAACAGCATTTACAGGCAACCCTTCTCTGCTTGGCAAACGACTATCTTCCCTTACCTGGATATCATTGACTTCACTTTTATTATGGGAGATATTGAAGTCTGTGGACCACTTAAAATTGGTAGTTTTTACGTTTAGAGAGCTTATAGCCAGCTCCCAACCTTTATTGGTCACCTCTGCCCAGTTTAAACTAGTATTATAAAAACCTGTTTCAACAGGTAGTGATTTAAGTCCGATAAGGTCTGAACTTATCCGTTGGTAAGCATCAAAAATCACATTAATACGGTTGTTAACTATTCCAAGGTCAATCCCAACATTATAATTTTTAGTTTTCTCCCAGCGTAGCTTATCATTGGGAGGAGAACTTACTTGAACCTGCTGTTCAGTATTTCTTGGAAGAATAGAGCCAGCACTATAAGTACCCACCACATAAGGAGAAGTATTTCTGTCTATATTTCCTTGTATACCATAAGATGCTCTCAATCTAAGGTTAGAAATAACAGGATTTTCAGCCAGGAAGTTTTCCTCAGAAGCCACCCAAGATCCGGAAATAGACCATAACGGTAAATATTTATACTTAGGATCTACGCCGAACAGGTTAGAACCGTCGTATCTCAAACTTCCGAAAAATACATATTTCCTATCATAAGTATAAGAAGCCGTACCATAGAATGATGTGTAAGCATTCTCAGCTGTTGATCTGTTATAAGTTCTATATATACCTTCGTTAGCATCGCTTTCATTTGGAAAAATGATTGGCGTAGTGGTTAATGCATTTTCATCATAGCCAAACCCTTGGGTGTTGATTAACTTAGAATCAGACCTTCTTAGCTCAGAGCCTATTAATGCATCAACTTCATGCTTGTCTCCAATGAAAGTATTATACTGCAACTGTGATTTCCAGTTATATTGGAAAAAATCTTCCTCCCAGTTTTGAATTATTCCGCCTTCTGGCAAGAAATAATAATAGTCTCCTATACTGGAATCCCAGCGCCTGCTTCTTTCCCTAAATTTTCGTGTAAAATAAGTATCGCCAGTAGCAAATTTCTCAGTGCTACTATGATCCAATTGCAATCCTAATTGTGTAGAGATAGTAAGATCAGTAAAAATATCATATGATAAATCAAATATTGACTTAATAGCTCTATTATTTAATTCATAGGATGTATTCTCCCTTTCTTCCAGAAAAGAAAACGGCACTTGTTGGTCTCCTTCTCCCTCTATATCCTGATCATAATTATAGTTGCCATCTTCATCATATGGGTTAAGATAAGCATTAGCAGTACGAGCATAGTAAGCTGGATTACTAAAGACACCTGTACCTGTAACATAAGATTTTTTGTCTGTGCTAGATCCTAAAAATGTAATACCGGCCTTCCATTTATCTGATAAGTTGAAGTTATTCTTAACTGTTAAATTATACCTCTCCAAGCCAGTTCCTATAGTAGTACCATCTTCATCATAATAGCCTACTGAAACATAATAGTCAGCCACGTCGCCTCCACCTGAAAAGCTGAGATTATACTGCTGATTTATTGCAGATTGATATAGTTCATCACCCCAATCGGTAGACTGTGTTCTTAAACGATTTATTTGTGCTTGTGTTTGCTGAGATAAAGATGAGAAGCCACCATTTCTGTAGGCATCTAGTTCGCCGGAATTATTCAATATTCTCATTACTTCACCTTTATCCGTGCGATAGTTAAGATCTGTACGGCTTGCCAAGCCTAATTCAAAATCTACCTTTTGATTAGAATTCATGAGATTAAGCTTGTCAAAATCAGGCCTGAAGTTATAAAAAGCATTTGCTGAAAAGTTTACTTTCATAGCACCCTTTTTTCCGCTCTTGGTTGTAACCACTATAACGCCATTTGCAGCTCTAGCACCATAAATAGCAGTAGCCGCAGCATCCTTTAAAATAGTAATATCTTCAATATCCTCAGGGCTAATTCCTGCAATAGAATAGTTAGCTAACTGATCTATGTTGTCTTTATCTGAAAAATCAGGAATATCATTACCTTGCAAAGGCATACCATCTACCACCCAAAGAGGATCTTGTGGCCCATTTAATGATGCCGTACCTCTTATTCGGATTTTTGCCGGGGTACCTGGCGCTCCTGTTTGAGGCGTTACCACTACACCTGGTGCCTGACCTACCAGTAGCTGATCTACACTGGCCACACCTATTTGCTGGTTTTCTTCTATGCCTACATTAGCTATAGAAGAGGTAAGCTTTCGCTTTTCAACCGTCTGATAACCCGTAATGACTACTCCAGATAAAGAACTGATTTCTTCTTTTAGTTGAATTTCATAGTGATCAGTAGTTCCTAGTTCTAAGGTTTGGCTTTCAAACCCAATAAAACTGATAATCACATGACTTACATTTTTGGGCACTTGTAAAGAAAAATTACCATCGGCATCAGTTACCGTACCCACACTTGTAGACTCAATAATACCGTCTACCCCCGTTTCATTTGAGATGGATTGAGAAGCAATGTAAACCGAAGCTCCTGGCAAAGCCATATTATCCGCTTCAGAAAAAACACGCCCCGTAATTACCCTCTTGTTTTGACTAAACGCCAATACTGGCAATAGTAGAAAAATTAATAGTAGAACTTTTTTCATTAAAAAATATTTAAAAGTTTAAAACCTGTTCTATTCTGTTTATCAAATCGAGATAATGCATTTTGGTAGCGTCATCTCCTTTTTTCCTCTTCTTTTTCAGTAGTTCTAAAATGGTATACAGCTCTCCCTTTTTTAAAGAGGCAACTTCTGAGACCCTTTTCATAGAACTGAAATTTATATTTCGCACCGAGCGAGAAGATTCCAGAGAATAGCCGCATGGAAGTGATTCCCGTAGAGAAATGAAGTCATCATCTATGCTCTTATTATTGGTTTTTTCAAACAACTTGTTTATATCAATAATGAGCACATCTACATAGTTCTTCTGCGCCATTCTCTCAAAAGCATTAAGTGGTTTATTATGAAGGGTATTTTTAAAAACGTGGCTTCTTACTTGAGAAAATAAATCCTGAACAGTGTAAGTTTCAGCTTTATCGTCCGCAATCAATTCTGACTCTAGTAAGCGTAATAATCGCTGATCATTAAATAAATTATACAGCACATAATTTTGCAGATCACGAGCTGTAGAGTAAGGGGAGTATTCAAAAGGCCCCATAGGAGAATCTTTCAGCGGAAATGTTTTACTAAGAATCTCCTTATCTAAAAAGAGCCATTCTGGTAAAGAAAATACATTTTCATTGAGGTATTTAACCGCCTTTTGCTGCATAGCGAAAGGTACTGGCTCATAGGCATTTCTATTATCTCCGTGGGTCAACTTGTTTAAATAAACTCCGCCCACATTATTCATTACATGATTATTATAAAGTTGCCATTGGCCTATAACTCCCATATAAAGCTTGCCTGTATTATAATAGCTTTCATTTTCCTGGTAAGTCCAATCTATGGCATGGGCTAACACTCTTTTTAAATTCTTTAGACCATATGTACTGGCTTTAACCGCATCATCTCCTAAATCTTCTGATTGTGAGCGTGGGTCAATGACATTTCTATAGTCTTGCTGCTCTCCATAAGTATAAAGAGGATCATCTGAGTGAGTATTTACTAATTGGTAAAGAAAGGTCTTCTCTGTTTTCTCATCAGGAAACCACTGATAGCCCCATTGAATAGCATATTTATCATAAATCCCTATTTTAGGTGTGATAGCGGTAACTCCATCTTCTGGCTGAGCCACATAATTATAGCGGGCATAATCCATAATAGAAGGAGCAGTTCCTCCCATTTTGTCTGTAAAAGTTTTCGATCTAAGTGAATCTACCGGGAAAGCATAAGACGCTCCCATATTATGCTTAAGTCCAAACGTGTGGCCTACCTCATGAGAAGAAACAAAGCGAACAGCTTCTCCCATTAGCTGGTCTTCAAAAACATTATGCCTGGCTCGCTCATCTATAGCTCCTGTTTGAATGCGCATCCAACTCTGCAATGAAGTCATTACATTATGCCACCAAATAATATCGGCTTCTATGATCTCTCCACTACGAGGATCTACCACAGAAGGCCCCATAGCATTAGACTTTGGAGAAGCTGCATAGGTAATTACAGAGTAACGAACATCATCCAAATCAAAATCCTTATCTTCTTCTGATGGGAGTTTAGCAATTACGGCATTTTTAAAACCCGCCTGTTCAAAAGCCACTTGCCAGTCATGCACACCATCTATTATATAAGATCTCCATTTTTCTGGTGTAGAAGGATCAATATAGAATACAATGGGTTTAGCTGGCTCTACTAGTTCACCTCTGAGATACTTATCCACATCCTCGGGTTTCGGTTCCAACCTCCATCGTGTGATCAACTCCTTCTCATCCATAGCCTGCTGCTCATCATTAAAGTACCAGTGCTTTTTAGAGAAAAATCCTACTCTCTCATCCAGGTAGCGAGGTTGCATAGGCTTTTCTGACAGTAAAACTATATTACATGCCACGGTAATGGTTAATGGAACCGTTGTCCCTCCGTCAGGAATAGCCGCACTTAGATCTGACTTGACCATTACATTTAGTGGAAAAGTTTTAATGCTTTTGATCATAGAAAGGTTAGAAAGCGCCGAACTTCCTAGACCTGTATTATTAAAAACATCATAAAAACTCTTGCTGCCACCATTAAATGCCTTATTGACTTTAATGATAGTTGAACCCGCTCTTTTGTTATAAGAAACCGTTTCAAACACCTCTACTATGCTGCTAGAAAAATTGTTTTTAACAGAAATAGTAATGGCATCATCTTCTGGCGAAGATACCATCGGTATGTATGTGCGGGCCCACACCTTATTTCTTAAAGTATCCTTTTCAAAACGGATGACTTTATTTTCAAACTCCATACCCTTGTTCAGTCCAGCTTCATTGAGCTGAAAAGGAACTTTGGAGATTTTGCTTACAATTAGAAACTCTCTGTTAAAAAGAGAATCAGGTATTTCAAAATAATAGTCTTCTTTTTGGTTAATAATATTAAATAGACCTGTTTGCAAGTCTGCATCCTTCAGAAGCTCATCATAACTCTTCAACCCTGAGGTATCAGTGGAGTCCTTTTCTACTTTCTTTTCTTCATCCTTTTTATCTTGAGCATGCAATGGAAAAAAGACATAAATGCCAACAAAACATACTATTGATAAAGCAAGCTTTTTAAACATAATTACATTTAACATTTAGTTAAAATTCCCTTAAAGATGTTTTTACTAATGGTAGAAATGAAATGAAAGGGAGTGAAGAGGTTAAAAAGTGGAGTGAAACTTACATGTTATGGCAACAAAGGCAGCTTACACACAAAACTTTTTTCTTCTATGCGTGTTTCGAAACCTTCCTTACGGTAAAACTCATAAATGCTATCAAGGTATTTTAGCCCGAATTTGCTGCCAGCCTCTGCATTTCTTTTTGGCTGATAGGTATTGCTGATTTCAAGATAATTAGAAGTAACTCTAATCTTGATCATAAGTGGGGCCTCATGGGTAGCAATATTATGCTTTAAAGCATTCTCTACCACAGTTTGTAGTGCCAGATAGGGTAGCTCCAAAGTGAGCGCCTCAGTATCTTGCGTTACAATACCAGTCTTTAATTTTTTACCAAACCGAATGTTTTGCAAAAAGAGAAATTCCTCCACTATTTTCAATTCCTCTTCTACTGTTGCCAGGTTATTCTCAGGCCTATCAGTAAGGTAGCGGTATAAATTACTTAGCTTATAAGTGAATTTTTGAGATAGAGACTGATCATGATCTATAAGCGTATATAAGGTATTTAGTGAGTTGAAAAGTAAATGAGGATTGATCTGATTCTTAAGCTGCTGTAGCTGAAAAAATGCGCTTTCTCTCTTAAATACTTCTTTTTCCAGAGCCAAATCTGCTTTTTCCTTCTCTAACTGTTCTTTTTCCTTGTGCTCTTTATTTATTCTGTAAGTAAACGCATAGAAAACAAACAGAAGCAATAAAGTAGAAATCAAATAAGTAACAAAAGCATACCTCTTTATTAAATTAACATCTTCCTCATTCAGGCTTTTAGGGAAATTCACAGAAACATACCATCTTTCTTGCCCCATTTGCATAGGCCTCAAAAAACTTATTACATCTAATTTTAGATATTCAGAATCTGCTATTTTTTCATGAAAATCAGTGTTTTGAAAAATGGTGTCTTCGGCCTCTAAAGGAGCAAAACTGAACACATTTCTACCTATTTTTTCTGCCTCTGGGTGTAGCAGGCAAGTGCCATTCTGATCAAAAATATAAGCATATGAGAGCGAATAATAATCTACGTTATAGAAAAATTGCTGCAGCACGCCTAGCGGAATGTCATAACCAAAATACACAATACCGCTGTCAGTAGGAATAGTTATTTGGTTTCTCCAGACATAACCCTCTCCATAGCTCTCTATTTTACTAATATTATCATCTGCTAATCTGGCTCCCAAAAACTGTTTTACATTTTCTTTTTGCTTTTGGCGGCTATTAAATTGTGCGTTACTTATGCCTTCATCAGTTTTCAAAAAGAGCCAGTTTCTATAAATAGTAGTATCTAAAAACTGAAGTGAATTAAGCATGGTAAAATTATGATACTCATCTTCAAACGTAGAAGGAGTATCCATGAGCCTTCGGGCATCATCTAACGGTTTTTGTAAAACCTTAAATTCATGCTCCAGATCATAAAATTTCTTCTGAAAACTTCGTCTGGCGATATCTTCACTCACATCTTTTACCTCTAATGATATGAGGCTGCTGAGTACAAAAGTAGCAATGATAGTAATTACCACCATCACAGAAATGACCCACAAAAACCTTCTCCCCTTAAAAAACTTCTTCATTACTTTTGCCAACAAAATCGTTCATGCTACACTTATACCTGGTACAAAATTAATCATTATCAGGTATTTAAGAACCATCATGAACTATCAGCCTAATTCATTAAGTTTGAAAAATAGATGGGGAGATAATATGAATATAACTATTGTAGAAGATGAAGAGCTGGCCGCTGGTTATTTGGAGAAGATTTTAAAGAAACAACAGGTTATAAAAATCTCAACTATAAACATACTCTCCACAGTAAAAGAGGCCATCAGTTATTTAAGTACAAATACGCCTGATCTCATATTTTTTGATGTGCACCTGGCTGATGGCAGCAGCATGGAAGTGCTGGAAGCAGTAGAAATTAAAGCCCCCATAATATTTACCACCGCTTATGATAAATATGCTATAGAAGCATTTAAGCATTTTACTATTGATTACCTCCTTAAACCGTATGAAGCTGATTCGCTTATAGAAGCTTTGAATAAGCTTAAAACCATGAAAGAGTCTTTCACTCAAGATAAAGGAGCTTTAGTTAGACATTTAAAAGGAGGAGGTTCATCTTTTCAAGAGCGATTTTTAATACAGCACGCCCATCAGCTAAAATCTATTGAAGCAGAAGAAATAGCCTATTTTTATGCATCAGGTAAACACTTATTTATATATACCTTTAGCCGACAGAGCTACTTATATAATAGCACTGTCAGAGATATCATTAGCCAATTAGATCCAAATAGGTTTTTCAAAATAAATCGAAATTATGTGGTTAATATTAAAGCCGTCAATAATGTAGTTAAGGCGAGTTATGCAAAACTTTCAGTAGATCTTTACCCTCCACCACCCGATGAGAACAAAGTTATTCTAAGCAAAACCGAAATCAGCAATTTCAAAAAATGGCTTAATAAATAGCTCTTTTATGATTCTTGTTTCAACAATATTTTATTAAAAACTAAGCCTATACCTGCCCTGATTCTTTTTATTCCTTAACTTTGCGGCTTTAATTTTGTTGAAAGCTGAGTGAAAGCAGGAGAACTTCTTAAACTATATAAAGCAGATAGTATCATCCAAACCATGGCTGAGGTAACTAAGCCTAATGAGGATAAGTGTGTTCAATTAAAGGGATTAAGAGGAAGTTTAGATGCAGTGCTAGTAGCAGCATTGTACCAGATCAACCATCAAAATCACCTTATAGTACTGCATGATAAAGAAGAGGCCGCTTACTTTCACAGCGATCTTCAAAACCTACTCACAGGTAAGGAGGTGTTATTTTTCCCTACCTCTTATAAGCGCCCCTATCAGTTTGAAGAAACTGAAAATGCCAATGTGCTAATGCGGGCGGAAATCCTCAACAGGGTAAATCATAAGGCATCATCTGGTGAAATTATAGTTACTTACCCTGAAGCTTTAACCGAAAAAGTAATCAATAAAAAATCATTATTGAAAAACACTTTTACAGCTAAAATAGGTGAGGAGGTTGATATTGAATTCCTCGCTGAATTACTGCTTTCTTATGATTTTGAAAAAACTGACTTTGTTTACGAAGCAGGCCAGTTTGCGGTTAGAGGAGGCATTATTGATATCTTCAGTTACGCACAAGATCTTCCATACCGGTTAGAGCTATTTGGTAGTGAGATTGAAAGCATCAGAACATTTGATCCTTCTACACAACTTTCTGTAGAGCCTGTGAAGGAGATCAATCTGATTCCTAACGTGCAAACCAAACTGATAGCTGAAGAACGACAAGGTTTTATAGATTTTCTACCAAGAAATACTAAAATCTGGTTTAAAGACTATCAGCAATCAATAGATGTTATTGAAATCTATTTTGATAAAGCCAAAGAAAGCTTTGATCAGATATTGGAAGAAAGTGGTGACACACAAATAGTGTTAGATCCTTCAGATTTATTTGAAACTTCTAAAAGCTTTAAAGCTCAAATCAATGAGCTGGGTAAAATAGAGTTTGGTAATCGGTTCTATCTTAAGTGCAGTGAAACATTCGATTTTGCGGCAGAACCTCAGCCTTCATTTAATAAGGACTTTAAGCTGCTCTCTAAAAACTTATCTGATAATCAGGATAAGGGCTTTACTACGCTTATTGCCTCAGACTCTCAGCAGCAGCTTACCAGATTACATTCCATATTTGAAGAAATAGATCATACCAGTGATTTTCAGGACTTGAACATCAGCCTGAGAGAAGGCTTCATAGATCAGATCCTTAAAATTGCCTGCTATACAGACCATCAGCTTTTTGAGCGTTTTCACAGGTATAAAACCAAAGACAAGCATTCAAAATCTAAAGCGCTTACTCTAAAAGAACTTCGCACTTTACAACCGGGTGACTTTGTAACGCACATAGATTATGGTATCGGTAAATTTGCCGGCCTCGAAAAACGAGAAAGCAACGGAAAGGAACAAGAAGCCATTAGGCTTATCTATAGAGATGATGACTTGCTTTATGTAAGTATTCACTCCATACATAAAATATCGAAATATACCGGTAAAGAAGGTACTCCTCCTGCTATTAGTAAGCTGGGTTCACCAGAGTGGGAGAACAAGAAGAAAAAGGTTAAAAAGCAAGTTGCTGATATAGCCAAAGACCTGATAGAATTATACGCTAAAAGAAAAAAAGCCCCTGGCTATGCCTTTAGCAGAGATAGCTTTATGCAGGCCGAGCTAGAATCTTCCTTTATTTATGAAGACACTCCTGATCAGGCTAAGGCCACAGAAGATGTTAAGGAAGATATGCAACAGCAGCACCCTATGGACAGGCTGGTTTGTGGTGATGTAGGGTTTGGAAAAACAGAAATAGCTATCAGAGCTGCATTCAAGGCGGTAACTGATAGCAAGCAAGTGGCTGTTTTGGTGCCCACCACCATATTAGCCATGCAGCATTATAATACTTTTAATGATAGGCTTTCCAGTTTTCCGGTTAAAATAGAATACATCAACCGATTCAAAACCACCAAAGAAATAAGGGAAACCTTAAAAAGGGTTAAAGAAGGCAAAACTGATATATTAGTAGGTACTCACCGTATAGTAAGTAAAGACGTTCAGTTCAAAGATCTGGGCTTAATGATCATTGATGAAGAACAAAAATTTGGTGTAAAGGTAAAAGAACGACTCAAGGAATTGCGGGTAAATGTAGATGCTCTTACGCTTACAGCTACGCCAATTCCTCGTACACTACACTTTTCACTCATGGGTGCCCGTGACTTAAGTATTATTTCCACACCTCCTCCAAACCGCCAGCCAGTAACTACTGAGCTGCATACTTTTAATGAGGAAATAGTGAGAGATGCCATCAGCTATGAATTAAGAAGAGGGGGACAAGCCTTCTTTGTTCATAACCGAGTGGGAGACATAGAAGAAGTTGCCAATATTATTCTAAGGCTTGTGCCCGACTCCCGAGTAGGCATAGCACACGGTCAAATGGATGGCCCAGTGCTGGAAAAGGCTATGATGAAATTCATTGCTGGAGAATATGATGTGCTGGTTTCTACTAACATTATAGAATCTGGACTAGACATACCTAATGCTAACACCATTATTATTAACCGGGCTCACATGTTTGGCCTTTCTGATCTACACCAAATGCGTGGTAGAGTAGGAAGAAGTAATAAAAAGGCCTTTTGTTATTTATTAACACCTCCAACCATAGCACTTTCTTCTGATGCCAGAAAAAGGCTTAGTACCCTGGAAGAATTCTCTGACTTGGGTGATGGCTTTAAAGTAGCCATGCGTGATCTGGACATTCGTGGTGCAGGAAACTTATTAGGGGCTGAGCAAAGCGGATTTATTTCTGATCTTGGCTTTGACATGTACCATAAAATACTAGATGAGGCGGTTCAGGAACTTAAAGAAACGGAATTTAAAGACTTATTTGTAAAAGAACTTTCTGAAGCTGCTAAGGTAATAGTACAAGATTGTAATATAGAAACTGACTTAGAGGTAATTATCCCTGATGAATATGTAAGCAACATTTCTGAAAGACTGAGCCTATATTCTAAGCTGGATAATATTAAAACAGAAGAAGAGCTGAAGTCATTCACAGAATCTATGATAGATAGATTTGGCCCTCTGCCAGATTCTGTAAAAGAGCTAATAGAAACAGTAAGGTTAAGATGGTTAGCTGAAAAACTGGGTTTTGAAAAACTAACGCTTAAGTCTGAAAAGATGAAGGGTTATTTCGTAAGCTCGGATAAAGAAGAATATTTTAAATCAGAAACCTTCGGCAGAATCCTCGCTTACGTTCAAACCAACCCAAAAACCTGTAGATTAAAAGAAGTGAAGGATAAACTAATCCTTACTATACAGGAAGTTTTAAGTGTTAATCAGGCTATAGAAATACTAAGCCAAATTACAGGCAAAAAATAATTAAACTGCTAATTCACCAATCTGAATAGCATCTAGGTATGGACCTAGCTCATTTACTGAATCGAAAGCATTTATTCCTAACACTTTATTTTCAAACGGTGCGTAGCACACTTCTACAAAGTAGCCTGCCAGATAATATAGATAAAACTTATTCTCCTGCTCTGTTCTATAAATCAGATAGTCTGCAAACACGGTTATAAAATCACATTTCTTATCAAAAGGAAGTGTTTTAAAGTCATCCAACGGTATCATATCAACTGGTTTTATATTTACGTCTTTTACTTCAACTATGTAAAGACTATGCCAGCTGTCAAAACCCGCAGAATCACCAAATTTTAAAGGTTTAGATACTTTTTAATTCCAATATTAAATACACTATTCCCAATATGGGATGCAATTCATCGATAAATATGTCATTTTATAGAGGTTATTGTCTCTAGAAACTCATTAACTCCTTAAATCTTTGCGTTTGTCTTCGTGAGACATCTACTTCCTGTCCACCTTTCATATAAATTTTAATGCTTCCACTAAACCAGGGCTCTATTCTTTCTACCCATTTTAAATTAATTATCTGCTGCCTGTTAGCCCTGAAAAAAGTTTTTGTATCTAAGCGTGATTCAAGATAGTTAAGCGTTCGGGGTATCATGGGTTTATGCTCATCAAAATACAATTTGGTATAATTACCATCTACCTCTAGCATTCGCACATTGGCCAGTTGTACAAACCAGCAATTATCACCATCCTTCACAAAAACCTGATCATTAGCCGTCATTCTATCTCCATCTTCCTTGGCTTCATCTTTTGATATCTTTTCGCCTACTTTACTTACTGCACCAGCCAGTCGGTCTTTTTGTATTGGTTTTTGCAAGTAATCTAGGGCATTATATTCAAAGGCCTTTATAGCATATTCGTCATAAGCGGTGGTGAATATGATATATGGCATATGTTCAAGCTCTTCGAGCAATTCAAAGCCATTTTTACCAGGCATCTGAATATCCAGAAAAACCAATTCGGGCTTCTCAGTTTCTATCTTCTCCTTGGCTTCCATAGCATTGGCCGCTTCTCCAATCACATTTACATGATCAAACTCCTTTAATAATCTTTTAAGCTCATTTCTGGCTAATCGTGAATCATCTACTACAAATGCCTTCATATTTTTTATGTTAATGGAATAGTAAATCTGGCTGAAACAAAGTTACTATCCAGGTTTTCAATTTTTAAATCTGATAATTTACCGAATAACAGTTTTAACCTGTCAGAAGCATTTTTTAAACCTATGCCCGTGCTATTACTGGTGGTTTTTATCTGACCGCTGTTTATTACTTCTATAGTAAGCGCTCCCTCCTCTAAATAAGATTTTATATGTATAGTGCCACCATCTGGTAAATCAGAAATACCATGCTTTATTGCATTCTCTACCAACAGCTGTACTGCCATAGGAGGTATTTCCAAATCTAAGGTTTCCGGTTTTATCTCTAATTTATAATTAAGCCTATCTTCAAATTGTATAGACTCAAGGTTCAAATAGTTTTGTACTATTTCTAATTCACTCTCTAAAGAGACCTTTTCCCTATCATTAAATTGTATAGAATATCTCAAAAGTCCAGATAAGTGAGTAATCATGTCTCTGGCTTTCTCTGGATTCTCCACTACTAAGGATCTGATATTATTCAAGCTGTTAAAAATAAAATGGGGGTTTATCTGAGATTTCAAGGCTATCAGCTCAGCATCTTTAACAGCGGCCTGAAGTTTCCATTTTTCAATTTCAGTTCTTTTAAAATTTATAAAAACCTGAAAAAGGAAATATATAAGAGACCAACCTAAAATCATGATAGACAGGTTGAAAGTGATCAGAATCCCCATAAACCATGAAAATTCTCTATCAGGATCCGTCTGAAAAAAAACATAATTAATAGGAAGTACGATAACCGCCCATATTATAGCTAGTATAAAAGAGGCCAATACTACTCGAATGGCCAATTTAAAAAGCCCAAACTTAAGCCATTGATGCTTTTTAACATGCGCTCTATAAAAATGAGTGATGAGTAAACCTACCACCACGGTATTTAAGTAACCAAGAAATACCGCTGACTTAAACCCAGAAACATAAGAGGCAATAAACACATATACTAAATAAAACATTATCCAGCCAGCGCCTTGGAAAAGCCAATACAGTTTCTTTTTATTAAAATTATCAATGGTTATCATCACGTCGGTTTACCAAAAGGAGCAATTAAGTATATACAGTCTCAAATATTAAATAAGTTGATTTAAAAGTAAATCAATACTTATTATGCGGCTTTTGGGTTTGTTAAGTGGTTTTTTAAACTTCCCACGCATGATTTTAAAAGTAGCCAAGCTCATAATGATATGCTGAATCGTATCACGCTTATTTAGAAGTGAGCGTATTTTTTAGTACTTTTAGCCCTGTCTGGTAGTTATTCACAAAATGATAATATTGAAAAATCTATCTTTTGTTTAATAATTATCAAATAGAAATGTTATTTTGGCTACCAAATAACTTGTATTAGATATATTTATATCACTATATTAGTGTTTGCATTTGATTTTTTTGAATAAATAAAACAGGTATGAAAAGAACTGCAAGCTTTTTTAAAAGTGCTTTGTTAGTTGTCAGTGGTTCAATGTTGCTTACTTCGTGTTTTATGGGTGGAAGTAGTAGACCTACAAGTGTACACCCGGGAGCCGTAAGTACCGCCACCGGATTGGCTTATAATGATGAGGATAATAATGGATTTATGGTTAACCCATACGCTGGTCAGCCAGAAGGTCCTAATTTACGTTTTATTGAAGGAGGTAGAGCTGTTATCGGTTCTTATGAAGAGGATGTATTAAAAAGAAGAGACAATATAGAAAGAACTGTTTCAGTGGCATCTTTCTATATGGATGAAACAGAAATTGCAAACATCCACTGGTTAGAATATCTACATTACCTTAATGTATCTGACTCTTCAAGAGAAGTATACATGTCTGCTTTGCCTGATACCTCTGTTTGGGTAAGTAGGTTAGCATACAATGACCCTTATGTAGATCATTACCTGAGATATCCTGGATTTAGATATTTCCCTGTAGTAGGTGTAAGCTGGGTACAAGCTAACAACTATGCAGAATGGAGAACCAGAGCTGTAAACATGAAAATGGCTGAAGATTCTGGTGAAGAATATGCTGAAACAGACGGAAGAATTCCTTTGGAGTCAGGTATTGTATTACCTAACTACAGACTGCCTTCAGAAGCAGAGTGGGAATATGCAGCTACTGCACTGATCGGTACTCAGTGGTTAGATGAAAACCAAACTCACCAAAGAGTATACCCTTGGGATGGACATGCTTTAAGAAATCCTTACGGAAAAGAGATGGGATATTTCTTAGCTAACTTCAAAAGAGGTCGTGGTGACTATGCTGGTATAGCTGGTAAATTAAATGATGGAGCTTTAATCACTTCTTACATTTATGAATTCCCTCCTAACGACTTCGGTCTTTATAACATGGCGGGTAACGTAAGTGAGTGGGTACTTGATGTATACAGACCTATGTCATTCCAAGATTTCGATGACCTTAACCCTATCAGAAGAGATGGTTATATGGATGAGACAAGAAATGCTGCCACAGGAGAGCAATATTACAACAGTGATAGAGAAAACAACCCTGAAGGTTTCACTTCATTAATTACTGACGAAGCAAGAGTTTACAAAGGGGGTTCATGGAAAGATGTAGCTTACTGGATGTCTCCAGGAACAAGAAGGTACTTAGATCAAGATTCTTCTACTGCTACCATCGGATTTAGATGTGCCATGATTAGAGCTGGTTCTAACTATTAATTGATAGCCTGAAAATATTTATAGCCCCATTCGTTAATTCGGATGGGGTTTTTTATTGCTCAAGCTTTAGATCAATCAACTTTTCTTTTTACAGATAATACTTCCACAGTCTGTAACTTGCCTTTCAGCTGAATTTCACCTAAGGAAACCGTTTCATATTTATCATCAGCCTTAGCAGTTGTATATAGCGCTTTAGAGATTAAGAGTTTTTGATTATAATCATTACATATAGATTGTAATCTAGAGGCCGTGTTTAATACATCTCCATGGTAGGCTATGTCTCTCTTAATGTTGCCTATTTCGGTTACTGTTACATTTCCTCCTTGTATTCCACCTTTAAACTCGGGAAGCATGCTGTACCTTTTAGAGTAGTACTCTTTCCTTTTCAATATCCGCTCTTCTATAGCGAAAAATATATCCAAATAAAGAGGCACATTTGTCACTTTATCAGTTTTCCAGGTAAGTACTACTTCATCGCCCACGTATTGGTAAATTTCCGCATCATATTCATCTACCACCATATTTATCTCATCAATACAATCTTTTATCATATTGGAGTATTTAATGTTTCCCAGACTTTCTGCATATCTGGTAGAAGATTTAAGATCAATAAACAAGAATATTCTATTTTCAACTTTTGGGCTTCTATACGTACCTCTCAAAATATTAAAGAGGTTATTAGTCCCAAATTTCTTCATGGTTTGAAGCATGAAATTTATCAGCATGATCTGAAAGCCAATAAACAGCATGGCCATCACCAATAAAACATATACTGTTTTCTCTCCTTTTAACTCTTTTAATTCTTCTTTCGGAAATATTTCAAACTGACTCATAATGGTATAAACCAGGGAGAAGATCACGGCAAAGCCAAACAGGTACATAAAACTCCTTATGATTATTATCCGTCCAAAGCTTAGCTTCTCTACTTCCAGCCGATCAGAAACTTCATTTACTGCGATAAATAATAAGCCAAAAAACACCCCAAAAAGAGTACTTTCGTATAATTGAAAAGGCGATATCCAAAAAGCTATTAGAGGGCTATTGAGTGACTCTACATCTATCTGAGCCACTTCTACAAACCCTTTCATACTAGAAAGGCCAAAGTAAGCCAGTAAGTCTACTATAAGCACCCAATAGAAGAATATGAACAAATAAATCTTTACCTTTTTTACCATAAGCGGCAAAAGTGGAGAATTAAAACCCTAAAAAGAAATTTACTTATACCACATAAGGAACCAATCAATGTGAGAAATCGGTTTTGCTATAAAATATTTTCGGACATAATACGACTTTAATGATATACAATAAGTTAGAACATCAAACTAACCATATTTCCAGTTTTAACGTTTCAATCAAAAGACAGCAACTAACTCCTAACGCATAATGAAGACCTGTTTTTCTAATACCAATGTAATACCCTTTAAATCGGTACTAAACCTGTCCGGTTTAATCGATTACTGGGAGGTCAACCTTGATGAGAATGGAACCTTTTCAGGCTATCCGGCTGAAAAGATCAAGAAACTAATCAATGAGGCTCCTGAACTTAGAGAGCCCATTGAAGACCTCAGCATAGTAGACAAGCACAAAGAGCTTGTAGGCCTGCTTATGAGCGTTGTTTTCCCTCCCGCGCTTATAGATTCAGAAATTTCCGCAGCTATTTTACCTTTTAGTTCTAAAGGCTTTTATGCCACCCCAAAATATGCTCATTTACTACCTTTTGGTAGCATGAGGGATGACTTGGAGGCCAACCTGCCTGAAAGTGATATAGCCAAAGGCAAAATAAGAATGGCTTGCCTATACATTTTGAATAAATACTATGGTACTAATTTCGAAATGGACCAACCGATTGTGATCAGTATACCTGACAGCAAAACCGGTTTAAGAAGAGTTTATAAAATAGATATAAATACTCAGTTTGCAGACGTCATTCACCTTGCCGAGCCTAAACCTATTGATAAGAAGGTAATTAATATGCTCTTGAGCAATATTGATGATATAGATCTATGGCTCGAATATATTGATCCCAAAGTGTTCGCATTTCAGGGATTCTGTATTATGAGGTTAACGGATGTAACTACCGAAGAAATGCTATCTTCAGTAAAGTATGATTTACTTAAAAAGAATGCAGTTACGGATCAAGATAACTTCATTTCAATTCGTGAAAAAATAAGATCGATATTTGGTATGCCCAACCTACAATTGGGTTTATCTTATTTCGACCCCAATTATAATATAATTTCAAACTATGGGGAGAATAATTGGAGTAGCTTCTTAATGAACCCTGAAGATGATAGTTTAGAGTGCGAAAATTTAATAGATTCCATATATGTAAAAGCTTATACTGATAAAAAACCTGTAATAGTAGAAGAACTTTCTGATTATGATAGCTGCGGATGCATTGAAAATGGCCTATTAAGGCGAGGTATTCAAAATGTGATAGTCGCTCCATTGGTACATGAGGGAAAAGTACTCGGAATCATAGAGCTAGGCAGCCCTGAACCAGGAAAGCTCAATGCCCTTACCGCCACTAAATTATATAGCGTACTTCCTATGTTTACAGCTGCAGTTAGGCGGGTACTTTCAGATATGCAAACGGAAGTCCGGGCGCTTATTCAGGAAGAGTGCACAGCCATACACCCCACAGTGGAGTGGAAGTTTATTGAAAGTGGCTTTAACCTAATGCATAAAAGAAGAAAAGGGATTAAAGCTAAGTTTGATGATATCGTCTTCCCAAAAGTTTATCCTATTTATGGATTAGCAGATATTAGAAATTCCAGCGGAGAAAGGTCTAATGCTATTCAAAGGGACCTAACTAACAACCTTAAGCAGGTTAAGAAGGTCATTGATACTATCATGACTTATAAAAACATGCCGATTCTGGATGAAATAAATTTCAGAGTTGATCAGCAAATTAAGAAACTATCTAAAGGTTTAAATTCTGGCGATGAATCAGGTATACTTGAATTTCTTAGGGAAGAAGTAAGCTCTATTTTCAATTTCTTTAAGAAGGATGAACTATTAAGGCCGATCATTAATAACTATGAAAAGCTACTTGACCCAAAATTGGGAGTAATTTATAATGAAAGAAAAGATTTTGAAGAAAGCCTTACACTTATAAATGATCATATCACCACCTATTTAGATAAAGTAGAGGAAGATGCTCAAGATATATTTCCTCACTATTATGAAAAATACAAAACCGATGGTGTTGAGTATAATATCTACCTGGGAGGATCTTTAGTTCAGGAACATAATTTTGATCTTATATACCTTAGGAATTTTAGACTTTGGCAACTCATTACGCAATGTGAGATCGCGGTAAACATCGCTAATTTAAAATCTTCTTTGCCCAAACCTCTGGAGATAACACAACTTATTCTGGTACATGGCGAACCTCTATCCATCAAATTTAGAAGAGATGAAAAGCATTTTGATGTAGATGGCGCCTACAATATCAGCTATGAAATAGTGAAAAAACGGATAGATAAGGCCTTTATTAAAGATACTGATGAGCGACTAACCCAACCAGGTAAGCTTGCAATTGTGTACACACAGCAGAAAGAAGCTGAAGAGTACTCCGGCTACATTCATTATTTGCAATCTATAGGTTATCTCACAGATAAAGTAGAGTTTGTAGAACTGGAGGAGCTGCAAGGCGCTCATGGGCTGAAAGCAATTCGAGTAGAAATCAATCTCAACACAGCTCCTAAAGAGTTTGGAAGTGATTTACTTAAAAATGTTCTTGAAGAAATTGAAGCATAAAAGGTAAATGCATGGATATTTTGAGAAAAAGAAAATTACTCGGAAATTGCAAAGGTTATAGAAACCTATGTAACTCACTAACAGCAAGAAAATGGAAACATTAAAGCTGTTCGAGCGTTTGAAATAGGTAATACAACCTTAAATACTGTTAATAAATAACTTAAAAAATGAAAAAGGTATTAAAAAGCACAATTTTAATAGCGCTAGTTTTTTTTGGCTTTAATTTAAAAACCAACGCACAAGGCTTTGAACCTGGCTACGGCTTTAAACAAGTAAACTTCGGAGTTGGATTTTCAAACTGGGGTGTTCCTGTTTATGCTGGAATGGATTTTGGCGTATCTGACAAAATAACCATTGGTCCAAGAATTAGTTATAGAAGGCATGGAGATGACTTTGGTTACTTAGGAAGAGGATATGATTATCACTATAATATCTTCAATATTGGATTTAGAGGTGATTACCATTATGGACCACACATTGACGGTCTACCTGATGCATTAGACCTTTACGGTGGTTTAACAGTAGGTGCCACTATTTGGTCAGATGATTATGATGGGCCATATGATAATAATTTTGAAGACTCTGGAGCATTAATTAAAGTACAAGCAGGCGCAAGATGGTATTTTGCCAGACAGTGGGCTGCTAATGCTGAGCTATACAGTGGAAACAGATTATCAGGACTTGACTTCGGTCTTTCTTACTCATTCTAAGAGTATTATAAAATCATAAATACAAGAAGCTAAGCTCATATGGGCTTAGCTTTTTTTGTATTAAATTATTTAAAATTAAACTTTTCTTAGTTTTCATGGTTATAAATGTATAACCAAAGTACTCTAGCCATGAAAAAGCATACTCTCGAAAACACCAGTTTTTATTATGGACTGCTTACAGCGGCAGGTCTGATCGCGTTCTTCTTTTTAATGCGCCTTACCGGGTGGATACACATGTATGAGCTCAGAGCTCTCAATTACGTGTTTGTCTTCTCTGGAATATTTATGGCTATAAAAAGCTTCAAACAACATAACCGGAATTCCTTTGCATATTTTAACGGATTAGGAGTAGGCGTGGCCACTTCTGCCATCGCATTATTTATCTTTTCAGCATTTGTAGTTATTTACTTGCTTATTGATGTCAATTTTATGAATCAGCTAAAGCAGTTTGAATATTTTGGGCCTTATTTAAACCCATTCATATCTGGAGTGGTAATATTATTTGAAGGAACATTTTCCGGAATACTCACCTCATTTATCTTAATGCAGTATTATAAATACAGCCACCTAAAAGAAATGGAGAGACCAATACCTTAAGTCTCAATACATAAAAATTTTATAAGAGGCCGATTCTTTAGGATCGGTCTTTGTGTTTTATTATCAAGTAAATATTAAGTTTTAACTTCATATAAACATTGTAATGAATTCTTTGTGATATTAGCAGAAGCACATATACCCTCCAAATTTTAAAGAGTGAACAAACTAATTTCTAACAACACGAAAATTAAGCTACGAACAGTGCTGTTCATAACACTAAGTTGGATAGCACTAAGTGTATTAATTGTTTACTATAACCATCTTCTTAAGCTGTCACAAGAGGCTTTTGAATTTAATGACTATGACTTAGAAAACGCACTTTTCACTAATGTTTTCGCTGTAACCATTGGAGGACTTGTAGGAGGGTTTGCTATAACTTTCTTTTTGAAAGACCGCCTTAGAAAGCTGCCTTTAGGCCTGGTAATCATTATTAACCTGCTATCATTCGTAATCATAATTTCATTAGTAAGCATGGCGGCATTCCTTTTTTACTATTGGGTTTTTATTGGCGAATCTTACTTCGATGGTGATTTATGGTTCAATATAACAGAGTTTGTGAGTAGCTATGCCTTTGCTTTGAACGTTATCTCCTGGAGTACCATTTCTACCATAACCATGATCATTCTACAGATCAATGACAAATATGGTAGAGGCGTTTTCTTTGAAACACTTTTAGGAAAATACCATTCTCCAATTAACGAGGAAAGGATATTCATGTTTCTCGACCTAAAATCATCTACTTCCATTGCCGAAAAGCTAGGTCATAAACGCTATTTTAAATTGCTCAATCGTTTTTTTGAAGATGTTACCAAGGCTATAATTGAGCGGGAAGGAGAAATTTATCAGTATGTAGGTGATGAGGTGGTTATCACCTGGAAACTGGAGTATGGAGTGGATAAAGCGAATTGTGTACGATGTTTTTTTGACATTGAAGATATTATTCAGCGTAAGGCTCATAAATACATGGCTAAATATGGTGTTACCCCAACTTTCAAAGCCGGACTGCATTGTGGTGAAGTAACTACAGGAGAAGTAGGTACTTTTAAGAAAGACATCATTTTTACTGGTGATGTGCTTAATACGACTTCACGTATAGAATCTAAATGCAATGAGTTTGATAAAAGACTGCTGATATCAGGAGAGCTTGTCTCATTATTGCCTTTAAATGAAGATTATGATATGGAAGAACTAGGAGACATAGACCTGCGAGGTAAGCGTAAACCTGTAAAAGTTTACAGCATATCTCGCAGGTTTGTAGATGAAAATAAAGAGTTTATAACAGATGATTAATCCTTATATTTCTTAAACAAAGCAATAGCATTATGGCCACCAAAGCCAAAAGTATTGCTTATAGCATAGTTTATATCCTTTTCAACTTTCTGACCTAAAGTAAGGTCTATTCCCTCAGGCAAATCAGGATCAACCTCTTGGGTATTAATAGTAGGAGGTACCACGCCCTTTTCTATAGCCTTTACTGCAGCAATAGCTTCTACGGCTCCTGCAGCTCCCAGGAGGTGTCCAGTCATAGACTTGGTAGCACTTACATGTAAATGACTTGTATTGCCTTTAGAAATGTTAAAAATGGCTCTCAGTTCAGACGCATCTCCTACTGGAGTACTCGTAGCATGCAGGTTTACATAATCAACATCATTCATAGTTATACCCGCTTCATCAAGTGCCATTTGAATGGCCAGCTGTGCTCCTTCACCTTCGGGGTGTGTAGCAGTAGCATGATAGGCATCATTAGACATACCAGCACCTACGAGCTCCGCATAAATATGGGCCCCACGAGCTTTTGCGTGCTCATATTCTTCAAGAATTAAAGCTCCTGCACCTTCACCCATAACAAAGCCATCTCGGTTCACATCAAACGGCCTACTGGCTTGCTGAGCATTTTCATTATTGGTAGACAAGGCTTTCATAGCACCAAAACCTCCGATTCCTGCTCGCGTAATAGCGGCCTCTGAACCTCCTGCAAGCATAATATCTGTTTTACCAAGTCTGATATAATTTAAAGCATCCATTATAGCACTAGTGGATGAAGCACAGGCTGAAACGGTACAATAATTCACACCTCTTAATCCATATTTTAAGGCAATAGCACCAGAAGGTGTATCTACTAGAATTTTAGGAATGAAAAAGGGAGAAAATCTAGGGCCTCTTGTAGATTCAGCATATTCTAATACTTCGTTTTCAAAAGTGGTAATACCTCCATTACCAGAAGCCCAAATTACTCCAAAACGATCTATATCTGTTTTATCAAGCTCTATTTTAGAATCTTCCATAGCTTCTTTAGAAGCCATAAGGGCATAAAGCGTAAACGGATCATTTTTACGAATTTCCTTCCTATCAAAATGATCTTCAAGGTTAACACCCTTTAACTCACAGGCAAATTTGGTTTTAAAAAGCTCTGTGTCAAATTTGGTGATAGGTCCGGCACCGCTAGTACCAGCCAGCAGGCCATCCCAAAATTCAGAGACATTATTCCCAATAGGAGTTAATGCCCCTAATCCTGTTATCACTACTCTTTTAGTCATTAGTATGTATATTTAGTTCTAATCTTAATTGATGTTTTAAAAGGGTAAAGTGGTCTTCTCCCAAAGCACGAGAAAACTGAACTCCGGCGGCAAGACTACACAAAATTACCCGGGCTTTATCTTCAGGCTCTCCTACAAAGCTAAACGACTCTTCATCAACACCTTCTTTCAACAGATTTATGAGCCAGTTTTGTATGGCCTGCATTATTTCCTTAAGCTGGTTCTGAATGCTTTCAGTTACAGAAAAGTATGATGAACATAAGCTTCCTATCATGCACATTTGGTCTTCTATGAGCCTGACATCATATATTTCGAAGAATGCCTCCAGCTTTTGCCAACAACTTAAATCCTCGATATTGGTAAACCAGGTTTGAAATCGCTCTATTTCATGGTTAAGCACCTCCAGCCCAAGGTCTTCCTTAGTAGGGAAATAATAATGAATGGCTGCGTTTTTAACATTTAAGGGTGCGGATATATCATTAAAACTAAATCCTTTATACCCCATTTTAAGTATTTGCTCTCTGGCAAGAATAATTATTTTATCTCTAGTATTCACAGCACAAATATACAAATACTTACTAAGTAGTAAGTAAAATTATTACTGCTTAAGATAAGTCGTTATCCTCTAAATCTTTACTAAAGTCTAGCTTGCGCATTTTTGGTGAAAATAAACCGGTAAGTAGTACTACAAAACAAGTCATAGTTCCGCCGAAAACAACGGCCGTTACCGTACCCATAAGCTTAGCAGTAATTCCACTTTCAAAGGCACCAAGCTCATTTGATGAGCCTACAAACATACCATTTACTGAGGCTACTCTGCCCCTCATATGGTCAGGAGTCTTTAATTGCAATATGGTTTGGCGTATGACAACGCTAATGCCATCGGTAACACCACTAAAAAACAAAGCTATCAATGAAACCAGAAACCATTGTGATATACCAAAAACAATTATACAAGCACCAAAGCCAAATACAGCTGCCAAAAGCTTTAGCCCTGCATGCTTGTTTAGCGGAAAGTAGGTAACAATCATAATAGTAAGGAAAGAACCGACAGCCGGTGCAGCTCTTAAAAAGCCAAAACCAGTTGAGCCAACATGCAGAATATCCTGAGCAAAGACAGGCAATAACGCTATAGCACCACCAAATAATACGGCTATCATATCAAGAGAAATAGCGCCTAGTATTTCTTTAGTATTATAAACATATTGAATTCCTTCTTTTAAACTTTTCAATACACCTTCATCTTGAGCGGTATTCATAATAGGCTTGCTTTCTATAAAAAGCAAAAAGACAAACGCAACTAGCGCAAAACCTACTATTACCAATAATGACCAGTGCACACCGATCCAACCGATGGTTAACCCACCGATAGCCGGTCCTAAAACCGCGCCCATTTGCCAGGCACCACTGCTCCAGACGGAACCATTTGGGTAATGCTTTTTAGGAATAATAAGGGAAAATAGAGAAAAGACGGTTGGTCCTAAAAAGGCTCTTACTATGCCTCCTACAAATACCATGGCATATACCAGAATTAGTGTAAGATCAACCGAAAGGTGACTGTTAAATAACGGCCATGTTAACAAAAACAAGCCAGTGCTAATGAATAAAAATCCCAGAATGCATTTTTGCAACAGGGATCTCTTCTCTAATTTATCAACAAAATGCCCCGCGAACAGGGCTAATGATACTGCGGGAATCACTTCAGCTAAACCTATAAATCCTAATGATAAAGGATCTTTGGTCATACTATAGATTTCCCACTCTATAACTACAAACTGCATCCCCCAGGCAAATATTAAGGCAAACCTTATTACCAAAAAGTATCTAAACTCTTTAAACCTTAGGGATGCATAAGGGTCTTTCTTAGGCATAGTGCGAATTTAATATGCCCGCTGATATTTTTAGACTTTATTCTATAAATATAAAATCTTAGGCAGCGTGGAGCATGCCGGTAGTAGAAAACTTCTTCGCTAATTTAAGTCGGTTTCTCAAAGTTTCCAGTTGCGCTTTCAATATACTTTCTGTGGTATTGCTAAAAGTATTGCTTCTTATTACTTGCATATAAACCCCCACAATGGATTTCTCTACTTTCTCCACAAAATGACTCATTTTGCTTCTGCTTAGTTTACCAAAAGTTAGCACATTCATTCTTTTGTTAACATTAAAATCTGAGGTAAGGGTATCAATCTCATCTTTTAGGTCTTCAATAAGCGTATTTCTTAGTGCTATGGCAGTATCGCAATATTCTTGAAGCTTAGGATCTGAAGTGCTTTCTTTTACATTTTCAAAAGACGCGATAGCTTCTTGGTGATGTTTTACTAGTTCAGCTAATGGTTGTGCAACTTTTTTACTATGTTCTGTATGATTCATTGGTCTATTAATTTTAAAAATTAACTCACCTCTTCCCATTAAAATATCGTGATCAAAATCTTATGAGGTGTGTTAACAGGTTTGGTTAATATTCTTTTAAATAACCAAATACCTTCAAGTAATATACCAATTAGAAAAAAAGCCTTTATTAGGCAGAAATAGGACAGGTTAAGGCAAAATATGTGGAATTTTCGCCTTAACCTGTTTTTAAATTACTACACTATTCTTTTATATCAGCTAAGTCCAGAATAAAAGCATATTCTAAAGCAGTCTCTTTATAGCGCTGAAATCTACCGGAAGCGCCGCCATGTCCGGCGTCCATATTAGTTTCAAGAAGAATAATATTATCATCTGCTTTTACTTCTCTAAGCTTAGCTACCCACTTAGCCGGCTCCCAGTATTGTACCTGAGAATCATGAAGGCCGGTAGTTATAAGCATATTAGGGTATTTCTGAGGCTTTACATTATCATATGGCGAATAAGAAAGCATATAATCATAAGAATCCTTATTGTTAGGATTTCCCCACTCATCATATTCACCTGTAGTAAGAGGAATACTTTCGTCAAGCATAGTGGTCATTACATCTACAAAAGGAACTGCTGCTACCACACCTTTCCATAAGTCAGGCCTTTGATTTACAATAGCTCCCATTAGCAGACCTCCGGCACTTCCGCCCATAGCGTATAGCTCATCCTTCTGTGTATACTGCTGATCAACCAAATACTCTGCACAATCTATAAAATCATTAAAAGTATTCTTCTTTTTAAACATTTTGCCATCTTCATACCACTGACGCCCCATCATTTGGCCTCCTCTTATATGAGCAATAGCATACACAAAACCTCTATCAATAAGGCTTAATCGAACAGAACTAAAAGAAGGATCTATAGTAGCACCGTAGGAACCGTAACCGTAAAGCAGAGTAGGGTTTCCTGATTCTTTCTTTAATGATTTCTTGTAAACCAAAGAAATAGGCACCTTCACGCCATCACGAGCAGTAGCAAAAAGTCGTTTAGTTTCGTACTCATCAGGATTATAACCACCCACAACTTCCTGCTGCTTCATCAGCGTTTTTTCTTTGGTAGCCATGTTATAGTCATAGACAGAATTAGGCGTAGTAAGCGAAGTATAACCATACCTCAGCACCTCAGTATCAAACTCTGGATTAGTACCTATGTAGGCAGTATACGCCTCTTCGCCGAAGTCAAGATAATGCTCATCTTTGGTATCCTGATTGATTACTCTGAGTTGAGTGAGGCCATTACCTCTTTCTTCTACAACCAGATATTTTTGAAATACCTCAATCCCTTCCAGGTAAACATCTTCTCGGTGGGCAATTACTTCTTTCCAGTTAGATTTTGCCGTTGAATCTTCCGGCGTTTCCATCAATCTGAAGTTAGTAGCTTCCCAGTTAGTAACAATATAGAATTTGTCCTCAAAATGCTCAATCATGTATTCAAGCCCTCTTTCTCTGGGAATAAACTCCTTAAATTCTCCATCAGGAGTATCAGCATTAAGAATGCGGTAATCATTAGTAAGCGTACTTCCAGACCAAATGATTAAATACTTATCCGACTTGGTTTTATATATACCTGTATAAAAGGTGTCATCATTTTCTTCAAAAATCAGCTCATCGGCAGTATTAGAAGCAAGCTTATGTTTAAATATTTGGTTTGAACGAAGGGTAGCAGGATCCTTTTTAGTGTAAAATAAGGTCTTATTATCATTAGCCCAGGTACTACCACCGGTAGTGTTGGTAATAGCGGTCTCCATAACTACACCTGTTTCCAAATTCTTTACATGAATTGTGTATTGCCTTCTTCCGACAGAATCTACACCGTAAGCCACTAAACGATTGTCTAAGCTAACGTTAAGACCTCCTACCTGATAGTATTCATGGCCTTCAGCCATTATATTTACGTTGAGCATTACCTCCTCATCATTGTCAAGAGAATCCTGCTTTCTACAGAAAATAGGGTATTCCTGACCTTCTTCATATCTGGTGTAATACCAATAGCCGTTACTTTTATAAGGCACTGATTCATCAGTTTGCTTTATTCTGCCTACTATTTCATCATATAACTTTTCTTGAAGAGGCTCAGTATGCTTCATTATAGTATCAGTATAAGCATTCTCTGCTTCCAGATAATCAATCACTTTCTGATTTTCACGTTCATTGAGCCAATAATAATCATCCACTCTTATTTCGCCATGAGCTTCCAACTCCTTCCTTATCTTTTCCGCTTTAGGTGGTATGGGTCTATTCATCGTATTTTCCTTTTCAATTTTGTTACACCCCACAAACATACAGCTAATGGCTAAAGGGATAAATATTCGTATTAGTAAATTCATTTTAGATCGATATTATAAACTGGTTATCAAATTATGATGTTATAAAGAATAAGTACAATTAAATAATTTAAATGGCATGAATAATCATACAAAAGGAAAAAAGAAGAATAAGAACAACACAAAGGAAAATGAAGATCCACAAGAAACTGATTCAGATGAAACCAACCACTATGGGATACTCCCTAACCATGACATTAAAAAGAACCTCGGTTGCGGCGGATAATTGAAGCAAAAAGTCTCCTACGTATTAAAACGTGTTTTTATTACGTACGTAAATATTGTACTACGTAATATAAAAACGGATCCAATATACGTATACACAACGCTTATCAATTACGTATAATTATTCAAGAATATAAGAGCATCAACAATTAGTAAATATCTTTAAGTTATGATTTTCAGATATTTACAAATATGATTGATGATTACAATATACGTAGATACCTATTGATTAAAATTCAGCTTCTCTATTGGTCAATATTTTGTTAATTCCAGCTTTAATGACGGCTCATTTTCTATAGTATGAAACAGCTCTGAGACATTACTTACTTCTAACTTCTTCATAATATTGAACCTATGAGTTTCTATAGTTCTTATGCTTTTATCTAGCTGTTCGGCTATTTCTTTATTAGAAATACCAGAGTAAATAAGTTTTAAAATTTGACGCTCTCTTTTGGTTAGCCCATAATCTATTCTTCTTTCTACCTGTAGTTCAGGAGCCATTTGCTGAGCCTTTTTGGCAGAAAGGTAGTTACTTACTAAGATATCAGACACCTCTCCACTTATATACTTCTGACCAGCTGCTACTGTGCCAATAGCTTTAATTAACTCATCTACACCACAATATTTGAGCAAATAGCCATCAACACCAGCATCAATATACTTGGTTATACTCTTTTCATCTTTCTGAGCAGTAAGTACCATAATTGGCAGGTCAGCATAAATTTCTTTAGCACTCTTTACCAAGGCAATACCATCTGAATTAAGCAAGTTATTATCCATGATCAGAAGATCTGGCTTAAAGCTTGTAAGAGCGCCTATAGCCTCTTTTCCTGCTCCTACATCTGAAGTCACTTCAAATTCAGAATAACTATCTAATAGCATTTTTATGCCTTTTCTCACGATCTCATGATCGTCTACCAACATTATTTTTATCACATTCTTCATATTCTAACATCATTACTCGTCCATTTCACCCCATATATTCCAGGTTAGCAAATGGCCAAATTCAATTTAAGATTCCAACAATCCACAACTCCCAATACCAACATCTGCACTTCGCATTTTTCAATCATTTAGCCACTGAAATTGAGCCCAACCCATGAAAAATACTGGTCACAAAATTAAGATAAAAAGAAAATTAGACTAAGTATTTTTACTTATTTTTTTATTAGTTTAATTTAGATTAATACGTATTTAAGTGAAAATTCCGGCCAATATACTTAAAAACACAAAAATATAAGCCTGAAATCAGCATAATATTTCTCACACATAAATAGAAGAAAAAGTCCTCATACAACAAATAGAGCAACATTTTAGAGCCAATTGAGCAACTCAAAAGAGGCGAAATTTGATACGTAGAAATAGAAAATCCACTACTGAAAAGGAAGGAAAAATAAGACCTGAGCCACATGAAAAATCCCTAACGCTCTAGGAGGCCACAGAAATTACAGATCCGTACAGAAATGCGTACAGGCGCTCTATGAGCGTTTAGAAATTAAGACAAAAATAGGGTAGAGGACGAGTTATTGAGATACCGAACTAACAAATTCGATAATAGCTTTTTGAGTTGTTTCTGATTTTTCAAACATACCTTTATGCCCCGTTTCCTCAAGCAATAAAAGGCTTGCACTTTTAGATATGTCGGCCATCTCTTTACTCTTCGCTGCAGGAACTGCGCCATCATTCTCGCCGGCAATAATGAGAATAGGCTCCTCAAATTCCCTCATTACATCAGTACGATCATGACGATCTCTCATAGCCTTTGCGTACTGTATAAGCGCCTTTGAATTAGTATTTGATACTAAGGCTACAGTTTTATCAATATCGGCACTACAAGCCGCTCTATTGCTTACATAGAACAGCTGCGGTACAAAGGACTCCGCAAAAACCTTTACACCATTCTTTTCAACAAAGGTGATAGTTTTATTACGTGTCTCTTTTTTAGTTTCATCATCAGGAAAGGCAGAGGAATGAAAAAGACAGAAGCCCTTTAATCTATCAGGGTGATACTTAGCCATAGAAAGTGCAACATAACCACCAAGGCTATGCCCCACCACAATGCATTCTTCTATATTAAGATCATCAAGCCACTCTATGAGCAACTCAGCAATATCATCAATGGTAAAGTCACCCTCGGGGAGAGGGCTTTCTCCAAAGCCAGGTAAGTCTGGAATAAGTACACGGATGGTTTCAGGCAATCCTTCTATAAAGGACTCCCACATCTCTTTGGCCTCACAGTATCCATGTATAAAGACTACCGGAAAGCCATTTCCTTTCTCCAAATACTTAACGGGTGATGACGACATTCACTAGCGAGCGAGTTCTTTTTCTGAAATTTTTATAACTGTCTTAGCAATACCATCGGCATCAAAACCACATTCTTTATGGAGCTCTAACTGCTCACCGTGCTCTACAATGGCATCTGGTATACCTAACCTGATCACCTGAGCCTGATAGCCGTTATCTACCATAAATTCAAGTATAGCACTACCAATACCACCAGGCAGGCAGCCATCTTCTACAGTTATTACTTTAGAATAGTTCTTGAAAACCTCATGTAAAATATCTTCATCAAGAGGTTTAACGAAACGCATATCATAGTGAGCAGGATCTAAACCTTGCTTAGCGAGCTTTTCGCAAGCCTCTACAGCATAGTTTCCTATATGGCCAATAGTTAATATGGCCACTTCCTCACCATCTTTAATCTTTCTTCCTGTTCCTATCTTCACCTCTTCCATTGGAGTTCTCCAGTTAGGCATAACACCTTGTCCACGAGGATACCTGATGGTAAAGGCTTTCCCAGCTCTTGGCTTTTGAGAAGTATACATTAGGTTACGAAGCTCAGCTTCATTCATAGGAGAAGCTATGATCATATTAGGAATACAACGCATATAAGCCATATCATAGGCTCCGTGGTGTGTAGGCCCATCAGCACCGGCAAATCCCGCTCTATCAAGGCAGAAATTAACTGGCAGATCCTGAATACAAACATCATGGATCACCTGATCATAGGCTCTTTGCATAAAGGAGCTGTAAATATTACAGAATGGCACTAATCCCTGACTTGCCAAGCCTGCTGAGAAGGTCACAGCATGTTGCTCTGCTATACCTACATCAAAAGCACGGTCAGGCATTTCCTTCATCATAATGTTCATAGAAGAACCTGAAGGCATGGCAGGAGTAATACCCATTATATCTTTATTCTTACGCGCCAGCTCTACTAAGGTATGACCAAACACATCCTGATATTTAGGTGGCTGAGGCGTTTCATATACTTTCTTCCTTATTTCGCCGGTCACTTTATCAAATTTACCCGGTGCATGCCAGGTAGTCTGATTTCCGTTTTCAGCAGGGGCATACCCTTTACCTTTCATGGTAACACAGTGGAGTATTTTAGGCCCTTTAATATCTTTCAGGTCTTCCATCACGCTTACCAGATGATTGACATCATGGCCATCAACAGGCCCAAAATAGCGTAGATTTAATGACTCGAACATATTGCTCTGACTGAGCAAAAATGATTTTATACTGTTTTCTACCTTTGAAATAATCTCTCTGGCATTAGGCCCGAATTTGCTAACCTTGCCAAGAATTTTCCACACATCATCTTTTACTTTATTATAAGTATGTGAGGTAGTAATATCAGTAAGATAGTCTTTTAAAGCCCCAACATTAGGGTCTATAGACATACAGTTGTCATTAAGAACTATCAGTAAATTTGTATTAGAAACTCCGGCATGATTCATAGCTTCAAAAGCCAGGCCACCAGTCATGGCACCATCGCCAATTACGGCTATATGCTGCTTTTCTTCCAAGCCCTTATATTTAGAAGCTGCAGCCATACCTAGCGCTGCAGAGATAGAAGTAGAAGAGTGACCTACTCCGAAAGAATCATACTCACTTTCCTTCATTTTAGGGAAACCAGAGATTCCTTTATAGATCCTATTAGTATGAAAAGTATCTCTTCTGCCAGTGAGAATTTTATGCCCATAAGCCTGATGCCCCACATCCCACACCAATTGATCTTTAGGTGTGTTAAACACATAGTGCAAAGCTACGGTGAGTTCTACCACCCCCAGGCTCGCACCGAAATGGCCACCATACACAGAAACATTATCAATGATAAAATGTCTCAACTCATCACAAAGTCTTACCAGCTGCGTTTGATCTAAATTTTTTAAATCATCCGGGCTATTAATAGTGGCTAAAAGTTTTCCGGGCTCAATTAACATCAGAAAAAATGGGTTTGTAACTCATAAACAATAACTCAATGTAACTGTTTTGTAAACCTATTGCAAATGAAGCAATGTTTCTAACAGAGAAGGTGTAAATTTACATTTTTTTTGGCAACAGGGTATTATTTGACCTTTAAGTAATATCTTTGAACTAGTTCATTTATGATCAATAAAGCAGATTTATTTTGAGTTTTGAAATAAAATTACCCCTTTTTGAAGGTCCTTTTGACCTGCTGCTTTTCTTCATTGAGAGAGATGAGCTGGATATTCATGATATTCCTATTTCCAAAATCACGAATGATTTTTTAGACTATCTGCATCATTTAGAGCAAATGAATATAGAGGTGGCCAGTGAATTTATTCTGGTAGCCGCTACACTTATGCGCATAAAGTCTAAGCTTTTACTCCCAAGACCTCAGTTAGATGACGAAGGAAATGAGATTGACCCCAGGGAAGAGCTCGTAAAGCACCTACTGGAGTATAAAAAATACAAATCTGTTATTGAGCAACTCAAAAACATGGAGGAAGCTCAGATCAGTAAGGAGAAAAGAGGAAATATAGCCAAAGAAGTACGTTCTCTGTCAGAAACCATTAATGTAGAAGCTGAAATTCAGGACCTTGATTTATACAAACTACTGAGGGTATTTCAGCGGGTTATAGAGCGTTATGAAATAGAGCAGAATAAGCCTACTCATGAAGTCATCCAATATCCATACACTATTGCCAGCCAAAAAGATTTTATAGTTCATGAACTTGGTAAATCTCCCCGTCTGGCTTTTTCTACTGTGATAGAACATGATCCTAATAAAATAGCGGTTATATTCAATTTCCTGGCCATTTTAGAATTGCTACAGCTCAATATCATTACCATGCACATAGGAGAGGGGTTCAATAATTTTTGGATAGAGAAGTTAGAGGAGGTTGCAGCAGAGTAAATGAATCTTGATACTCAAAAAATATTAAAAACACTTAACCCTAATAAAATCTGGGTTCCTGCTGTTATAAGTTTAGGTTTCGTCGCCTTTAAAATATTTACCGATGACACCTTTACACCACAAAAGCTCAACCTGATTTTTCAGGCTAGGGTTATACCTGTTATATTAGCTTTTGCCGTACTATTCATCAAAGATGCTGCTTACGTATATCGGATTAGAACGCTAACTAATAAAGATCTTTCATGGGGAAGTAGCATATATGTTATTATCCTTTGGGAATTTGCTTCAGCAGTTACCCCATCAGTAGTAGGAGGCACGGCTGTGGCAGTCTTTATATTACTAAAGGAAGGGATCAACTTAGGCAAATCACTTGCCTACACCTTACTAACAGCCATTCTGGATAACCTGTTCTTTGTAATTTTTGCACCTATAGCCCTATTACTCATTGGAGCGAGCAGTTTTCCAGACTTTGAGGGCACTTTAAAAGGCCTTTTTATTACAAGCTATTCTCTGATTGCCATCTATACTTTTGTGATGGCATTTGCGCTCTTTTTAAGACCTAGAATCTTCAAATGGATCCTTATTAAGATAACATCAATAAAATTCCTGAGAAGATGGCGCTATGCCGCCTATCAGCATGGTAATGAGGTAATGTGGGCCTCTACTCTGATCAGAGGAAAGCAAAAAAGATATTGGTTTAAAATTATAGCATCTACTATTGTAGCCTGGGTAGCCAGGTATGCTATTCTCAACTTCATTATAAGCGCCTATACAAATGGCTTGGGTCTTACTGACCATCTACTCATTCTAGGCAAACACCTAATCCTATGGATAGTAATGCTGGTATCACCCACTCCTGGTGGTAGTGGCCTAGCCGAAGAGTTTTTCATTAAACTATTTGATGGCTATTTGGTGGAATTTACACTGGGAACAACATTATTCTGGAGGCTGATCACATACTATCCTTACCTGATTGGTGGAGCCGTGGTATTACCAAGATGGATCAAAAAAGTGTTTTACAAAAAGCCAAAAGCAGAAGAAGAATAGGAATTATTAAACTCCTTATTCATTCATAAAAGCTTCATGGAGCTGAAGTAGTTGAGGTAAAAGCATTATTGTCTCATTATTATTTACTGTATAGTCAGACTTTTGCTGTCTTTCCTCTTCAGGCATTTGTTTCTTAATAATTGCTTTAATCTCCTCTTCTTTCCTGAACTTATCCCTTCCTATAACACGCTTAATTCTAAGTGCTTCTGAAGCATAAACATTAATGACTTTATCAAGCATTTTATGAGAGCCTGACTCAAACATTATGGCGGCCTCTTTAATTACATAAGGATAGGTTTGTGCTTCCACCCAGCTAGTATAATCTTTTCCTACCCTTGGGTGAATAATATGATTAAGCTGAGTAAGTTTTTCAGGATCGTTAAAGACAATATTCGCTATGAAAGGCCTATCCAAATGTCCATTTTTATAAGCCTCCTTGCCAAAAAGAGTAGTTATTTCCTCCACTATTTCCGGATCATTATCGGTAAGCCATTTGCCTCTTTGATCTGCATTATAAACGGGAACTCCTAAAGCCGCAAATACTTGACAAATAAGGCTTTTACCAGAGCCTATGCCACCGGTAACACCGACCTGATAAGGTCTATTCATTTTTATCTACTCTTATTGCTGTACTGTCCAGCTGTACATTTTGAACGAAATCAGGAAAACCAGTAAGCACAGGTAGAATAGTAGAGTCTTGTTTATCCATCGCCTTAAAATCCAAGACAACATTAAAGTCTACATTATTTACTTCTTCCTGTCTATTACCTTCTATTTGGTAAGTGACTTCCACCTCTGCCTTTTCAGGAATATATTGATCGGGAAAATTATTTAAGGTAACTGGCACTGCTTTACTTTGGGTAACAAACTCAGCCACCTTAAACTGTACCTTTACAGTAGGCGGATTCCTATGAATTAATGATTGGTTAGGAATAGAAATAGCCACGTCTTCATCATAGTTCTCATCTATGTCTTCTTGCGGAATTTTAACATATACGGTATCTGACATTTCAGAAAGTATATTTTCCGGACCTTGAAGTAAGACTGAATCCGGACTAAAAACAATAGGAGAAATAATCTTAAAATCGCTATCTAAAGAAACAGTGGCACTATCAACCGATAAATGAAATGTACGGCTTATTCTTCTTTCTATATTTACAAATAGCGTATCAGTAAGCACGTAATTAAGCTGAAATTCATCCAGCTGCTCAGAAATGAGCCCGGGTAATGATGTACCCACAATTTTCTTATAATCAGCCGGTGTTTCAAGTGGTATTTCCAGTGGAGTCACTTTTATACCCAGACTGTTTCTGAATAAATTCCAGCCTAAGCCACTTACATTAAGTTGTACGTTTTCTGGTAGCCTCTCAACAGCCATATAACTGTCTTGATCATAAATAAAACGTACAGGATATTTTAAAGTAGTAGAGTAGTTTTCATTGAGGGCATTAAGAAACCAGAAAGTAGTGGCAGCGAAAACGCACAGCACTATTACCCTCACATTATTGGAGCTTTCTGGCTTAAATGACCTTATGATTTCTCTTATTCTACTCAACTTTTTTCTTCTTTCTTTTCTTCTTTTGCTGGTACAGTCGATTCTAACGAAATAGATGATTTAAGAAAAGTCATTTTCACTCCTTTATCCACTTCTAACACAACTGTAGTTTCATCTGAACTCATTACTTTTCCATGAATACCACCAATAGTAACCACTTGGTCACCTCTTTTAATTTCTTCAATGAATTTTTTTTGTTGCTTTTGCTTCTTTTGCTGTGGTCTTATCATGAAAAAATAAAACACTAAAGCCACACCACCAAAAAGTATTAATGAACTGTAACCGCTTCCACCATCTGCTGCCGCTTGTAATAAAACTGTTTTTAACATTTCGAATTCTAATTAAATATTTATGTAAAAGTACATGAATTAAAACAAAACATCCCAACCCCTTTTCAGGAGCTGGGATGAATTTTCTAATTTTCTTAAGCTTAGCCTTATTTCACAGGGCCGTCAGTAGTTTCTGAAGGATTTACCTGAGCTTTAATTCTAAGTCTTGTTTGCTTAGGCCAAGTGTTAGCAGTAAGTGTAACAGTCTTGTTCTGAGCATTAGACTTTCCTTTACTGTTAAATTTAGCAGTAACCTCACCAGTTCCTCCTACTGGAATTGGCTCTTTAGGCCATGTAGGCACTGTACATCCGCATGAACCTACAGCATTTTGAATGATAAGTGGAGCGTCACCAGTATTTTTAAATTTAAAAGTATGCTCTACTACATCACCTTCGTTAATGGTTCCGAAATCGAACTCTTCCTCTTCAAAAGCAAAAGCAGGAATAGGTCCTTCAGGCTTTTCTTCAGGTACTGCAGGTGTAGCAGTAGTAGCAGGCTTAGATATAGGAGCACCGCTTCCTTCTAATTCATTAATTCGATTTTCTAACTCAGCGATTTTCTTCTCTGATTCTTTGTTACTACTACAAGAAGCAGCAAAAATCATTGCCAACATACCAACAAACAGTGATAATTTGATTCCTTTTCTCATTTTATGCTTAATTTATTCTCTCGTTATGTTTAATACCAACAGTATTTATTACAAATCCGTTTCGTCCTTTTTCTCACCCTTTTTTATATGGCTGATCAATTCATCTACATCTTCAAGAAGTCTTTCTGCTTTTTCTTTAGCATCATCAACCACTTTTTGACCATGGCTTCTTGCTTCATTGAAGTTAGCATCCTTTTCTGAAACAAGATCTTCTACTAATTCTTCAAGCGTTTTTTTATACTTGTCTAATCTGTAAGTTAATCTGTCTCTGGTATTTGAGCCCTTATCGGGGGCATATAATATTCCTAATACAGCTCCTGTAGTAGCTCCGAGAAGAAACGCTAAAAGGGAGTTTCCTGATTTCGTACTCATAATTGGTTTATTTATTTATTGTCGATTAATCCTCGTCCACTTTTTCTGATATCACCAGATTCTACGAGTTCATTAGCTATAACATCTAACACACCATTAACAAATGTTTTACTCTTTGGTGTACTATATTTTTTAGCAATCTCAATATATTCATTAATTGTTACTTTTACCGGGATGCTTGGGAAATTTATCATTTCACTAATAGCCATATCAAGGATTACTTTATCAGTAGCTGCAATCCTTTCTATATCCCAGTTTTTAGTCTTTTTAGCAATCAATTCTTCATATTCGGATTCTACATTTGTAGTTTCCTCGAACAGCATGATAAAGAACGCTTTGTCATCTTCCCAGTTGTAAGACAACTCTTGTAATTCAAAGTCTTCGTCTTTCTCTTCTGGTATAGATTTAATGGTTTTTGTAACCAGGCTTTTTATAATAGCCCTATCTTCTACCCAGTTAAGATCTCCCTCTTCCATATGCTTATCAATCACCTCATTTTTAAACAATATGTTTTTTATGATATGATTAATAATGGCTCTGTCGTCTTCAAAAGTAGGGGCATCTAGCTTTTGATATTCCAGATACTCTTCGTCTACTTTTATAAACTCTTTAAACCAATGCCAGGCGATGGACTCGTCTTCCCATTTTAAATTACGCCTCAAGCTAACATTTTCCAGAGATTCGTTAAACTTTAAAGCGTGTATTAACAAATTTTTAACAAAATTATCGTGACCTCCACGCTTATCCTGTCCTGCCTTAGCAGCGAAAGCTATGAGTAGGTTAAGAATAGAAATATATTGATCATGGATTTTTTCGGCTTCATGAACCATATTCTTTTTAAAGAACTTAAAATCCTTATCTACATCACTATAATAATGTCTGATGGCATCATCTACTGCCTCATTAACTTTCTTTTCTGAGCCTTTTACGCTATGAAAAGATTGGTTTTTATAGTTTTCTTTGAAAATTTTCAGTGCTTCTTGCTTCTGCTCATTTAATAAGCCTTTATCCTGCACCTCCATTGAATTAAGGTCTGGAGCGAATCGCTCCGCTATGTACTCTTGGGCTATCCCATAGTTAGCTTCCCTGCTTTGCCTGTACGCAAAGATGGTTTGCATGGCCTTGATTCGTAATGTTCGTCTGTTGAGCATCTTTGTATTAAAAAAAGAACTTTAGTGTTCATTAAAAATAATGCACTCTCAAAAGTCCTTTTAAGAATTAATCTCCATGCCGGTGTACTGACATACATTTCCGGAGACTGTTGAGAGTGCCTCGTATCTATTGCAAAATTAAACAATTATTAATTATCGAGGCAACTTCACCTTACCAATATCTGCTATCCTTTTTTCAGCAGCACGAATAGCGGCTTCTTGAGATGGAATACCTTCCTTTTCTGCCTCTGCAAGTATATTTAGACAGGTATCATAAATATTTTCAGCTCTTTCATACGCACGCTGACGGTTATAATTGCCTAAATATTCTTCATAAACATTAATAATACCACCAGCATTAATAAGAAAATCCGGAGCATAGGTAATTCCTTTTGTTATTAACATATTACCGTGCTTATGCTCATCTTCCAACTGATTATTGGCTGCACCTGCTACCATGGCACATTTTAATCTATCAATGTTTGTATCATTTAACGTAGCTCCCAAAGCACAGGGAGCGTATATGTCTACATCTAAATCATAAATTTCATCCATACCCACTACTTTAGCTCCTGTAGTAGCAGAAAGCTGTTTTAACTTCTCTTCGTTAATATCAGTAATAAATATTTCAGCATTTTCTTTAACCAGATGATCCACCAAATACATTCCCACCTGACCTACGCCCTGGACTGCTATTTTCTTACCGGTTAAACTATCAGTGCCAAACACCTTCTTAGCGGTAGCCTTCATGCCCATATACACTCCATAAGCAGTAACAGGAGATGGATCACCGCCACCGCCCATAGTTTCGGGCAAACCGGTAACATGCTTGGTCTCCATACCGATGAGTTCCATGTCACGAGTTTTCATGTTTACATCTTCAGCGGTTATATATTTACCATTAAGGCTATTTACAAACTTGCCAAACCTCCTCATAAAGGCCTCTGTTTTCATGGTAGTGGCATCTCCAATAATTACAGCCTTACCGCCGCCCAGGTTAAGACCAGTTATCGCAGATTTATATGTCATCCCTCTCGACAGCCTGAGCACATCTTTTAGAGCCTCTTGTTCTGATGCATAGTTCCACATACGAGTACCTCCGAGCGCCGGCCCCAGTACAGTATTATGCACAGCTATAATAGCTTTTAGGCCTGTTGGTTCATCATGGCAAAATACCACCTGCTCATGCCCCAGCTTTGCTAAACCCTCAAAAACTGAAGGTTCAGAAACTTGCTCCAACTCATTTATTTGCATCATCATAATGTTAAATAATTAGTTTATTGTAGTTTTGACTCATTCAAGAAAAATGCTCTTAAATAAGATCGCGCAAAATTAGACTTTTTTAATATTTTATCAATCTGAGAAACGCCTGTAGGTAACCTCTTTACTCTACTTTCGTTATGTAATTAATTGGTATGTTCCTGACCCATTTTGCCCTGTTGGTTGCTGCTGCATGAAAGAATTAAGTTATTTAAATAAGTATTTCCTCAAATACAAGTATCACCTCATTTCAGGGATACTGTTTATTACGTTATCAGTAATATTTCAAATAGCGCCTGCATTAATAGTAAGGTACGCTATTAATCTGGTCACAGAAAATATAAACATCTACAGATCTTTAGATGGCCTGGACCTGCAGGATAGTTATTATTCTGTATTTGCGGGTAGCATTATTATATATGCCGTTTTAATTCTGGCACTCGCACTTTTAAGGGGTGTATTTCTATTTTTCGTGAGACAGACCATAATAGCCATGTCTCGTTTAATAGAATATGATTTGAAAAATGAGATCTATTCTCACTATCAGTCTTTACCCTTAAGCTTTTACAGAAGAAATAATACCGGAGATTTAATGAACAGAATCTCTGAAGATGTAAGTAAAGTAAGAATGTACATAGGCCCCTCTATTATGTATGGCCTTAACTTGTTCGTACTTTTTGCTATACTTATTCCATACATGTTTACGATCAACGTTACCCTAACCTTGTTTGCGTTGATACCGCTGCCGATTCTTTCTATCAGCATTTATTACGTAAATAACATTATCAATAAAAGATCAGAAGAAATACAGATCAGCCAGTCGGGTTTATCTACTTTTGCTCAAGAGGCCTTTTCAGGAATCCGCGTATTAAAATCATTTACTAAAGAAAAAGACTCTGTAAAGCAGTTTACTGATAAGAGTGATGAATACAAAATAAAATCACTTAAGCTGACTAAGGTACAAGCTTTGTTCTTCCCACTAATTTTAGGATTAATAGGAGTGAGCACTATACTTACCGTATATGCAGGAAGTACACAAGTTATTAACGGTACACTTACTTTTGGTAATATAGCAGAGTTCATTATCTATGTAAACCTACTCACGTGGCCAGTGGCCTCTCTTGGTTGGATCAGTAGTCTTATTCAAAGAGCAGCGGCATCACAAAAAAGAATTAATGAGTTCCTGAAAACAGAAAATAACATCATAAGTACTGAAAACCTTAAAACTGAAATTAGGGGAGAAGTAGAATTCAAAGATGTTACGTTCGTCTATCCTGATTCAGGAATTACAGCTCTAAAGAAAGTATCATTTAAAATTGAACCTGGACAGTCTTTAGCCATAATAGGTACTACAGGATCAGGTAAAAGCACGATTGCCAACCTTATTTCAAGGTTATATGATGCTAGCGAAGGTGACGTGCTGATTGATAACACAGACATTAAAAAATATCATCTGGTAAGTCTTAGAAGCCAGCTGGGTTATGTGCCTCAGGACGTTTTCTTATTTAGCGATACTATTTATAATAATATTGCCTTTGGTACTATTGAGATGAACGAAGACCGAGTAATAGAAGCGGCCAAAGAAGCAGATGTATATCAAAATATTATGGATTTTCCTGAAGGTTTTAATACCAGAGTAGGGGAAAGAGGTATCACCCTGAGTGGTGGGCAAAAGCAAAGGGTTTCTATTGCAAGAGCTATATCTCGTAACCCTAAAATCCTTATGCTAGATGATTCTCTCTCTGCTGTAGATACCAAAACAGAGAATACCATTCTCAACAGTATGAAGAGAATAATGAAAGGTCGTACTTCCATTATTATTTCTCACAGAGTTTCTTCTGCCAAATTAGCCGACAAAATCATTGTGTTAGATGATGGCGAAGTGGTAGAAAAAGGAACTCACGACGAGCTTATTGAATTCAAAGGAATGTATAAAGAGCTTTACGACAAGCAAACTCCAAGTGAAGAAAAGGTTTCTTAAATTGACTACTCAGTTATAATAGGAAAATATATTTCCATGTCGCGGCTGTCTTTGTAGACTTCAATAGTATATTCATCTAGCTTATAGCCTTGTTTCTCGGCATAGTTATTAGCTTCTTCTCTTACGTCCTCTGGTCTCGGCATTACAAGATTATGAGCAGTAATCACAGTGCTTAAAAACCTGGCATTGTGAAAAGTTCTAACATCGTTAAACGCCATACCTGAGATTATAGTGGAGTCTGTGGAGGTAACACCGATAAACTGCCTTACGGAGTCTTTCATAACAGGGGTAAGATAATTCACTACAGTAAGGTTGCAGTCTCCTCTTTGCTCAGCAATTTTTTTAGCCTGAAAAAAGAGTTTTTCCATTTTAGGATCATTGTACTTAGCCACATATTCCTTACCGCTGATGTATAAATGAGGATAGTCCTTTTCCTGAAAATCCAGAGTTTCTCCTCCTCCTAACTTAAAGAAAATAAACGTTCCTACCAGGGCTACTGTCAGAATGCCCAGAATTATCTTTTTTACCATTAAAGTATATTGTAATTAATCTATCTCTACTAACAAAAGAATCGCAGTCAGGTTGCTTAAAACACCCAGCGTAGACCTACACCACCTTGCGGTCTTATATAACCTGGGTCTTCTGATATGTCTGCAAATCCTGCTACTTCTATGAATGCTGCTATGGGTAATTCAAAGTATGAATACTCCAGCCCAACAGTTCCAGTAGGGCCAAGGGCATATCTATTATCAACGAAATGCAGAATTTCATTTTCATTATAACCCTGCTCCCAGACGTACTCGTATTTAATTTTAGAATGCCTCCATTCTACTCCCAGACCCACGTAAGCCTGTAAGCCTTTAACCCAAGAATCCAGACTAGTCTGATACATCATTCGCACTTCACCAGTCCAATTAGACTCTACCTTATGATTAAGATAACTAAATCCTTCGCCAGGATCAAGTAGTGAATCCAGACCAGCAGTATATTCATCAAACTGATCTCTGAAATATTTACTATAAAGGCCACTTGCACCTGTGCCGAAATCAACTGACATGGCAAAGTGCTTAGTAAAATAAAGCTTATAGGTAAGCGCGAAAGGATCTCCCAACTTTATGCCTATACCCTGATACGGATATCCTGTGTCTTCAAACACAGGGCAGGCTACTCTGGCCTTCTTCCTAGAAAAGCGCCCTGGTTTTTTAAATTTTCCTTTATAAAAAGGCTTATTCTGAGCCTGTGTGCTAGCCAAGGGTACCGAAACCACTAATAGAACAACAAAAAATATTCTACAAAAAATAGAGGACATGCAAGTATTTATATTAAGGCTGTAAATTAATACGCTTCGGGATATTTTAATAATTATGTAATGAAAAATTAAACTATCTCCTTATACTGCATCTTATGAAGCTGAGTATAGTAACCCCCAAGTTCAATCAACTCTGAATGATTTCCTTCTTCTTTAATTTCTCCTTTGTCTAATACTATGATTTTATCTGCCTTTTGAATGGTAGAAAGTCGGTGCGCAATAACTACGGCCGTTCTATCTTTCATCATTCTTTCTATGGCATTTTGTATCAGCTCTTCTGTCTCTGTATCTACTGATGACGTGGCTTCATCTAAAACCAAAATTTTAGGATCATAAACCATAGCCCGTACAAAAGAGATCAATTGTCTTTGACCTACAGAAAGAGTAGAGCCACGCTCCATCACATTATAATGCAAGCCTCCTGGCAGTCTTTCTATAAACTTCTTAGCGCCTACAAGCTCAGCAGCATGCATTACTTCTTCTTCTGTAATAGATTCATTTCCTAAAGTAATGTTGTACAAAATAGTATCACTATAAAGAAATACGTCTTGTAGTACCACTCCAATTTTACTGCGTAAACTGGCTAAATCATATTGCTTAACATCTACACCGTCTACTTCTATGCTTCCTTTATTAATATCATAAAAACGACTCAGCAAATTGATAATTGAAGATTTACCAGCTCCTGTGGCTCCTACTAGGGCCAGAGTTTCTCCTGGTTTTACATTAAAGTTGATATCCTTCAGCACATAGTCCTCATCATTATAAGCAAACCACACATTTTGAAATGAAACGGCTCCTTCAATATTTTCAGGGTTATGATTTCCTGTATTAGGGATGTACTCATCGTTATCCAAAAGCTTCAGTATTCTGGATGAGCTTACAATACCCAACTGCAAAGTGTTAAACCTATCTGCAATCATTCTTATTGGTCTGAAGAACATTTGGATATACATAATAAAGGCTATCAGCTTACCAATGGTAATTCCGGTAACGGCTTCATCTATCACTCCCTTAGCTCCATACCAAACCAGCAAACCAATACCTGCCGCACTGATTATTTCTGCCACTGGAAAATAGACAGAATAATAAAGAACAGATTTTAGGTTGGCTCTTTTGTGCTCTCTGTTAATGGCTTTAAACTTTTCATATTCTCTCTCTTCACTACCAAATATCTGTACTATGCTCATTCCGGTAATATGTTCTTGCACAAAAGAGTTGAGGTTAGCCACAGCGTTACGCACATCGTTAAATGCCACTTTTATTTTCTCTTTAAATACATAAGTAGAAACCAGCAAAATAGGCAATGTAGATAAACTGATTAGTGCCAGGCGCCAATCACTAGAAAACATAATGATTAAAATAAAGATCAGCTGCAGCAAGTCTCCCATCATAGCGGCCAATCCTTGAGAAAAAACATCGGCCAAAGTCTCCACATCAGAAATAGTTCTTGTTACAAGCCTTCCGATAGGGGTATTATCAAAAAACTTAAGCCTTAGTTTTACTAAATGTTCATATAGCTGTACCCTAATATCTCTGATAACATACTGACCAAGCCAGCCAGAAAGGTAGGTGTGGGCATATTGCACTAGAGCCTGAGCGAATAATATTCCTCCGAGCACCAACATCATATTAACCATGCCCTGGTAGTCTCCGTACGCAACATGATTATCTAATGTCTGCTGTATAAGCAAAGGCAACAATGGGGCTAAAACTCCTAGTGCTATGGTTAAGAAAATAAGTAGAAAAAACCTTCCTTTATAAGGCTTCACAAACCGCATTAACCGCTTCAACACATCTAAATCTACAATGCTTCCGCTATTTACTTTCTCTTTTTCCAATCTACAATCTAATATCTTCGGGATAACATACCCTGGTTAAAAAAAGTCCCTGAGGAGGAGCCGATGCTCCGGCATTTCTTCGGTTTTTACTGTCGATAATTTGCTGAAAGTCATCTATGCTCAACTTACCACTACCAACCAGAAATAAAGTGCCTACTACCGCCCTTACCATACCGCGTAAAAACCTATTGGCTGAGATATGAAACACATAATAATCTTCCTTCTCCACCCATCTGGCTTCAGTAATGTTACAGCAGAAGTTGTTCACGTCTGTTTTTACCTTACTAAAAGCTTCGAAATCATGCTCCCCAATCAGTAACGAAGCCGCTTGGTTCATGGTTGTAATATCCATTGGTTTTACAAAAATAAAACTCATATCATGGTAGAAAGGGTTCTTTTGCCTGCTAACATAATATTCATAACTACGAGAAGTAGCCGTGAACCGCGCATGAGCCTCCTCATTTACTGCAAATATGGCATTAATGCTAATATCTTCTGGCAAATAACTGTTTAAATTATAGCGTAGTTTGCCTGTATCAATTTCATTTTCAAGATCAGCATGAAAAAACTGCTGCTTGCAATGTACCCCTGTATCTGTTCTGCCACTACCGGTAATTACTATGGGTTGATTAAGTATTAAGCTCATAGCTTCTTCTACTGCCTGCTGCACAGAAATAGCGTTTTTCTGCCTTTGCCAACCATGATACTTTTTACCATGGTACGAAATTTCAAAAAAATATCTCATCAAATATATCTTAGGATGTCATGTAAAGCCTCTACCTGAATGTAGTCTTCTGTTAAAACCTCCTCAGTAGGCACTTCATGCTGCCAGGTAATTTCATAGGGAACATAAATAGCATTGCTGCCAATATTCAATACAGGAATGATATCTGATTTTAGAGAATTGCCAATCATTAAAAACTCTTCAGGATATAAATCAAGATGACTAACGAGTCTTCTATAATCAGATTCCGATTTCTTGTTCATTACTTCTATATGATGAAAATACCCTTCTAAGCCTGACTTTTCTAACTTTCTATGCTGATCTAATAGATCTCCCTTCGTAACTAAAATAACCCTGTATTTCTTTCTTACTTTGCTTAAAATATCCTCCACCTGATCCAAAAGCACTACGGGCTTATCCAGCATTTCTTTGCCTATGTTTAAGATGTGATTGCTCAAGTTGGCTGAGAAATTTTCACCGCATATTTTCAAAGCGGCCTCCATCATAGATAGAGTAAAGCCTTTTATGCCAAAACCATATAAATCCAGGTTCTTGACTTCCACCTCATACAGCACCTTCATAATGCTTTCGCTATTTCCATAATCTGCCATTAGCTTGCAAAAAGCCGCTTCAGCCTCTCTGAAATAGTTCTCGTTTACCCACAGGGTATCATCGGCATCAAAGCCAATAACTTTTATATTCTTATTTTTAAAGTCTTTCATATATCACAGCGGCACCTTGTCCTACTCCTACACACATAGTGGCCAGGCCGTATTTTGCCGATTCTCTCTTTTTTAATTCATGTAGTAAAGTGGCAGATATTCTAGCACCGCTCGCTCCCAGCGGATGCCCCAGCGCTATAGCTCCACCATTTACATTTACCTTTTCAGGATCTAATTCTAAATCTCTCATACAAGCAATTGACTGAGCAGCAAAAGCTTCATTAAGCTCCACCAGATCAATATCGTTGATTTTAAGGCCTGCCCGAGCCAATGCTTTCTGTGTGGCGGGTACGGGCCCAATACCCATCAGTGCCGGGTCTACCCCAGCTACCGCCATAGAAACTATACGAGCCATAGGCTTCAATTGATATCTTTTCAGCACCTCCTCACTTACTACCAAAGCAGCGGCAGCACCATCATTAATACCTGATGAATTACCAGCTGTAACAGTACCGCCCTTTTTAAACGCGGGTTTTAGTGTAGCAAGCTTATCCATACTGGTAAGCCGTGGGTGCTCATCTTTATCAAAAAGTATATCATCTCCTTTCTTTTGAGGAACTGATACAGAAATTATTTCACCTTCAAAGGCATTTATTTTATTTGCGTTATCATATTTAAGCTGGGAAAAGTGTGCAAATTCATCTTGTTCTTGTCTGCTAATGTTATACTTTTCCGTCACATTTTCTGCGGTTTCTCCCATTCCGTAAGGATAGTGCTTTTCTGATAATGCCGAATTTACAAACCGCCAACCTATAGTAGTATCATAGATTTCTGCATTTCTACCAAAGGCCGTTTCTGACTTACTCATTACAAAGGGCGCTCGTGTCATGCTTTCCGTGCCTCCTGCTATGTAAGCGCCACCTTCCCCCAGCATAACGGCCCTGGCAGCATCCATAATAGCTTGCAGACCAGAAGCACATAGCCGATTGACCGTAACACCGCCAACAGTAATAGGTACGTCAGCCAATAGAGCGGCCATCCGCGCTACATTTCTATTATCTTCTCCTGCCTGATTCGCGGCTCCAAAAACCACATCTTCCAGCTCTTTCACATCAAAAGCCTTATTTCTCTCTACAAGACCCTTAATAACATGTGCCGCCAAATCATCTGGGCGAACCGTAGCCAAACCACCGCCAAATTTCCCGATAGGAGTTCTAAGGATATCTACTATATAAGCCGCTTTCATTATCACAAAAGTTAAAATTGAGGAATAAAGGACCTGATGGTATCTGCGGTTTTGTTTTTTTTAACCGCGTGGTTTGATTTAATTTGCACTTGCAATTTAAGCCAATAGCCATATGTTACAAAGGATTCAAACCGTATTTCTATTACTAGTAGTATTACTGATGCTACTTACTCTTATCTTCCCTATGTGGGTTTATCACTCACCAGACACCGATAAAGGCATTATGCTCACCGCCTTTTATCTTGTTACTAATAATGGATTAGAAGAAGTGTCTAAAGAATATTTCCCTTACATTCTCATTGGTGCTTTTGCCATACTTTCTGCCATAGTAGGCATAGTAGAGATTACCAGATTTAAAAATAGGATGCTTCAGATTAAACTAAGTGCGCTTAATTCGCTACTCATATTTTGTTCTTTGGGCCTAAGCTTTTGGTTTGGTAAAGGAGTAATGGAAAGTGAAGAAATTCAAAACAGCTGGACATACGGTATCGGCAGCTTTTTACCAGTAGGAGCCATGATCTTTAATGTGCTTGCCAATCGTTTTATCAGAAAAGATGAAAGACTGGTAAGGTCTGTAGACAGAATTAGATAAGAGTTAATAAAATACTAATGATATAAAGGAGTGAAGTTTTTCACTCCTTTTTTTATGTCAAAACCTGACTAATTAACCTTTCATAAGCTCAAAAATTCCTGCGAGTTTATAATAAAACCGTAAAATCTGTCAATTTGTCATTGCTTAACTAATGGAATAGATTTTGGTCAGCGGTTGAATGTAAAACTGAATTTTAAAAATTAACTCATAAACGCAATGGCAGAAAAAGGCACCATTTCAATCCATACCGAGAATATCTTCCCAATCATTAAAAAGTTTCTTTATTCTGATCATGAGATATTCTTAAGAGAGTTGGTTTCTAACGCAGTAGACGCCACTCAAAAACTCAAAAGACTATCATCATTAGGAGAAATCACTTCTGAAATAGGCGACACTACCGTAGAAGTAAGCTTCGATAAAGATAAAAAGACCATCACCGTAAGTGACCGCGGTATTGGTATGACCGCCGAAGAAATCAAAAAATATATTAACCAAATTGCCTTTTCAGGAGCTACAGAATTTGTAGAGAAGTTTAAAGATAAAGGTGACGCCAAAGACATCATTGGTAAATTTGGTTTAGGTTTTTACTCCGCCTTTATGGTAGCCAGCCAGGTAGAAATCATCAGTAAATCATATCAGGATGGTACAGAAGCTGCCCGTTGGATTTGTGATGGATCTACAGAATTTGAAATTACTGAGGCCACTAAAGAAACTCGCGGTACAGACATTATTCTACATGTAGCTGAAGATTCTGAAGAGTTTTTAGACGAATGGAAATTAAAGTCTATTCTAGATAAATACTGTAAGTTCTTACCTGTGCCCATTAAATTTGGTACAAAAGAAGAGCAAGTAGAAGATGGACAAGATGATGAAGGTAAGCCTAAGTACAAGTCTGTAACTCAAGACAGAATAATTAACGATACTACTCCTCTATGGACTAAAGCGCCAGCAGATCTTAAAGATGAGGATTATCTTAACTTCTATAAAGAACTTTACCCTATGTCAGAAGATCCATTATTCTGGATCCACCTGAACGTAGATTATCCTTTTAACCTTACTGGTATTCTTTACTTCCCTAAAGTGAAAAATGACTTTGAGGTTCAGAAAAACAAAATACAGCTTTATTCACGCCAGGTATTCATTACTGATGAAGTAAAAGATGTAGTGCCTGAGTTCTTAATGTTATTACATGGGGTTATAGATTCACCAGATATTCCTCTTAACGTATCAAGAAGTTACCTTCAGTCTGATGGTAATGTGAAAAAAATCAATAATCACATCACTAAAAAGGTAGCAGACAAGCTAGAGGAGTTATTTAAACAAGACAGAGAGTCTTACCAAGCAAAATGGAATGACATAGGTGTTTTTGTAAAATACGGTATGCTTAGTGAAGATAAATTCTATGATAAAGCTAAGAATTTCGCTCTATTCACTAACACCGAAAATGAGTTCTTCACATTTGATGAGTACAAAGAAAAAGTACAGGAAACTCAAAAAGATAAAGACGACAACGTTATCTACCTATACACTACAGATGCTGGCAAGCAAGATGCCTACATCCAATCAGCCAAAAATAAAGGCTATGATGTACTTCTGTTAGATGGTGTTATTGACAGCCACTATGTTAACTTCTTAGAGCAAAAGCTAGAAAAAACACAGCTGAAACGTGTAGATGCTGAAAACATAGAAAAGATTATTGATAAAGGCGAGACTATTGCCAGTGTTTTAAGCAAAGAAGAAGAAGAAAAAGTAAAAGAAATCTTCGAAAAGGCCGTGAATAACCCAAGCATGAATATCTCTGTAGAGTCATTATCTCCAGATGATATGCCTGTAACTATAACCATGTCTGAGTTTATGAGAAGAATGAAAGATATGGCCAAAAATGGCGGAGGTGCTTATGCCATGATGGGTAGTATGCCTGATCAGTTTGAAATGTCAATTAACGGTAATCACAACATAGTAGGCAAAATACTGAGCGCTGATAACGATGATAAAAAGGCTCAATTGGCTAAACAAGCCTATGACTTGGCCATGCTTTCTCAGAACATGCTACAAGGTAAAGACCTTACTAACTTCATAAAAAGAAGTATAGACATGGCTGCAGAATAAGCTATTTCAATAAAATAAATATTATGAGGCCATTCATTTTAAAAGTGAATGGCCTTGTTTTTTGAGCTAAACAACAGAGAAGTGACCAAAACCTCTAATTATGGAACTTTTATAAGCTCAACCTTATTGAAGAATAGAAATAAAATTTAGTTCTTTACGTTAATTATCCTAAACTAAAATTTATTGTGAAATATCCATTTCTTAGTATAATACTCCTATTAGTTTGTTTCCACACCAAAGCACAGGAAGTAGATCCTGAAAGTGAAGATAAGATGTTTACCATCAATACGCCTATTACCATAGAGCTAGATGATGACAAGGAAGAAGAAGACGATACTGTAGAACCCAAAAAGAAGAAAAGAAAGAAAAAGGTATTTTACGGTATTAAAACTAAAAAACGCTTTACGCAAAGTGGTAGTGGCACAAGAAAGACCTACGAGTTATTTTATGTCATAAAAGATCCTATTGAATTAGACCCTTACGTAAGGGATATTTATTGGGTAGACTATAGAAGAGGTGCTATTCGTCATGGCGGAGAAGTAGATCAGGAGCATGGTGCCGTACTTCACGGTCCTTATAAGCGCATGCAGGGTGAACAACTTATAGAAGAAGGCATCTTCTATAAAGGTATGAAGCATGGCCGGTGGGTAGAATATGATAAAAACGATCTTCTTGTAGACAAAGAAAAATATTACAAAGGGTGGCCTAAAGAATCAAAAGTGAGCTATTACGATAGAAATCGTGAAAAAATGAAAGAAATAGTACCTATAGAATATGGAGAAAAAGAGGGCAACTATTTTTACTTTCATGAAAATGGCCGAGTAGCTGTTCGGGGTGAATTTAAATGGGACCAAAGGGTAGGTGATTGGGTAGAATATTACTCCACAGGCCGAAGAAAAAAGGTAGTTAGGTATCCAAAAGAACCCTTTGATAATGATATGACCCCATTTACATGGAAAGAATGGAACCGAAGAGGTAAGTTAGTTTACGAAAAAAGGTAAAAAAATCAGGCAAATGGGTTCCGGCCTAATATCCTCTTAACGCTTCAATCAAAATAGGCTAAGTTATTTTGTAGTAAAATTTCATCTAAACCTTACGCTTACCTACAAACAGGCAGTTTATTATTTAGTATTTTTTTGGTATCTTATTATCAGGATTAAGAGTTGATAATATGAGTATAAGGCCATTAAAATATTTTTTATTAATTTTAAAAGATATTGATTTATTAAGATGCCTTAAAATATATCGAGGCATCCTGTTTTCAATAGCCAGATCCCAGGCTTTTTACGGTAGGTATTTCACCTACTCCCCACCGTTCAACTATTCCAGTGTTTCGGTAACTAAAGGGTTCATTCCTTACACATCACATTATCTATTGATGTTTTCACTAAACATAGTGATATCAATGGCGGTTCTATTGGCTTAAAGCAAAAAGCAATACTTACCAAAAGATAAGTACAGTAAACTATATATGATTGTGTAAAGGATAAATAATAATTAAAAAGCAGGTTGTGAGGCAGATCATGAGGAACAAATTATCATTTAATATTCCAGCTACCAGAGCTATACATTTTAAGAACTTTCTGGTACTCATCTTATCGTTAGCCATTGCACTGTATATTGATTTTATAACTCCACTTGGCTTAGCTGCTGGCAGCTGTTTTCTAATAGCTTTCATTTCCACCAGAGGTTCAGAAAGTATCATATTTCCATTTCTGATTGCTTTTACAGTAAGTATTCTAATTATCATAGGAGCATTTATTTCTCCTATGGGCCTGGATAGAGAAACGGCTCTTTTTAACCGATGTCTCACCATTATCATTTCCTGGATAATGGCTAGCCTGCTCTTTTTTAAAAAAATAAGTAAGCTGGAGTTTCAGGAGGTTTCTAAAGAACTAAGCACCCATGCTACAGAAATACAAGAAGCCCATGCAGCCCTTGAAGCAACTCAAAAAGAAGTATTGAACATGACAGAACGCACAGCAAATTACCAGCGAGAACTAGAAGAAACCCAATTAATATTAGAGATGGCCACTGAAGCTACTGAAGCAGGAGTTTGGTCATGGAATACTTCTACCAAGATAATGACCAGTGATGAACGCATGTTATTGCTTTTTGACTTGGATTTAGAGAATAAAACAAATTCTGCCAGGCCTTTTATTAACCGTATTCACCCAGAAGAGCGAAAAGAGGTGTTGGAAATTCTTAAAACCTCAACAGAGCAAAACAAGAGCTTTCAATTTGATGCACGTATTATAGATCGTTTTGGTAATCGTAAACATGTCAAAACCATTGGATCAGTTAAAGCAAATCCACAAACAAACGAAAAGGAAATAACAGGCCTTTGCCTAAACATAACCAGAGATAAGCTTAAAGATCAGGCACTTCTGGAGAGCACAGAAAGATTTCAATCGGCCATAGAATATTCGCCTATAGGCATAGGTATATTAGATTTATATGGCAATTGGATACAAGTAAACCGGGCATTAGAAGAAATATTTGGTTACTCAGCAGATGAGTTATACCAGTTTAGCTTCCAGGATCTTACACATCCTGATGACCTGGAAGAAGACCTTCAATTTGTAGAAGAAATTATTGATGGTAAAATTAAAAGCTACCAGATGGATAAAAGATACTACAAAAAAGATGGTTCCATATTCTGGGCTCAGCTAAACGTATCCTTATTACGGAGTGGAAATGACGTACCACAATACTTTATAAGTCAGATCCAAGAGATTACAGAACGTAAACTAGCGGAGCAAAGAATTCAGGATATAGTAACAGAAAGAACACAGCAGCTTGAAGTAGCCAACAAAGAGCTAGAAGCCTTTAGCTATTCTGTATCTCATGATTTAAGATCTCCACTGCGTAGTATTCATGGTTTTAGCCAAGCACTGCTAGAAGATTACTCGGACAAGTTAGATGATACTGGTAAAAATTATCTAAACCGTGTTTCTTCTGCCAGCATACGTATGGGTAGACTTATTGATGATTTGCTCACCTTATCACGTATTACCAGGCAGGATATAAACATTACAGAAATAGATCTTTCTGACATCGCCAACCAGATAGTTTCCAACCTATCTCAAGATTATCCGAAAACCAATTTTACTATACAGCCCAATATTATAGGCAATGCAGACCGTGGACTCATGTCTGTAGTATTAGAAAACCTTTTAGGAAATGCTGCCAAATACTCAGGAAAAGAAGAAACTCCTCAAGTAACACTTACTATGGAAAAGATTGAGGGTAAAAAAACCATAATAATAGAAGATAATGGGGTTGGTTTTGACATGCAATATTCATCTAAGCTATTTGGAGCCTTCCAAAGGCTGCATAGTGACAGTGAATTTGATGGTACAGGCATAGGCCTGGCCACTGTAAAAAGAATACTTAATCGGCACGGAGAACAGGTTTATGCCGAAAGCACACTGAATCAAGGATCGAAATTTTACTTCACTCTAAACTAAAGATTATGGCCGATGAAATTCTCCTGGTAGAAGATAATGAGGATGATATAACACTAACCCTCAGGGCACTAAAAAAACAAAACATCCTTAATAATGTAATAATAGCTCGTGATGGTAGCGAGGCCTTGGATTTATTGCTGGGTAAAGATGGGCAAGAAGCTATTAAACCAGCACTGATATTACTAGACCTAAAACTACCCAAGGTAGATGGTCTTGATGTGCTAAAGAAGATTAATAAATTAAAAATGGACCGACCTCCGATTGTGGTTCTTACTACTTCTACGGAAGAAGAAGATATAGTAAAAAGCTATAATCTTGGTGCCAATAGCTATATACGTAAGCCCGTGGACTTTTCACAGTTTACTGAAGTAGTAGGTCAGTTAGGTTTATACTGGTTGGTTATTAATGAAAAAAAGCCGAAGAATGAGTGACGGATTTCTGAAAATACTAATTATAGAAGACTCTGTAGATGATTATGATTTATTGGTAATGCAAATAAAAAGAGCCGGCTATAAATTAAATTCCAAAAGAATAGAGAGCAGAGAAGAATTGATTAACTCTCTGGATGATCACTGGGATCTGATTATTAGCGATAACTCATTACCACAATTTAATGCACCGGAAGCCTTGAAGATTACACGGTCTACAAATTATCATCTACCTTTTATTATAGTATCAGGTACTATAGGGGAAGAGGCTGCGGTCAGTGCTATGCGCGCGGGAGCCAATGACTATATTCTTAAGGGCAACCTAAGCCGCCTTATGCCTGCTATAGAAAGGGAAGTAAGAGAGTCTGATAACAAAATAAAAAAAATAAAAATAGAAAAGAAGCTGGAGCAAAGTGAAAAGATGTACCGCTTCCTTTCTGGCAGTATTCAAGATGTATTTATAGCATTAGACGCTGACTTTAATATTAGTTACTGGAATGATCACGCTCAGCATGAGTTTAATACCGGGCAGGGTGTTCTTAAAACGCCAATTTTTAATGTACTTCCGGCATTTAAAAATGAAAAATTAAAATCCGTTCTAGAGCATGTTTTAAATGAGAAGAAATCTCAACACTTTGAATTTGAACATGCTTCTTATAAGTATTTTGAAGGAAGTATCTATCCTACAGAAGAAGGTATAACTATAATAGCCAAAAACGTAACGGAGCAGAAACAAGTAAAAGAAAACCTGCTGAAAATTAATAATGAGTTAGAAACACTAATGTACCGCATCTCTCATGACTTAAAAGGGCCCGTAGCTTCTATTAAAGGGCTTATTAATATAGGCATGAAAGATTTTCATGATAATAAAGAGGTGCAGCTATTATTAAAAATGTTTGATAACAGCACACTAATGCTCAATAACACCCTTAATGAACTTCTCAATATTACCAGAATAAAACAAGGGCAAATCAAACCTGATCCATTTCAGCTTCATACACTTTTAAATGATGTGGTTAGTGGTTTAAAATTTTCTGATGGTTTTGATGATGTTGAAATAAAATTAGAAGGTTGTGAAGACATAGAAATATTAACTGATAAAAGGCTGTTTAGATCAATAATTCAAAACTTACTAGAAAATGCCATAAAATACCGTGCAAGAGACAAAAACAAGAAATTCATAAAAATATACGCCTCAAAACAAAAAAACACTACCACTCTTTATATAGAAGATAATGGCCAGGGCATTCCTAATACATTACAAAAAAATGTTTTTGAGATGTTTTATAGGGCCAATGAATCTTCACAAGGATCCGGATTAGGATTATATATTGTTAAGAGCGCATTGGACAAATTAAATGGAATAGTTACCTTGAATAGTGAAGAAGGAACCGGCTCAACATTTATGATTAAAATTCCGGATTTAAATGACCTCTGGGGATAACAAGAAAAATATTAAAATACTATTCATTGAAGATTCTGAAGATGACTTCGAGCTTATTCTAAATAAATTAAGAAAAGAAGGGTACACAGGGAAGAATAAGAGAATTCAAAATTCAGAAGAACTTATTGAAGCATTACAGGAAGAAGATTGGGATCTTATTATAAGTGACAATCAACTTCCTCGCTTAGATGCTCATACAGCTTTAAGAATAACTCGTAATAAAGATTTACATGTTCCTTTCATCATAGTATCAGGCACTATTGAAGATGGAGACGCGGTAAATGCCATGCGTGAAGGAGCTAATGACTATATCATAAAAAATAACCTGGCTCGCTTTATTCCCGCTGTAGAACGAGAGCTAAAAGAGGCTCATAACCGAAAAAAGAAATACAAGGTAGAAAAGGCACTAGCCAAACGCCATAAAGAATACCAGCTGCTGGCAGAAAACATCCATGATCTTGTTTGTCTACATAATCCATACGGCACTTACATATGGGTAAGTCCCTCTTCCAAAAAAATTACAGGATATGATTATCAGGACCTGGTGGACACAGCACCAGAAAACCTCCTCCTATCTCATGAAAAAGGCCTTTTAGAAGAAAGAATCTGGAGCGCCTTCCGAGAAGAGAATAGAGCACAGCCCATTCGCCTTGATTATAAGGTTAGAAGAAAAGAAGGCATTATTATTTATCTGGAAACCATAGCTCAGCCTATTTATGAAAACAATGAACTCAAGCAAATACTTACTACCTCCAGAGATATTACAGAACAGAAACTGGCTTATGACCTGCTCATAGAAAGTGAATCTCAATATCAAAGTGTAGTAGAATCCATTGCTGAGGGCGTAATCCTTTATGATGAAAAAGGAACCATTGTAAATTATAATAAAAGCGCCTCCCTTACTTTGGGGCTTTATGAAGAGGTAAATAAATTTACCAATCTGGAAGATAGGTTTGAACTAATTAAGCCAGACCGTACACCATTTCCTGCAGAAGAGTTACCGCATAAGGTCACATTAAAAACAGGAAAACCATGCTCCAACGTGCTGATTGGTTTGCCCAAAGAAGGTAACATTATGTGGCTCTCATTCAATTCCTCTCTTTTCCTTCAACCTAATGGAAAGACAGGAGTAGTTATTTCTATTTCTGATGTTACTAAACAAAGGGTATATGAAGAACGCGTAACAGCAGTAGCTGAAGAGCTAACCACATTAATAGACACGGCCAACGCGCCTATTTTCGGCCTAGATTGGTATGGAAAAATAAACGAATGGAACCAGGTAGCCTCTAAAATAACCGGATATAGCAAAGATGAAATCTTAGGTAAAACCCTTATTGATGAGTTCATTTTAGATGGATATAAAGTAGCCGTTACAAATTTACTCAAGTCAGCCTTTAGAGGTAAGAGCGTCACTAACTACGAGTTACCCATTTACACCCGTACGGGTAAAGTAGTTACCATCCTTTTTAATGCTACCCCTCGCCGAAATATTAATAATGACATTACAGGCCTTTTAGGGGTAGGCCAGGACATTACCGAGCTAATAGATTATAGAGAAAGACTAGAGCATAAAGTAGCAGAAAGAACCAAAGAACTTAAAGAAGCCCTTAATAAAGAAAAAGAGCTTGTAGCCTTAAAATCAAAGTTCGTTTCCATGGCCTCTCATGAATTCAGAACCCCATTATCTACTATTAATTTCGCTGCCAATTACCTTTTAAAGTACAGCGAAAAGCTTACTCCGCAAGATGCCCAGCAAAAGCTCAATAAAATTATGGAACAGGTTCGTCACATGACTTACCTGCTAGATGATGTATTGCTTATTGGTAAATCAGAATCAGGTAGAATAAAAGTAAACCCGGATGTACTTAACATTCAGGAGTTCTTCTTAAAAATGAAAGAAGAAGTAACTAACAGCACCCAGAACACACATGAAATTTCGGTCTCTCTCGGTCTGGAGAAAAATGTAATCGTAATTGATGAAAAGCTGCTTAGGAATATAGTCATTAACTTATTGACTAATGCCATAAAATTTTCCCCTGGCAAGAAAAAAGTGCTGCTAGATGTTATTTACAAAAGTGGCCTGCTTACCGTAAAAGTAAAGGATTGGGGTATAGGAATAGATGATGAAGACAAGAGTAAAATTTTTGAAGCATTTCACAGATCTAACCAGGCCCATGCTATTCAGGGCACAGGTTTAGGATTGTCTATAGTAAAAAAAGCCGTTGATATGCAAAATGGAAACATTGAAGTAGAAAGCGTGCTGAATGAAGGTACCATGATAAAAGTAGAAATTCCAATAGATGAAGAATAGGATCCTGATCATAGATGACACTATTCCTCTTTTAGAAGAAATAACTGACATTCTAAAAATGGAAGAGTACGAGGTAGAAACAGCCAGCGATGCCTATGAAGGTATGCGTAAAGTAGCTACTACCTCTCCCGATCTTATCATTACCGATGTTCTCATGCCAGAGATCAACGGGTTTCAGTTTATTGAAAAGATAAAATCTTTAGATAAACATAAACATATACCCATAATAGTATTATCTGCCCAGGCCTCTAAAGAAAATCTCGATAAAGCCAAAGAGGTAAAAGCCGATCTCTATTTGAAAAAACCTTGCTCGGCAGATGAACTTATTTATTCTATTGAAAGTCTTTTAAATAAAAATATATGACTCCCGTAAAAATACTGTTGGTAGATGATCATACATTAATGAGAGAAGGAATAGCCTCTATGCTTCAGCATATTGAATTTGTGCAGATAGTAGGTAAGGTTGAAAGCGGAGAAGATGCCATAAACGCAGCTCAAAGCATGCAACCAGATATTATTCTCATGGATATTGTTATGAAAGGAATGAGCGGCATAGAGGCCACCAGATGGATAAAAGAGCAAAACCCTGACATAAAAGTAATTCTTCTCTCCAGCGAAGTAAGTAAAGACTACATTACCTTAGGTGCTAAAGCCGGTATAAATGGCTACCTACCAAAAAACGTGAATAAAGAAGGATTAGTAGAAGCTATTAGAAAAGTAAATGCAGGCGAAAAATACTTTAGCCCATCTATCATGGAAATAGTATTTGAAAACTTCTATGAGCAAGAGTCATCAAATAAAAAGCCTACCAAAAAGAATACTGATCTTTCCAACAGAGAAATGGAAGTGCTGGAGCAGGTGGCCTTAGGCAAAAGCAATAAAGAAGTAGCCGATGCTCTTTTTATAAGTGTTAAAACCGTGGAAACTCATAAAACTAATATCCTATCAAAACTCGGCCTGAAGAACACTGCCGAGTTGGTAAAATATGCTATAAAAAATAATATTATTGAGCTCTAAGAATCTTAAAGCCATTTATCAGGGTTTCCCCTAAAATAGAAACAGTAAGTTTTATTCTATATCGGTCTCATACATTATCCATAAAGCTCAGTCTTAAAATAAGGCGCTTTTTAAGGGGAATACGTAATATAATTTTTCAGTACAAACCCTTAAAAAAACATACCACTTTATCACCAAATTTGTATAGAGTGAATGATTATTTAGGGATATGAATGATAATTTAAACCGAGATCTAACCGAAGCCAATAACCTGCTGGAACATTTTATTTACAGCTGTTCTCATGATTTGAAAGGACCACTAAGCTCCATAAAAGGGCTGATACATTTGGCCAAATTATCAGAAGGAGATGAGCACAGAGAACAATATTTAAAGCTGATCAATGAAAGTACTATTAGAATGGATCGGTTCATTCAATCAATGGAAAACTACCTGATCAACGCCAAAGAACCGGTAAAGAAAGAAATGGTTGACTTCCAGGAAATTATAGATGCCATAGTCCTTCCTATGACGCCCCTTATTAAAGAGAAAGGGATCAAGGTAAACACCAGAATTCTACAAGAAACGGACCTTATGGGGGATAAAAATAGAATTATCCTTATCCTAAAGCATTTAATTGATAATGCCATATGTTATCAAAAAGCCACTAAGCAAGAAAACTTTCTGGATATAGCCATTCGAGTTAACAACCAAGAGGCCAACATAGAAATATGTGATAATGGAGAAGGCATCAGCAAAGATAATATCAATGATATTTTTAAGATGTTTTTCCGATCTTCAGAAAACTCCAGAGGATCAGGTTTAGGTCTATATCTGGTTAAAGAAACTTTGGAGAAGCTTAAGGGCAGTGTGAGAGTGGTTTCTAGCCGTGGTGTGGGAAGTAACTTTATCATAAAAATACCCAACACGCTAGACAGAGCGGCTTAAGAATTAATAAAAAGCATCTATAAAATGATCTATACTGTCAGTAGCCTTATTATATGAGATAATGTCAAAGCGAATATCTTTTTGCCAGCCCATCTCATAGGTATAGTAATCTGCCGCTTCTGTTACTTTCTTTATTTTTACATGATTTACAGCCTCTTCAGGGAAGCCAAAAGCGGTAGATGTTTTCGTTTTCACCTCCACAAAAACGATTATTTCATCTTTTTTAGCAATAATATCTACTTCTGAACGCCTATATCTATAATTTCTATTTAAAATTTCGTAACCTTTGCAGTGCAAATAATTCACTGCAGCATCTTCCCCTTCTCTTCCGGTTTTCGCCTTAGTGTTTATATTATTCATACCTTTGTTTATTAAAATCAGTAATTGTGAATAGTGTTCTAAATAAAAAAGTAAAGTTGATAGACCTCGGCACTATCGATTACAAAGAAGCCTGGGATTATCAGACCGAACTGTTTGATCAGATCGTAAACGTTAAAATAGAAAACAGAAAGGCCGAAGGGAATGATCCCGAGATCACGGATAATTACCTGATTTTCTGTGAGCACCCACATGTTTATACATTAGGTAAAAGTGGGCATCCGGAAAATTTGCTGATAAACGATGAGCAACTAAAAGAGAAAGAGGCCACTTTCTACAAAATAAATAGAGGTGGAGATATTACCTATCATGGTCCTGGGCAGATTGTAGGATATCCGATTTTAGATTTAGATAATTTTTTTACCGATATTCATAAGTACCTCAGGTATCTGGAAGAAGCAATTATACGTACTCTTAAGGAATATGGTATAGAAGCCGGCAGGATAGAAGGCCTTACCGGAGTATGGATAGATTATATTGAGAGAAAGAACCCCAGAAAGATATGTGCATTAGGCGTAAAATCTAGCAGATGGGTAACCATGCATGGTTTTGCTTTTAATGTTAATGCAGACCTGAATTACTTTAAAAACATTGTTCCTTGTGGAATTGATGATAAGGCCGTAACTAGCCTGGAGCAAGAGTTGGGCGCACCTCAGGATATAAATGAAGTAAAGACTAAACTTAAGAAGCACCTTACCGCTCTTTTTGAGATGGAATTATACGTATGAAAGAAGATATTCAAAAACCAAAAGTAAAGAATGTAACATTGGCCATAGCCAAAAAATTAAACGAGTTAAATGTTGAAGAGTGGAACGTATACCTCATTAACAATAATAACTTTGATATAGAAAACACTTTAGTAACTTCTACCGGATACGGTAAAAAGGATGGTGAAGAGCAGAAAACCTCTACACTCAGGCATTTTGTAGAAACCGTAGCAGCCAAAAGTACTGCTCTCATTGAGCCCATTAACCCTGACGTATTTCATCTTAATAATGAATATTGGGTGAGTTATTATATTGGCTCTACCATTTATGATAAAAAATTCATCTTTGTGCCAGACTCCATTAAAGATGAGCATCTGGTGTATATTAAAGAATTAGAAATGGAAGGTATTCTGCATTCCTAATCATGTATCCGCTAAAGAACATATTATTTTTAGATATAGAAACGGTAGGCTGTACAGATGACTATGACAGCCTCTCAGAAAGATTAAAAGCCCAGTGGGCCCGAAAAGCTGCTTTTCTTAAAAAAGGTGATGACCTTACAGATAAAGAAGTTTTTGAAGACCGCGCTGGCATTTTTGCAGAATTTGGTAAAATAGTAGCCATTGGTTTGGGTTTCTTCTCTTTTGAAAATGAGGAAAAACCCATATTCCGTACAAAGGCCCTGTTTAACCATGACGAAAATATTATTTTAACAGAATTTGTAGAGACAATAAGCAAATTCTCCAAAAACGGGTTATCATTATGTGCACATAATGGTAGGGAGTTTGATTTCCCCTATCTAAGCCGAAGATTATTAATTAACGGCCTCCCTTTACCAGAAGTGCTTAATCTCATGGGTAAAAAACCCTGGGAAGTACAGCATATTGATACCATGGACATGTGGAAGTTTGGCGACTGGAAGCACTACACTTCTTTAGACCTGCTGGCCACTATTTTTAACATTACCTCCAGCAAATCGGATATCGATGGCAGCGAAGTAAATCAGGTATATTATGAAACTAAAGACCTCCGAAGAATAGCGGAATATTGCCTGAGAGATGTAGTAGTTACTGCCAAATTATTTCTTAAATTAAAAAGTATTCCTCTGGAGGATTTCGAAATTATAGATGTAACTGATTATTAAGAGAGTAACCTAAAGCCATTCAGCTTGTTAATAAATAATCGTTTATTAATAATGGTTCAACTTATAACAGTATTATTAGTTGCATCTTTGTAAAGATTCAACACTTATTTATGAGTAAAAAAAAGAGAAAAAAAATAAGGAAAGGAAAGAGTGATGGCATTCAAAATAGACTTAAAGCCAAAATTGTATCTCTTCTCCACCAAAATTTTAATAAAGAGTATTCTACTAAAGAAATTACAAAAAAGTTAGGCTTTAGAAGAAATGACTACAATAATGCCATACCCATGGTACTTTCTGCACTAACTCAGGAAGGTCAAATATTAAACAATAGCGGACGATACAAAAGCGCCCAAAGACCCGATTTAATAAGAGGAAAACTAGACCACGTTAATCCTCGGTTCGCTTATCTGCTTACTCCTGAAGAGGAAGATGATATCTACATAAAAGCCAAGGATCTAAATTTTGCTATTGATGGTGACTTGGTAGATGTAATGGTTATACCTACGCGAGCAGGTAAAAGGCCAGAAGGCAAGGTAGTTAATATAGTAGAGCGAAATAAAGATCAGTTTGTCGGTAGAATAGAGTTTTCTCCCAGGTTTGCCTTTGTGGTGGCTGATAATAGAAAAATCCATCAGGATATTTTTGTACCACTAGACAAAACCAGCAGTGCTGCCCATAATGATAAGGTTATTGTAAAAATTACACAGTGGCCTGGTCATGATAAAAGCCCTGAAGGGGAAGTGAAAATGGTACTAGGAAAAGCCGGAGACAACAATGCTGAGATACATTCTATCATGGCTGAGTTTGATCTGCCTTTCGAGTTCCCTAAAGAAATAGAACAAGAAGCAGAAAAAATCTCTGATAAAATTACCAAGAAGGAAATTGCCAAAAGAAGAGATTTTAGAGATATACTTACTTTCACTATAGACCCGGAAGATGCTAAGGATTTTGATGATGCCTTATCATTTGAAAAGCTGGAAAATGGAAACTATGAAATCGGTATTCATATTGCCGATGTAACTCATTATGTACAGCCCGGTTCCATACTAGAGAAAGAAGCCTATGACAGAGCCACGTCGGTATATTTGGTAGATAGAACCATACCTATGTTGCCAGAGAGGCTTTCTAACGGACTTTGCTCCTTAAGGCCTCGTGAAGATAAGCTTACATTTTCGGCAGTATTTGAAATTGATGAAAATGCTAATGTGCTTAAAGAATGGTTTGGCCGAACTATTATTCACTCAGACAGGCGCTTTACCTATGAAGATGCACAGGCCAGCATAGAAACCGGGGTAGGAGATTTAGCTCCTGAGTTACAACTAATTAATGATCTGGCTAAAAAGCTACGTAAAGAGAGGTTTAAAAAGGGCGCCGTCAATTTTGAGTCTACAGAAGTTAAATTTAAGCTAGATGAAAAGGGAAAACCGCTGGGCGTGATTCCTAAAATCAGGAAAGATGCTCATAAACTTATTGAAGAGTTTATGCTATTGGCTAATAAGCAAGTGGCTTCTTATGTGCATGATATGAAGAAAGGTAAAGAAAAGAATACTTTCGTTTACCGTACTCATGATTACCCTGATCCGGAAAAATTAAATTCCTTTTCTTCATTCGCTAAACGATTCGGACACAGCTTACAGACTGAAGAAACCGCGGTTTCTAAATCTCTGAATAAATTGTTAGATGATATAGAAGGTAAACCAGAGGAGAACGTGCTTCAGCAATTGGCCATTAGGGCTATGGCCAAAGCCAAATATACTACCGCTGCAGACATCCATTTTGGTTTGGCTTTCCCGCACTATACACACTTTACATCTCCCATCCGTCGTTATCCTGATATGATGGTGCACCGATTATTACAGCATTACTTAGATAGTGGTAAATCGGCCGACAAGGAAGAATATGAAGAAAAATGTGTTCACTCATCAGAGCGAGAAAAAAGAGCTGCCGATGCAGAACGCGCCTCTATAAAATATAAGCAGGTTGAGTTCATGCAGGGAGTGGAAGATAAGGTGTTTGATGGCATTATCTCCGGTGTTACAGAATGGGGTATTTTCATAGAAATTGTAGAGACCAAATGCGAAGGAATGGTGAGAATGGTTGATCTGAAAGATGATTACTATGATTTTGATGAAAAGAACTTCAGGGTAATAGGTAATAATAATAAGAAAATCTACGCACTGGGTGATAAGGTAAGGGTTCAGGTAAAAGCTACTGATATAGACCGCCGAACAATTGACCTCATATTTGTTGATGAAACAGATTAAACTTAGCTTAGCCACTTTTTTAGAAGAATGAAAAGTACAGAACAACTTTTAAAGCTAATTTCAAAGGAAATCAATCAGCAGAAGTATGGTTTAGAACCGCAGGAGCTGTATGAACCTATAAGATATATCATGGCCCTAGGCGGTAAAAGGCTAAGGCCATTATTAGCCACTTTATCTTATTCATTATTTAAAGATGACGTAGCATCAATCCTCCCTCAGGCCATAGCCGTAGAGGTTTTTCACAACTTCACCCTAATGCATGATGACATTATGGATGAAGCTCCGCTGAGGAGAAATAAGCCTACTGTACATGAAAAGTGGAATAATAATACGGCTATACTTTCTGGAGATGTAATGCTTGTTAAAGCTTATGAAATGTTCATGAGCGAAGAGCATCCTGCTACTATGAAAGTGCTTAAGGCCTTTAACATTTGTGCTGCAGAAGTTTGCGAAGGCCAGCAGATGGATATGGATTTTGAGACCAGAAAGACTGTTCATGAAAAGGAATACCTTGAAATGATCAAGCTAAAGACCGCTGTGCTTTTAGGCTTCAGTCTTGAAATGGGTGGCCTGCTATCAGATACTACCACGGCCAACTGTGAGGCACTCAAAAATTTCGGTATTAACATAGGCATTGGGTTCCAATTAAAAGATGACCTGCTAGATGTATATGCCGATGCCGAAAAGTTTGGAAAGCAAGTAGGAGGTGACATCATTTCAAATAAAAAGACCTTCCTTTTAATTCGTGCACTAGAATTAGCCAAAGGAAAACAAAAACAAGAACTGGAAAGCTGGGTATCAAAGACTGATTTTGATCCAAAAGAAAAAGTAAAAGCCGTTACTGAGATTTATAACCAGCTACAGATAAAAGAACTCACAGAAGAATTAATGAATAAGTACTTCATTAAAGGATTTGAGTCTTTAAAAAGTATAGATGCTCCTCTTTATAGAAAGGCCATTTTAAGAAAATTCGCGGAGAGCTTAATTAATAGAGAAAAATAGAATTTATCGGAGCTAAGGAATAAAAAAGGCTACTCAAATGAGTAGCCTTTTGTTTTTTATTTTTGTGGCTCTAGCCAGTATTTTTGCAGTTGCAATTGCTCATCTGTAGGGTTTTCATCAAACTCTAACACATAAATCTGAGCCTGCTGAATAGGGAATATTTTAGCGGCCAACACTTTTTTCTCAAACTCTCCAGCTTCATTCTCTCTCATAACGGTATAAGAAAGGGTACCATCAAGCTCTAATGATTCTTGTGCCTGACCTATGAAATTTCCTAATTCAGGTCCTAATGGAGGAGCATCAACCCCATTAATAGCTATTACAATATCTCCATTTTCAAAACCTAAAGAATCTCCCTGAGGGTTTAAGTATTCGGCATTTTGTATAGCTAAATACTGCTTGCCATCATAAGGAGCTACTGCTATATTGCTTTGTTGTAAGCCTAAGCTAAGTGATTCTACCATTTTCTCAGGAGTAAAAGTAACTCCCACTTTGTTAAACAATTCCTCATACGGAAGTGGAGTAGAACCACCTACATAAGTGTTAAGAAATTCACCTATTTCAGGGTAAGTAAGCTCAGTGATTACACCAAAAAGCTCATCATCATCAAAGGCCTTATCTTTACCATATCTTTTTGAAAGGTCAGCCAATAAATTCTGAACTCCATACTCGCCATTAGATAATTCTCTCAACTGAATATCAAGAGCCATGCCTATAAGCGCTCCTTTTTGATAAACGTTATAATACTGATCTTCATATTGATCAAGGGTACCTTTACTAATGGTAGTGAAAGCAACAGTATCAATAAACTGTGTAGCTGTGATCATTTTTTCTCTTAACACCTGTAAATATTCTTCAGGAGTAATCAGGCCATATTTCACTTGCATATTTCCTGCGAAATATTCAGTAACACCTTCATACATCCAAAGATGCTGAGACATCTCAGGGTCATTGAAGTCAAACTCAGCTATTTCATGACTATGAATAGTAAGCGGCGTTACGATGTGGAAAAACTCATGAGCAGCAAAATCACGAAGTTGCTGTGCCATCTGAGAGATAGTCATCTCAGGCATATAATAGAATGAGCTGTAAGAATGCTCCAACGCACCATATGACATTACGGGCTGATCAGTAAAATAAAATATAAAAGCATATTTATCTACCGGTAAAGTTCCGCCCAGGTATTTCTGCTGCGCCATTAGCACTTCTTCTATGCTAGCCGCTATTTCTTTGGCTGTCACTTTTTGGTTAGGCGAGTAAGACGCTACCAAAACATCCGTATTACCTACTTTCACAAAAGCCGTATCTGGCTTGCTATACATAATAGGAGAATCTACTAATTCATCATAGCCAGCTACTTTAAATTCATCTTTCTTGTTATCAATTTTAGCAGGCACAAGTCCGGTAGCTCCATAAAAACCAGTAGGCTTTATTACATTAAGCTCAAAAGGAACATCCTTTTTACCTTCAAAGTATCCAAAATAACCACCACTGTTAATAATGAAATTTTTTCCTGCCTCTATGTTAGTGCCTGCGGGTTGAAAAATATCCGGACCTTCTAACTGAGTGTCATAGGTATCTTCAATCCAATAAGTAATTTTTGTAAGCTTGTTCGCTTTCTTGATCACCCAAGAGTTATCATCAGGGTGCTCCACTTCTAATTCTCTTCCTTTTTTATCTAATGCCTTAAAAGCAGATACCATACGGCCATAATCTTCTATAGCATAGGTACCAGGTATCATTTTTGGCAAGTAAAAGGTTATTTCTTTGTCTTTAATGTCTGGAGTAACTAATTCTACATACACTTTATCATCTTTTACCTCAGTAAGATCAAGCGTATAGTTGTACCCATCATTAGCAAATAGCGTAAATCCATATAGCAGAAGAGCTATACTTAGTATACAAGTTTTCTTCATTGCGTATTGTTAAATATATTTGAACGTGCAAACGTAAAGAAAAGGCAAATAGTTAAAAATTTTTTATAAATGGATATAAAGCCCTTTCAGTGAGCCATTAAATTTCGATATAATAAAGTGATTGATACTTAAAATTAAATAAAATGAATTTTCATACAAGAAAATGGGTAAAACCAGAAGACTTGAATCCAAACGGAACTTTATTTGGAGGTAGTCTATTGAGGTGGATTGACGAAGAGGCAGCTATTTACGCAATAATTCAGCTGGAAAATCAGAGATGTGTTACTAAATATATGTCAGAAATCAACTTTGTGAGTTCCGCTCGTGAAGGTGATATTATTGAATTAGGCATGGAAGCTACCAAATTTGGTAGAACATCGCTCACTCTAACTTGCGAAGTGCGTAACAAACTGACAAGAAAGACCATTTTAGCAGTAGATAAGATAGTGTTTGTGGGTCTGGATGAGCAAGGTCACCCAAAACCACATGGAAAAACTGAGATCTCTTATGTTAAGGATCGCCTGGAATCATAATATTTCCAATTACAAATAATTACTCTATGGCACCGGTTATTCAATAGTCGATGCCATAGTTTTAAAAGCTAAATTAATTAGTGTACTTTTCAGCCTTAACAAAAAGTACATATTTACCTATAACTAAAACATTGATCATGAATAAGAAAGTACTTGTACTCACCGGCGGAGGAGATTGCCCAGGATTAAACGCTGTAATACGTTCTATTGCTAAGCGAGCCAAAAAAGAAGGCGGCTGGGAAGTATGGGGTAGCATAGGTGCTTTTAATGGTATTCTAAAAGAACCACAAGAACTGGTAAAACTAAGTGGAAAAAGAGTAGCAGGTATTCATGTGAAAGGTGGTACTATATTAAAAACTACCAGTAAAGGAGATCCATTACAGTTTCCTATACAAAAGGAAGATGGCACATGGGAGATTATTGATCGTTCAGAAGAACTCATTAACAAAATCAAGGAGATGGGTTTTGAAGCTGTCATAAGCATTGGAGGAGACGGATCTCAAAGAATTTCTCAAAAACTGCATGAAAGAGGTTTAAATGTGGTAGGCGTACCCAAAACTATTGATAACGACCTTTCTGCTACTGACCTTACTTTTGGTTTTAGCACCGCTGTGCAAGTAGCCAGTGACAGTTTTGATAAATTGGTAACTACTGCAGAAAGTCATCATAGAGTAATGATTATGGAGGTAATGGGTAGAGATGCTGGCTGGATAGCACTACACACCGCTCTTTCTGGTGGTGCCGAAGTATGTCTTATTCCTGAAATTCCTTATGATATTGAAAAGGTAGTAAGCAGACTCAATAAAAGATATGACAAAGGTAAGGGCTTTGCCAACATAGTAGTAGCAGAAGGTGCCAAGCCTATTTCAGGAGAGGTAACAGAGAGAGAAAGTGGAGAAGTAGGTTATGAAAATACAAGATTAGGAGGAATTGCCTACCAACTATCTGCACAACTGAAAAAAGCTGGTCTTAAAGCAGATATTCGTGAAACTGTATTAGGACATACGCAGAGAGGTGGTACACCAATAGCTTTCGATAGAATATTGGCTACGCTCTTTGGAGTAAAAGCTTTTGAAATGGTGCTTAACCGAGAATATGGAAGAATGGCCGCTTATATAGATAATGAAATAACTTCTGTACCTTTATTAGATGCCATTGTAGAATATAATTATATTAAAAAAGAATCTTTCTTAGTACAGGCAGCGAAAGGGATAGGTATCTCTTTCGGTGATTAAGTGGCTTAAACTCTACATGCACTTGAGGTATATTTGTTTGGCTTTAATATTCTTATGCCTCGCGCAGGGCATAAGTAGTGCTCAGGACGTCCTTGAAATACAAGGCCTGAGGAAAAAAAGTAACTTAAATTCTTATTTTGACTATTTAGTAGACCAGAACAATAATCTGGATATAGATGAAGTAGTGTCTTTAGATTCTACCGCCTGGTCTCACATGGATAATAAAGGCCTGAGAAAAGGAATTGGCAATCAGACCATCTGGCTAAAGCTTCAGGTGGTCGGCCTTGTCTATGATCCGGAGCAACTGGCCATAGAATTTTATGATCAGTCCATTCAGCAGATAGAGCTTTTTGAAATTAGAGAGTCAGGCAGAACCAGTCATTCTTCTACCGGCTCTTGTATTGATCCGAATGAAAAAAGCATCCCGGGAAATCATAATAGTTTTATGATATTAGTAGATCCTTTACAGTCTACTGATTATTATTTTAAAATCACTTCACCCAATAGCATTACTATCACTGCTACAATAGAAGATGATGCACAGGCGCTTTCGAAAAACACCAATGAAAGAACATATTTAGGATTGTTCTACGGTGCATTAATTATTCTAATGCTGTATAACATTTTACTGTTTATCAGCACTAAGTTTAATGTATTCCTTTATTATGCTATATATATCCTGTCGGTATCATTATCTACAGCATACACTGATGGTTTCAATTCACTCTTTCTTTTTCCGCTAGTAGACTTCTGTAACGGCTATTTAAATGTAATAACCACCAGCACCACATTAATATTAGGTCTATTCTTTATGATGGACTTTCTTAATATCGGTTCGTGGTCTCCCAAAATAAGTAATTTCACCAAATGGTTTATTGGCACTATCGCAGGTATTACTTTCATCTGCTTAATTACCTATCCTCCTTCCGCATTTACAGCTACTGCTATACTGTCTTTAATAGTTCTTCCTTTCATGCTAATAATTGGCTTGTTAGGAATCAAGCTTAATATACCTCAGGCCGGATACTTCTTCACTGCTTGTTTAATTTTCGCTGTATTCGTTTTCTTACTTAACCTATATCTTTTACAAGTATTTGATTTCGGGTTTATCCCTAAGTATGCTATTCACATAGGGTTCATAAGCAGTACGCTCATTTTATCATATGGACTCGGCGTAAGAATTTATAAAATCTACCAGACGCTAATCAGAGAAGAGAAGAACAAGCAGATGATGGTAGAGCAAAAAAATAAAGAGCTGGAAGAAAAGGTGCGTGAGCGTACCACTGACATTGTTAAAAAGGAAGTCAACTTACGATCTATTCTTGATAATTCTGATAACTCTATTTGGCTTATTGATGAAAATTATAAGCTTATAGATTACAATACCGTTTTTGCTCAGTCTTGGCAGATTTCATACGGTAATACTTTAAGCAGAGGCAGTAATCTCTTAGAACTCTTCCCGAACGATAATAACTTGAAAAAAACCTGGAAAAAAAGGTTTGATGACATCCTTTCCGGACAAAGAGCAGTTTATAGAGATATCGTAAACGAAGAGACCGATACTGAAAACAGAAACTATTTCGAGATTTATGCTTACCCTATAGAAGAAAGAGGAAAGATTACCGGCGCCTCATTTTTCTTAAAAGACATTAGTGAACGCGTTAATGCTGAGGAGCAACTTTTAGCACAAAACGATATGCTAAAAAAGGTAAACAAAGAACTGGATAGCTTTGTATACAGTGCTTCGCATGATTTAAAAGCTCCGCTGGCCTCTGTTATGGGTCTAATTAATTTAGTTAAATACGAAACGGAGGTTGAAAATAGACAAGCATATTATGAAATGATGTCTAACTCCATTTCCAGGCTTAACCAATCAATAAAAGATATCATTGACTTCAGCAGAAATGCCAGATTGGATATTGATTATGAGGTAGTGGATATCAAAAAAATGCTTTCAAATATTTTTGATGATCTACAATATATTGAAGGAGCTGATCAGATAATAAGATGTGAAGATATTGAACATGGTCTTATCATTAAAACTGATCCCACCAGACTAAGAGTAATATTGAGAAACCTAGTGAGCAATGCAATTCATTATGGCTGTGTAGAAAGCGATGACAAGCGTATTGAAATAAAGGTCCTCAAAAATAAATCTGATATGGTGGAGCTTTCTATCCGTGATTTCGGTCCTGGTATACCTGAGAGCTACCACCAAAGAATATTTGATATGTTTTACAGAGCCAATGAAAGCTCATCAGGAACCGGCCTCGGTCTTTACATTGTTAAAGAAACCGTAGATAAACTAAGCGGAAAAATCAGAATGAACTCTGAAGAAGGTAAAGGATCAATCTTTACGGTGGAAATTCCGTATATCTAAAAAAGCAATTGCTTTTATAAATAACGAACATTTTAACCTAATACTAAACGTATGATTGAGGAAGAAAATAATTTGGAGAAGGCTACTTTAGGCGCAGGTTGTTTCTGGTGCGTAGAAGCTGTTTTTCAAAATTTAAAAGGTGTTAAAAAAGTGGTTTCTGGTTATACTGGTGGCAAAGTAAAAAACCCAACCTACCGAGAAGTATGCAGCGGACTAACCGGCCATGCCGAGGTAGCTCAAATCACCTTTGACCCTAATGAAATCAGTTTTAAAGATATATTAGAAGTATTTTGGAAAACACACGATCCTACCACACTCAATAAGCAAGGAGCAGACGTAGGCACCCAATATAGATCATCTGTTTTTTATCACAATGATGAGCAGAAAGCCATAGCTGAAGAATACAAACAAAAGCTAAATGATGCAAAGGCTTTCACAGATCCTATAGTTACAGAAATATCTCCATTAGGAGTTTTCTTTGAAGCTGAAGATTATCATCAGAATTATTTTAATCAAAATCCTGAGCAACCTTACTGTCAGTTTGTGGTAAAACCAAAGGTAGATAAAGTAAAGGCTGTTTTTAGTGAAAAGCTTAAAGCCTAAAAATTACAAAGGTTCTAGAAATATGCTCCATTTATAATGGCAGTACATTTCAAGAACCTCTTTTGTAATATTTAAAATATAGTGGCGGCTCTTTAAAAAGCCGCTATTTTTATTCTAAAACATCTTCTATTTCTGACATCTTCTTGTCACTATAAGCTCCTGTAGTAGCATAAACTATTTTACCCTGCTTATCAAGAATGAAAAAGTAAGGAACATCCTTTTTGTCAAAAGCTAATGATTCTTTGTAAGGCTTCAGTTTACCTTTGTAGAATAAAATATTAGGTAATAGCTTCGGATCTATGTTTTTTGCCGCTTTGTTTTTGGCAGTGCCTGTAGCCGCCGCATTTATACCAGTAAACATAGGTATGAAATACACATTTACATCATAGCCAAATGAAGAAAAGAGGCCGCCGCCTTCTCTTAAAAACTTGTTATATATGGGGCTAAACCATGTATTTAGATCCTTCTCTGATTTTTTAGAATAGGCCATTCCTATCAAAGTGTATTTACCCATGGTACCTTTAGGTAAGATCACCACCGAGTCCGACACGGTTTCTGCCTCCAATTCAGGAAATTGTTTTCCTACAACCTGAGCGCTTGCTGCTGTTTTAATAAAAGCCAAAAATAAAACTGCTAGTAATACTCTTTTAAAATTCATGCAAATACATTTTATGTGATATATCTAAATTATGAAAAAACAGTGCCACTTTTATAAGAACTTATTTTAATTCTTGATGAACATACCTGCTCGATTTATTAAAATTGATATCACGCAAGCACAAAATAAGCCATTTTAAGGCACTTAAAACTGTTGTAACCCATTGATATCAAATTTCTTACATAAAATTACTTTTTAGTAAGTAGGTCACTTATAAAACCTTCTGGGAGGCACTATAAATAAGCCAAATCTGGCAAACGGTGCGTTCTGCGGATTGAGCTCTATCAGGGCATCTCTTCGCCTGTCACCAGGCTCAGCTAGATAGTTTCTCAGGTTAAATGTAAAGCCAGCATCAAAGCCTAACCACAGCCAATCATGAATTTCATGCTCCAAACTTAGCCCGGCATATATATCGGATTTTCTCAGGGTAAGTACTTCATCAGATACGTCGGTATTTCTGATAGCATATCTCCAACCCTTTACTTCGGCAGAGCCTGTTATATAAAATTTATTACTGACCTTATACCTGAGCGCCGCTGTTTTAGGTAGGTATAAATCCAGGGTCCAATTTTTATTGATCTTATGTTCGTAACTAAAGAAAGGATATATCTGAGGCGCAGATAGGGTATAGGCCAGTGCTAGACCACCTCCGATTTTTGTGCGCTCATTGAGAGCAACTTCATAGGAGCCCATCAGGTAATACTTGGCACTTTTATTAGTCCATTTTATACCATCACTTTTTAACTCTGCTCCGGCAATAATGGTTACGTTCTTATTTTCGGCTAAATCTCTTCGCAATAAAAATCTGCCGCCCAGACTGGTGAATTTTTGTCTTTCTATATGATTGTATAAGCCATAATCTTGGCCACCGTTATCATAATCAAGCAAAAAGCTATGTCTGTCATATTTAAGCTGTACACCAAACATGGTCTTCTCCTTCATAATAATAGGTGCACCAAGCCTGATTTTCATTTGAGTATCTCTCTCAATTTCAGTTTCAGCCTCGCCCATATTTTCAGAAGTTGAGCTCATTTTATAATCATACAGATTATTAAACGTAATCTCAGCTATGCGTGGTCTGTAAGGAATAATATCGGCCTCCAACTCCACATTATCTTCTTCTAAATTTTGCCCAAAGAGTATAATGGTTTTGATAACCATTAGGCACATTAGCCAAAAATATTTCGCCATATTTGTATTTATGAAAGTCATGATTAAACCATTCTCATATGGTATAAGTTCATGACGAGCACACTTTATTTTACCCTGAAGCGAAGAGCAGTTTGCAAGCCTAGCATGCTAATATTTCTTCCTTCATTTCCCAAGGTAGAAATACCATGTTGATAAAACAACGATACGAGTAAATGAGATTTATTTTCTAATATTTTTTCTATTCCAAGAGAGGCATCTATAGTTCCTAAAAACATAGCGGGCTCATCATGAAATTTAGATGCTTCTATTTCTACAGTAAAATCATCTTCCGAACCATTATCATAATTATAGGCATATATGTATTTGAAATTCTGATTGAGATATAGCATAGGTGATATGCCTGATGATACAAACAAATACCTGTTTTCAGAAAGTGGTAAATTATATTTAAGATGAATAGGGAAGGCTAAAATATTGGATTGATTTCTAATTTTAGTCAACTCGCCTATTTCCTGATCTGCTGCAGGATAGTCTAATAAATCATCTCCCAATTTTTCCGGATTATCTACCACATAGCTATTGAGCATATATCTGGCTCCGGTTTCTATTCTTAATGCCGGACTTAAAATAAATTCAGCCTCTATTCCACCCATAGGACCTAAATTGCCAGACGCTTTATCAACTCCCAATTTATAAAAGCCCACTTCTGGGCCAAACTGAAATCCTATACCATTCATCCTATGCTTTTCCAGCTCACGCATCATAGCTATAGAGGTTCTATGTTTTTTGTTTTTGTTGATCTCTTCAACCTCCTTTTCAAGATCTACCATAGCTATCATGGAAGAATGAAAACCTTGAGAAACAGGTAAATAAGCCCCTTTTCTATTTACATGATCAGGATTCTCTTCATTTCTATAATTCAGGTAAATATTTCCGTGAGCATCTGCACTGGCTAAAGAATATCTGGTTAAGAATGATTTCAATTCATCTGATATTTCACTATCAGTACCCAGCAAAATCTTATTTTCATTTCTACCCACTGTAGTTTGAGCCATAGCATACATAGGTATATGTTTTACTACCTCTCGTTCTACATATACCGTATCTGTATTTACCGAAATGGCATTAGCCTGATTTTGCCAATAGTTTATTTGAGATTTTAGCTCTTCGTTTTCTTCAATATTTTCTTTTAAGCTGGCCAAAGCCTCTCTCAACTCATCGTTATCCTGATTATGATAATATGAGTAAACTCCAAAGTTCAATAAGGAGATAATAATCACAGCGGCAGCTATTCTCATAAAATCTTTGTATTTGACGTACCAAGGCACGTAATGTACCCCTTCCATCCTGGCCCTAAAAGCAGCCAGAGCACCCTCATCTTCCTGGGTGTCTTTATAAGACTCTACCTTATTTCTTATATATTCGTCAAACTTGTTATCATCCATGATTTTTACGAACGTTACTTATTTTCTTGATTGCAGCTTGCAACTTGGTGCGAGCTACAGAAAGGTTAGATTTTGAGGTTCCTGCACTTATTCCGAGCTTCTGCGCTATTTCGTCATGCTTAAATCCCTCAATGGCGTACAGGTTAAACACTATTCTATAGGATGGAGGCAGCTCTTGAATAAGAGCAATTATCTCTTCTTCGCTTATTTTACCCAGAATATCATAGTCATTATATTCAAAGCGAGCATAAGAAATATCTACATTATGATAATGCTTTTCATTTCTCCTGTAATAATCTATGGCGCTATTGATTACTATTTTTCGTAACCATCCTTTAAAGGAAAGACCTGCCGTGTATTTATTTAGGTTAGTAAAAACCTTTATAAATGCGTCGTTAACTATTTCGAGTGCTTCTTCGCGATCACGAGAATATCGTAAGCCTATACTCATAGCATAGTTATAAAAAGCCAGGTACAATCTATCTTGAGATTGCCTATGACCTTTTTTGCATTGCTTTAGCAGCTGATGAAATTCCTTGTTCTCTTCCACGGTTATTTCTCTACACGCAGTGATTTAAAATTTGGTTGGTCACAAAAATTAAATAATAACAATTTCGATAAAATAATTTATTGCTCAACCAACCGTTGGTAGAAAGGTTGCGTGTTGATGAATGAAAAAGGAAAAGTGCATGAGATCCATAATTAAAAAATCGGAAGCCTACGTATGTAAAATATTAGCTAACACATCTAATGATTTGTGTTTTCATAATATTAATCATACAAAAATGGTGGTTAAAGCCACTCAGGAGGTATGTGACAAGCTCAAAGTTGATGATGAAATTCGCGAGATAGTCACTATTGCTGCCTGGTTTCATGATACCGGATATTTGAAAGATTATTTTAATCATGAAGAGGAAAGCAAAATTATAGCTCAGGATTTTTTAGAGAAGGAACAGTATGCACCGAAGAAGTTGAAGGAGGTGCTCAATTGCATCAATGCCACCAAATTTGGCCATAAGCCAACAACTTTAGCCGAACAAATTATTTGTGATGCTGATGTTTATCATCTCGCCTGTAACAAATATTTCGATTGGCTGGAAAAACTAAGGATAGAGTGGGAGAAAAATCTCAATACCTGCCTATCAGACAAACAGTGGTATAATAACAATCTGGAATTCCTTCAAAAACATTCATTCTGCACCGAATACGGAAAACATGTACTTGAAAAAAGAAAGCAAAAGAATATTTACAAGAACATTGAAAAAATGGAGGGAGATTTAACAAGATGGCGCAATATGATTTAATCATAGTGGTACCTAACTATAATATTCCATATTAAGGGAGCTTAGCGCTTCACCTAGTTGACAAATAGCCTGAGCTATTTTGCTGAAGCAATAGCAGCCACGCCAATAGATGTCGCTCCTGCCTCTGTAAGCGCTTCTATGCAAGCTTCTAGCGTGGCTCCAGTGGTGATCACATCATCTACCAAAAGCACGCTTAAACCGCTCAATGAGACCTCTTTATTATAGCCAAAAATGGTTTTTACATTCTTCAATCGGTCCAGACGAGATTTCTTAGTCTGAGTAGAAGTATAGATATTTCTTACCAAGGCATTTTCATACTGAGGTAGTTCCAGTGATTCTGACAGACCCGTACCAAACATAGCACTCTGATTATAGCCTCGCCGGCGTAACTTCTTCTTATGAAGAGGTACTGGCACTATTACATCATAATGCTCAGAAAAATTAGCTTCTCTTAATTCTTTACCATATTCGCTACCCATTAAAGTTCCTAATTCCGGTTTATCGCCATATTTCAATCGGTGCAGTAATCTTTGAACTTTTCCACTTTTATTAAACTTATATCTGGCAACAGCATGTAATAGTTTCGCCCTGCCGTAAAATTTGGAGGCTATGAAATTATCATGGTGTAAATGAGAATCAGTTTTTGGCAGATTATATTCACATTTTAAACAAAGCAATTTTTCTCCTTTGGCCAGCCCACGATTGCAGGCCAGGCAGTAGTTAGGGAAGAACAATGATATGAAATCATTTAGCATTGTATGAGAATGGATATATTTGCAGGAATATTTTACTAAATAATTTAATGAATAAAGTCGAAGAATTTAACAGTTACCGCAGCAAGATGAATGAAAAAATTCTTGGTGCCGATAACAAAGTGCTGAAAAGAATATTTAACCTGGATACCAATGCTTATACTGAAGGTGCTTTAGATGTAAAAACTAAAGAACTTATGGGTATGGTGGCTTCTATGGTGCTAAGATGTGATGACTGCATAAAATATCATGTTCAAAAATGCTATGAGATAGGAATAACCAAAGAGCAAATCTTTGAAGGCTTTGCCATAGCCAACCTGGTAGGCGGAACCATAGTAATACCGCACCTGAGAAGAGCAGTAGAATTTTGGGAAGAATTAGAAGGTGAATCAGCATGATAAAAAAAGACCTTGAGTTAGAGAGAGCCTGGCAAAAACTTCGCCTACACTTAAGAGAAGTAATTGGTAAAAAGCCCAAAGATTTAAATGGCATATTATTTCTTATAGGCGTGCAAGAGCTTGGCAAAGGGAAGAAGGTCTTTAGTAAAGAAGAAAAACAAGACTTAATGCACATAGCCATTTGCAAGGTGCTTAGCTTTTCCGGATTCTATCAGTTAGAAGGACTTGATGAAGAGGGTTGGCCACATTGGAAAAAGGTGAAGAATCTTCCGCACTTTGATCTTCTGGAACAAGAGAAAATGCTGAAGATGCACGTGCTTGAATATTTTGAAAAAGAACTGAATATTGTAGTGTCTTAATTGAGGATTTTGGTAGGAATAGCATATCGATGTATATTTAAAAAGTTAGAGATAAATCATACTGAACTATGGTCCGTTCTTATACGTATAATATATTTCCAAAGTCCGATTTAAGAATACTGGATTATATATGAGATTTAAAATTATCTGGTGAATATGAATAACGTTGAGCAAAACATTTACAGCAAAATACGACAGTATCGAAAAAAGTACTTTTTGAACCTCGCTGTAAAAGGTTTGCTCATTTCTCTAGGCCTTACTTTTTCCATATTCCTGATTTTCAATACTTTAGAGTATTCTTTCCGCTTCGGATCACTAATTAGGGCCATTTTACTGTTTCTTTTTGTGGGAGTTGCCCTATGGGCCATGGGTAAATATGTAGTAATTCCTTTGATCTCGTTGCTCAAAAATGAAAAAGCTATGAGCGATGAAGAAGCGGCTAAAAAAATTGGACAGCATTTTCCGGAGATAAATGATAAACTACTGAATATCATTCAGTTACAAAAGTTTCAAGGAGCCCTGGTTCAAGCCAGCATATTACAAAAATCAGATATAATTGCATCTTACGAATTCACTGAAGCCGTAGATTTTAAGCGCAATCGCTCGTACGTTAAATATTTGGTAGTGCCCTTGGTTGTACTACTCTCTGTGCTAATTATAAGCCCTTCATTTATCACTTCCAGCTCCTCAAGAATCATAGAATTTAATAGAGAGTTCGTTCCGGAAGCACCATTTTCTTTCGAACTGGAAAATGATGAGTTGATCGCATTTAAAAATGAAGACTTCAATCTGAAGCTAAACTTAGATGGAGATGTACTTCCGGAAAATGCTTACATAGTTCTAAATGATCGAATGATCAAAATGTCACCTGAAGAGGGGAGCTATACTTACACTTTCAGTAAAATCCAGGATGACAAAAATTTCTCCTTCCAGGCTGCCGGATATAATTCATCTACTTATCATGTAAAAGTAGTGGATCGGCCTAATATCAAAAACTTCAACGTATATCTGGATTACCCTGCCTATCTCGGTAAGAAAAATGAAAGACTCAATAATACAGGCAATTTACAAATACCAGAAGGCACCCAAGTGAAGTGGCAACTTAAGACTATTCAGTCAGAAGAAGCTACTATTGGTTTTGATAAATCTGACAGCTTATACACCCTTCAAAATATTGACAATCAAGTATTTGAGTTTGAAAAGCAGTTTTTTAACTCACAGATTTATAGTCTAAATCTTAAGAACCAATACAGTAATAATAAAGAGAAAATTCTTTACAAAATAGACGTTGTTAAAGATCAATATCCTGAAATAGACCTCAGTACTTATCAGGATACTACTATGTATAATTACATTGCCTTAGGCGGAAATATATCAGATGATTACGGTCTCACGCAACTAAAGTTATTTTACACTATTAATGAGAAGGGCAAAAACGGTAAGGGAAAAACTAAATCTATAAACATTGCCATTTCCAAAAACCAGAATAGTCAGCGCTATTACTATCAATGGTTTTTAGATTCTCTAAACATAGAAGAAGGCAATAGCATTAATTACTATCTACAAGTTTGGGATAACGATGGTGTAAATGGTAGAAAATCTGCCAAAACAGGTACATATTCCTTTAAACTGCCTACCAAATCAGAAATAAAAGATCAGGTAGATAAAACCAATGCTAAGACTGAAAAGGACATCGATAAAACTATTAAAGATGCTCAGGAACTAAAGGAAAAGATAAAAGAGGCAGAGAATAGGCTAAAAGGTAAGAAAGATCTCAACTGGCAAGAAGAGAACTTACTTAAAGATATTATAGAGAAGAAAGAAGAACTCAACAAATCATTAGAAGAGTTAAAGGAGCAGAATAAAAATAACCAGGATAAGAGAAATCGTTTTTCTGAAGAAAATAAAAACATCAGTGAAAAATCTAAGCAGTTACAAAAGTTGATGGATGAATTGCTGGATGATGAAACTAAAAAGCTATATGAAGAACTCAAAAAGCTGCTAGAAGAAAAGGATATTGATGATATTCAAAACACCTTAGATCAGATTGATAATAAAGAAGAGAACCTGGAGCAGGAACTGGAAAGAACTCTTGAGCTATTTAAAAGAATGCAATTTGATCAAAAGCTAGATGATGCCATTAGTGAATTAGATGATCAGATCAAAAAGCAAGAAGAACTGAGCGAAAAAACAGATGATAAATCATCGGATAAAGAGGAGCTAGCTAAGGAGCAGGAAGAACTACAAAAGGATTTCGAAGAATTTAAGAAGGATAAGGAAGAGCTTGAAGAGATGAATCAGGAGCTTAAAAATCCTGAATCATTACCAGACACTCAAGAAGAGGAAGAGCAGATAGAGCAAGAGCAGCAGAATGCTAAGGAATCTCTAGAAAAGAATAAGAAGAAAAAGGCCAGTGAATCTCAGCAGAATGTTAAGCAGCAGATGCAGAAGATGAAAGAAAAGATGCAACAAATGCAGAGTGGTATGGAAATGACTATGATGCAGGAAAACCTGGATGACTTAAGAGATATAGTTCATAACCTGCTTAAGCTTTCTTTTGATCAGGAGGATTTAATGAAGGAGTTTAAAAATGTACAACAGAGTGATCCACGCTTTGTAGACCTGGGCCAAACAGAACTGAAACTGAGAGATGATGCCAAGATAGTGCAGGATAGTTTACTATCATTGGCCAATAGAGTATTTCAAATAGCCACTTTCGTTACTCGTGAGGTAGGAGAGATGAACGATCATATGGATAAGAGTGTAAAGGCTATTAAAGATCGTAAGAAACCCATAGCAGTATCTGAGCAACAGTTCGCCATGACCTCTATGAATAACCTGGCACTGTTATTAGATGATGTACTGGAACAGATGATGAACGCCATGCAGGATGCTCAAGGCCAAGGACAGTCTAAGCAGAAGGGTAAACAAAAGACACCATCACTTAGTCAGCTTCAAAAAGAGCTTAATAATAAGATTAACGATCTAAAGAAAAGTGGCAAGAGTGGTAGAGAGCTATCTGAGGAGCTGGCTAAACTTGCAGCAGAGCAGCAACGTATAAGACAGCAAATGCAGGAGATGCAAGAGAAGTATGGCGAATCAGGAAACAAACCAGGAGATGGATTACCTGAAAAGATGGAAGAGACAGAAACAGATTTGGTAAACAAACAGATCACTCAAGAAACCATTAATCGCCAGAAAGAGATATTAACTCGTATGCTCGAGGCAGAAGATGCTATGAGAGAAAGAGAGCAAGACGAGGAAAGAAAAGCGGAGTCAGCTAAGGACTATGAAAAGGCTTTACCAAAAGCTTTTGAAGAATACTTTAAGCTGAAGGAGAAAGAGGTAGAACTATTAAAGACAGTTCCACCGAAACTCTATCCATATTACAAGCAAGAAGTAAACGAGTATTTTAAAAGACTAGGTAATAAACCTAATAATTAATTCAAATGAACACCATTAAAATTCAGATCCCTTCCTTATCAGAGAATATCCGAATGATCGAGAGCTTCATTGACAATGCAAAGGAGAAGTTCAAGCTGGATGATGACATCTATGGCAACATTATGATTGCTGTAACAGAGGCCGTCAACAATGCCATAAAGCATGGCAACCAGCAAGACAAGTCGAAGAATGTAGCCCTAAGTCTATCACTACAAGATAGTCTCATCAGATTCACTATAGAAGATGAAGGGCCTGGATTTGATTATCATAATCTTCCAGACCCTACTTCACCAGAAAATCTGGAGAAACCAGGAGGTAGAGGCATATTCCTTATGCGGCATTTGTCTGATGAAGTAACATTCAAAGATGAAGGTAAGGTGGTAGAACTCAATTTCTATATAGATTAATGGAGATACATTTCTTTCAGGAAGATACAGAATTCAAGCTTTCTAATCCTGAGCCTACTCAAACATGGATCAATAAGATCATAGAGAATGAAGGCTATAAACTTCAGGAGCTGAACTTCATCTTTTGTTCTGATGATTATCTATACGACATGAACATGGAATACCTTGATCATGATACGCTCACAGACATTATCACCTTTGACAATTCAGAAGACGCTGAGATGATAGAGGGAGATATATTTGTAAGCATCGATAGAATAAAAGACAATGCAGATAGCATGAACATTCCTTTTGAAACAGAATTACACCGTGTGCTTATACATGGAGTATTTCATCTTTTGGGATATGGAGATAAAACAGAAGAAGAAAAAACGATAATGAGATCAAAGGAAGATGAAAGCTTAACATCACTATAAACTGTTCCACGTGGAACTTTAATAAAGCACTTACTCAGATGAAATAATGTTCCACGTGGAACATTATTTGAAATCGAGAATTGCAAAAGTTCATGTTCCACGTGGAACACATACAAAACAACGAATGACATTTAAGACTACGTTCCACGTGGAACACTAAAAGAGATATTATATATGTTTCCAGAATATGATGTAATAGTAGTAGGGGCAGGACATGCTGGATGTGAAGCTGCACACGCGGCGGCTCGAATGGGATCAAAAGTGCTTTTGGCAACTATGAACATGAATACTATAGCTCAAATGAGCTGCAACCCAGCAATGGGTGGTGTAGCGAAAGGACAGATTGTAAGAGAGATAGATGCGCTCGGAGGGATATCAGGTATCATTTCAGATAAAAGTATGATCCAATTCCGTATGCTTAATAAGTCTAAAGGTCCTGCAATGTGGAGTCCACGTACTCAAAATGACAGAATGCGCTTTGCAGAAGAATGGAGATTAGCGTTAGAAGCCACACCTAATGTAGACTTCTGGCAAGAAATGATCACAGGAGTATTAGTAGAAGGTAATAAAATCAAAGGTGTTACTACAAGTCTTGGACTAGAAATTAAAGCTAAAGCTGTAGTTCTTACCAATGGAACCTTTTTGAATGGACTGATACATATTGGTGAAAAACAATTCGGTGGTGGGCGTACAGGAGAGAGGGCTGCTAAAGGAATTACAGAACAACTGGTGAACCTGGGCTTTGAAGCAGGACGTATGAAGACAGGAACGCCTCCAAGAATAGATGGTCGTAGCCTTGACTATTCTAAAATGGAAGAACAAAAAGGAGATGAGCTACCAGAAAAGTTCTCATATTCTAACAATACCAAGCCATTAGAAAACCAAAGAAGCTGTTTTATTACCTACACCAATAATAATGTACATGAAGAACTACAGACTGGCTTTGATAAATCTCCCATGTTCAATGGTAGAATACAAGGTGTAGGCCCAAGATATTGCCCATCTATAGAAGATAAAATAAATAGATTTGCTGAGAGAGAAAGACATCAAATATTTGTAGAACCCGAAGGATGGGATACTGTAGAAATATATGTAAATGGTTTCTCCACTTCTTTGCCAGAAGATGTTCAATATAAAGCATTGAGGCTAATACCAGGATTTGAGAATGCCAAAATGTTCAGACCAGGATATGCAATTGAATATGATTTCTTTCCTCCAACACAACTACAGCTCACCCTCGAAACAAAACTGGTAGAGAATCTATATTTTGCTGGGCAGATAAATGGTACCACAGGATATGAAGAAGCAGCATGTCAAGGATTAGTTGCAGGTATAAATGCTCATAATAAGATCAATGAAAAAGATCCCTTTGTTCTTAAAAGATCAGAAGCCTATATAGGAGTATTGATTGATGATCTAATTAATAAAGGTACCAAAGAACCTTATAGAATGTTTACTTCCAGAGCAGAATTCAGAATTCTATTAAGACAAGATAATGCAGATCTTCGCTTAACAGAAAAAGGACATAGTATAGGTTTGGCAGACAATGACAGATTAGAAGCTATGCTAGACAAAAAGAATGATGTATCAAGAATAATCAACGATCTAAATCAAAAGAGAATAGAACCTGAATACGCAAATGAAGGGTTAAGTTCATTCAATTCTGCAGCACTCAAACAAAGAGTACCAGTCATCGGATTGCTTAAAAGACCTGAATTAAACATATTTCAGCTACAGCAATTAGATCCTGATCTTAAAGAATATCTATCCAAATATGATAAGAACATACTTGAACAAGCAGAAATACAAATTAAGTATGATAGTTATATAGACAAAGAGCGGCAGCTGGCAGAGAAGATGGAACAATTGGAGAATAAGAAAATACGTGACAACTTCAATTATGATGATGTAAAAGCATTATCCTCTGAAGCCAGAGAGAAACTAAGAAAGATTCAACCTTCAACCATAGGACAGGCCTCTAGAATAAGTGGTGTATCTCCTGCAGATATATCAATTCTAATGGTCTATTTAAGTAAATAAAAAAACATGTTAGAAACACTTGATCACTGCCCAGTATGCGGTGAGAGTAATTATAATCAATTCCTGACTTGCAAAGATTATACGGTAAGTCAGGAATCTTTTAATATAGTAGAATGTAGTAACTGTAATTTTCTGTTTACCAATCCAAGACCATTCCCTAAAGATCTAGGTAAGTATTATAAATCGGAAGAATACATATCACATAGTAATAAATCTAATAATCTAGTAAACTCCATATATAGGGTCGCCAGGAATTACACGCTCAAGAATAAGCTCTCTTTGGTGAATAGTTTACAATCAAACAAGGGCAGTTTACTAGACCTGGGTTGTGGTACTGGTCATTTCCTTAAAACCTGTAAAGATGCTGATTGGAATACAACAGGAGTAGAGCCTGATGATAGTGCCAGAAGCATAGCTACTGCACAAGAATTAAAGGTATACACCGCAATCCAAGAACTACCGGATAAACAATTCGATATCATTTCTATGTGGCATGTGTTAGAACATGTTCCTGATCTTAATGATTACTTAAGCTTCATTAAAACAAGACTAGCTCAAACTGGTACTTTTATTGTTGCTGTTCCTAATCATGAATCTCACGATGCTCAGAAGTATAAAGACAAGTGGGCGGCCTATGATGTTCCAAGACATCTCTATCACTTCGATCAGAAGAGCATGGTAAGACTTATGGAAAAACATTCATTGCATGTAAAAGAAGTAAAACCGATGAAATTAGATTCTTATTATGTTTCCATTTTAAGTGAAACCTATAAAGGATCGAGTATTGAGAAATATCCAAAAGCTTTCATTTCTGGACTGAAATCGAACCAATACGCACGTAAAAATTCAAACAACTACTCAAGTTTAATATATATAATTGAACACCTTAATGAAGCCAATTAATTTTTTAATTATACTACTTACTACTCTTTGCATATGGTCTTGTGCTAATCAGACATCACCTACTGGTGGACCTAAAGATGAAGAACCACCAGAACTAGTATCATCTAATCCTGCTCAGGGAGAGGTGAATTTTAAAGGAGATGAGATCATACTTGAATTCAATGAATTTGTTAAAACTGATAATCCTAAAGAACAGATACTCATTACGCCCAGAGTAGATCAGGAATACACCTTCAAATACAAAAAGAACAGAGTAATTATAGAATTTGAAGAACCACTAAAAGATAGTACCACCTATTCATTAACCTTTAGAGAAGGCATAAAAGATATAACAGAAGGTAATCCTACAGATAATTTAATTCTAGCCTTTAGTACAGGAAGCTATTTAGACTCTCTTTCCATCTCAGGTAAGGTTACTAATTTAATGAATAATACACCTGCCAAGGATATTACTGTATCTCTTTATGATTCTCAAGACACAGTTGATGTTTTTAACGGACCACCAATCTATTTAACTAAGACTGATGAAGAAGGTAATTATAAATTCAATAACTTAAAGAATGGTCTGTATAAGATCTATGCTTTAAATGATAAGAACAAAAACCTAATGCTCGATAGCAAAACTGAAGCACATGGTTTTAGATCTGCACTCATTCCTCTTGATACCAATCTTACGGAAATAGACATTCCAATATTACCAATGGATGTTAGACCGTTCGAATTTCAAAGTGCCAGACAATCAGGAACCACATTCAATGTGAAATACAACAAATACATTGATGATTATTCTATAGTTAGAGCAGACAGCATGGGAACTATGTTTAGTAATATCAGTGCCTCTGATCCTAACACAATTGAGCTTTATCATAACTTCAACAAGGATAGCTTGCAAGTAATTATTACTGCTACTGATACCACAGGCAGCACCATTATCAACAGTGTATATGCCAAGTTTGAAGAGACTAACAGGTCGCCTAATGAATTCAAATCAGAAAGTAAACTTGAGAATGTATTATCTATTGATCCTAAATTCAAAGCTACATTTAATTTCACCAAGCCTATAGCACAAATAAATACAGACAGCATATACTTGTTTCTAGATTCTGCAAACATCGTTTTCTTTAAAGAAGATCAATTCACGTGGAACAAACACAAGACAGAACTAGAGATCAACTATAATATCAATCCAGAATTGTTTGTAGTAGAAGACACCAAAAACGTAACAGCATCTGAGTTATATTCTAAACAATCGTCACCGACTGAATCGGATACAACTAAAGCAAATAAAGCTCCTGATCCAAGGCCATTCTTTAGATCGGCTAAGGGCACGTTTATATCAATCGAGAACGACAGTAGTAGTAATGTACAGTCTAACCTGAGTTTCAACAAACCAGATCAATTAGCCACAGTAGTAGTGAAAATAGAAACTGAAGCCAATAGTTTTATTGTTCAGTTATTAGACACTCAAAATAAGGTACTTCAGGAGCGCGTGAATGCTAAGGACTTTGAATTTAAATACGTAAAGCCAGGAGACCATAAACTACGTGTATTGGTAGATGTAAATCAGAATGGTGTATGGGAAGCAGGTAACATTACTAAAGACGAAGAACCAGAACCTGTTATATTCTATAAATCATCAGAAGGAAAAGAGCAGTTTCCTTTAAGAGCTAACTGGGTTTATGGCCCCTGTGAGATATCATTTTAATGTGGATAAGTGTAGATAACTTATGTGGACAGCTGAGAACATATTGTGGGCAAATGAGAATTCACACCAAATTTCAGTATTTTGTGTGGATGGCGGAGAACAACTCACATTTATACCATCAGAAATCCACAATCAACACAAAGATTTTATTTTATCCACAAAGACACATTTATTCTGTGGACATTTTATAAATGATTGTTTTACAGTAAATTATATAGAAACTAGCTGTGGATAAACTATGGACAAGTTCAGATTTAATAAACAAATGTTTTATGCAAACTATATTTTTAATACTTATCCACGTATCCACATCTTAATAGATAATAATAATTTTAAATAAATATATATTATATAAAATATAGAGTGTGAACAGTGTGAATAACATGAGCGAGATGAAAATTTTGATCCTTCTTACATTTCTTACTTTATCTGTTTTTGTGCAAGCACAAAAATTTGATGAAGTACAGTTGGCCAATGAATATTTCACTAAAGGTGAAACTGAAAAAGCTTTAAGCATGTACGAAGACCTTTCGCGGCAGATGGCTAATATTCCACTTATCCACAATAACTATTTCCATCTCCTGCTGGAGATGAAAAAATATGACGAGGCTCAGAAATATTTGCGCGGCCTTACCAAGCGTTTTCCAAACAATGTGTATTACAGGTTAGACGAAGGCCTCATTTATGAAAGTCAGGGAAATGAAGAAAAAACTAATAAGCACTTTCGCCAAATTATAAATGACATAAAAGATGACAACTACCTGGTGCAAACCGTGGCCAGTTATTTTGTGAATAAACAGTTTACCGCTTTAGCTGCAGAAACTTTGGAGCAAGCACGCAAGGCCATGCATAATGATAACCTTTATGCTCTGGAACTTGCCAATGTTTATCGGGTAGCCAATGAGAAGGACAAGATGGTGGAAGAGTATCTCAAGTATGTTACTCAAAACCCGGCCAACTTAAGTTATGTGAAAAACACTTTGCAAAACTTACTGGTAGAGCCGGAAGAACTTGAAAGTCTGGAAAATCTGCTTTATCAGAAAATACAAGATGAGCCTGACAGTCAGATTTATGGAGAATTGCTTATTTGGGTAAACTTACAGCAGAAGAATTTCTATGGTGCTTTTATTCAGGCTCGAGCAATAGATAAACGAATGAAGGCCGAAGGGAGTAGGAGTATGAACATTGGCCATATAGCTCTGGACAATAATGATTACGAAACGGCCATTAAGGTTTTTTCATACATCATTAAAACTTATCCTGAAACTTATAACTATTTGCTAGCTCGTATGTATTTGATAAAAGCCTATGAGAAGAAAGTTAAAAACACTTTCCCTGTTGATAAAGAAGAAATAAAAATTCTGATAAAGGATTATGACATCTTTGTGAGTGAAATGGGGATAAACAGAAATACTTTGGAGGCTCTTAGAAACAAAGCTTTACTCCATGCTTTTTATCTGGATCAGAAAGATTCGGCCATTGCTATTTTAAAAAAAGTTATTGAAAACCCTAAGGCTACTAGCGAGCTAAAATCTCAATCTAAGCTAGACCTGGGAGATATTTATATTCTTACTGGCGAACCGTGGGAATCAACATTGCTCTATTCTCAAGTAGAAAAATCTAATAAAAACGAGCCGCTTGGTTATGAAGCCAAATTGAAAAATGCCAAGCTCTCTTACTACAAAGGAAATTTTCAGCTAGCACAAGAGCATCTCGATATTTTGAAACAAGCTACCACACGTGAGATAGCAAATGATGCTATGGCATTAAGTATTTTGATAAAAGATAACGTAGCTTTGGACAGCACGGAAACAGCGATGAAAAAATACGCCGCTATTGAACAAATGCTTTACCAAAATAAAACGGATAGTGCTTTGGTAGCCATTAAGCAAATGCGCAAAGAATTTTCTCGTCATAGTTTGTCTGACGAACTACTGTGGCTGGAGGCAGATATTTACAAAAAGAGAGGAGACTTTGAAGAGTCCATTCGTTTACTGAAAAAAATAGTAGATGAATATGATTATGATATCCTCAGTGATGATGCCTACTTTACCATGGGAGATATTTATGACAAACAACTGAATGATAAAGAAAAGGCGATGGAAATCTATCGTGATTTTCTCACCCGCTATCCGGGCAGTGTATATGTAGCTGAAGCTAGAAAGCGCTATAGGCAGTTACGTGGAGATTTCAATATGTAAAGTGCTTTAGGAAAGCATGAATATTTGTAAGTCAAAATAAGAAGTTGGAAGAAAATGAATATACGCAGACTGTTTGATGTACTTCTGTTTCAAAATGAAGACAGACCGCAACAGGTATCACTTGCACATAAAATAGATAATCAGTGGAAACAATTTTCCACCGAGGAAGCCATAAAAATTGGTAATCAGCTCAGTACTGGTCTGCTAAAAGCAGGGATTAAGCCAGGAGATAAAATTGGGTTGGTATCACTTAACCGACCTGAATGGGTCATCGTTGATTTTGCCATTTCTCAAATTGGTGCCATCAATGTACCCATGTATCCAAACTCTACGGCTGAAGATTATGCCTACATCGTAAATGATGCTGAAGTTAAAATAGTATTTTCCGGAGATGCTAACCTGTTCGCCAAACTGGAAAAGACAGTAACTCTTGTAGACCATGAGCTGTCTCTTTATAGTTTCGAACGTCGGTCAGATGAGTATGCCTGGACTAATCTACTTGTTGAAGAAATTGATCACTCAAGCATTGAAGCCTTAAGAGCTCAAATTGAGTACGAAGATCTTGCTACGATCATCTATACTTCGGGTACTACAGGTAATCCTAAGGGGGTGATGCTTTCTCATAAAAATATTATCTCAAATGCAGGCGCTGTAACGAAAGCTTTTGCTATGGGTGGACCCGAACACACGGTTCTCAGTTTTCTTCCTCTAAGCCACATCTTTGAGCGCACAGCGCTGTATGTATACCTACAGATGGGAGCGTCAATTTACTACGCCGAGAGTATGGACACTATTGCGGAAAATATGAGGGAGGTAAAGCCTCACTTTTTGCTACCGTTCCCAGGCTGTTAGAAAAGGTTTATGAAAAAATTCTGGTAACAGGATATGAGCTTAAAGGAATTAAAAAAGGCCTTTTCTTCTGGGCACTTAACCTAGCCAAGAAATATGATTTGAATAAGCCCAAAGGATTTGTGTATAACTTACAACTTGCCTTGGCAAACAAAATCATTTTCAGCAAATGGCGAGAAGCTCTTGGTGGCAGAGTAGAATTTATTGTTTCTGGCGGCGCGGCCCTGCAGCCGAGACTTGCTAACATTTTCTGGGCTGCTCAGATAAAAGTGCTCGAGGCCTACGGCCTTACAGAAACTTCTCCCGGTATAAGCTTCAGCCTTATTGATGATCTTAAGGTCGGTTGTGTAGGTCCGTTGCTAGAAGGAATACAAGTAAAAATAGCGAATGACGGCGAAGTACTCGTGAAAGGTGACAACGTGATGATGGGCTACTACAAACGTCAGGATCTTACAGATGAAGTGATTGATGGAGACGGTTGGTTTCATACTGGTGATATTGGTGAAATGGTGGATAACCATTATTTAAAAATCACTGATAGGAAAAAGGAAATGTTCAAAACCAGTGGTGGAAAGTATATTGCACCACAAGCGTTAGAAAATAAATTTGCCGAATCATTATTGATAGATCAGATTATGATAGTAGGTGAAGGGCAGAAATTCCCTGGCGCACTGATAGTTCCTAACTTCGAAAAACTAAGAACCTGGTGCGAACTTCATGATTTGGCTTATACCACTGACAGTGAAATGATAAGTAATCCACAAGTTGTGGATAAGTATGAGCGAGAAGTGGCAGGACTCAATGAATCTTTCGCTCAATACGAAAAAATAAAAAAATTCCGGCTGCTACCGCAGCACTGGACCATCGAGAATGGAGAAGTTACTCCCAAGCTTAGTCTGAAAAGAAAAATCATTATTAAAAATTATCAGTCTGTTATTGACAGCATTTATAATTAAAAAATGATTATCGGAATCGGTGGATTAAGCAGAGCCGGAAAAACTACTCTTTCCAAAAATCTGGCTGAGCATTTGGGTGTAGAAAGCACCCATCTCTTTCATCAAGATGATTATGTGAAATCTGAAAGTGAAGTTCCACTTATCAACGGTCGTTTGGATTGGGATCATCCGGAAGCCATGGATTATGAAGGCCTTATACAGGCCATAAAAAATGTTGACTCTGGTAATGTTATAGTAGAGGGCATTCTCGTGTTCTTTAATTCCGAGCTCAAAAACATGTTTGATAAGAAAATTCTTATGGAAGTGGAGAAATCCACATTTTTAGCTCGAAAACGTGTGGATAACCGCTGGGGACCCGAACCAGAGTGGTTTATTGAGCATATTTGGGAAAGTTATCAACAATTTGGCCGACCACAGGATATGAATGATTACATTTTGATTAAAGAAAATGAGCATTTCGATTTAACTCAAATCTGCAATTAATTTGTGGAATGGCTTTTTCCAAAATCGCTATCATTTTTATTTACTAAAAGTATAAATTATAAGCGTAATTGGGCATTCAATAATTCTTACCAAGACACTTTCAAAACAACAATGAGCCAATTAGACCTTCTAATCGGCTCATAATTTTGCTATATTTGAGCCGATTAGCTTAAATAATCGGCTCATGACATATAACTGGCAGCATAGGAATTGGTCAAGGGTTTAGTTGAGAAGATTGTCCGAATTCTTATAGTCTAAATTGCATTTACCAACCAAGAGATAGAAGAACTTTATCAACAAGTAAATGTGGGTACGCCTATTGAAATCTTTCCATAGTTAACTCACCACATGAATAGGATTTCCACTCATAAATAGTTTCAGGTTGTTAAGTACTATTTCTTGTAATCGATGTTGTGCTTCTGCAGTCATCCAACTAATATGAGGGGTGATTATACAATTTTTCGCGGTAAGCAAAGGATCATTTTCAGTAGGTGGTTCTTGGGTAAGCACATCTAAACCGGCTCCGGCTAATTGATTTTGGTTAAGCGCTTTTACCAGATCCTTTTCATTTATTACTGCCCCCCGGCTAGTGTTGATAAGATAGGCCGAAGGTTTCATTAACTTTAGTAAACTTTCATTGACCAAATTTGTAGTCTCTTGTTTTAGAGATACATGTATGGACACCACATCGCTTTCGCTAAACAATTTTTCAATATTTACCAGAGTACCAATACTGGTTTCCGTTGCATGTTTTGAATGAATGAGCACTTGCATACCAAAACCACTGGCAATTTTTGCTACTTCTTTTCCCGTGGCGCCCCAGCCAAGTATTCCTATGGTCTTGCCGTGCAACTCTACCATAGGATTAGTGTAATAACTAAAGTTAGTATCGCGCACCCATTCCAGGTTTTTGTGCTCGGCGGTAATTCGGTTAGTGAGCTGTAGTAATAAACCAAAAGTATGCTGAGCAATGGATACTACACCATAGCCCGGAGCATTAGTAACTGTAACATTATGCTTTTTTGCTGCTACTAAATCTACATGATCAAAGCCTGTGCCGGTAAGGCCAATATATTTCAACTGAGGAAGTTGCTCTATAATTACACCTGTCATTCTACATTTGTTAAGAATTACGGCATCAGCATTTTTGGCACGTTCCACTATCTCATCCTGATGTGATTTTTCATAAAGGGTAAGACTTCCTAAATCTTTAAAAGGCTCCCAATATTCCGTAAAGGCATTAATGGTAAAGCTATCTAAAACTACAATATTCATAATGGAAAGATAAGCATTGAATATGTTTATAACCCAATGCTTTTGTTTCCTGTTTATTAATTATGCTCGAACAAGAACATTTTTTCACTTGCCCTTACTGTGGAGAAACCATTTCTATGTTTCTGGATGTTTCAGTGAGAAAGCAACAGTACATTGAAGATTGTGAAGTGTGTTGCAATCCTATTCAGATTAATTACGAATTTGAAAATGAAATTATTATTTCATTTTCTGCCCGCTCTATAGAGCAATAGCCCTTGATTTATGCTCTTCTGGGTTTGCGGTAAGCATAGTAGCTAAGTACTATTTTCAGCGCTTCCAAAATGGCTTGGTTTATAGGCATTAAATTTTGCCCTAATTCAGAGTCAATAGATCTAAGCTGAAAATAATAATTGCGCATTACAGGTGTTTTTTTCCCTTCCGCAATATGTTGCTGAGCAGTTAGTACTGCCTGTGGTAGCTCCGTTTTTATAGTTTTGCACGTTACTAATTGCGGTGTGCCTTGTTTATCTAGCATGGCAGAATAACCAAAAAGCCTGCAAATAAGGCCACGGTATTTATAATTACTACAAAAACCGGTATCACCATCCGTTAGCAGTGGTCTGAAAATTTTGCAAATAGGTTCACTGCCAGAAGCTTGTAATTCTTCCAGCCATTGGTAAGCCAGATCTTCTTTAAAAAGTGAATAGGCCAATGGTAAAAACTCCAGCGGACTAGCTGAAATATCTGGCTTTTTGCAACACAGTCCGCAACCTGAAATACAGTGCAGTCCGGTAGCATTTTTAAAGGCAGCCAGTTCCTTTTCCAGGTTGGAGAAAACCCGTTCTACAGCCTGAACTTTACGATAAATTGACATCCGTAAAAAACGGTGTGAAATTAGTAAAGAGCAGAAATATTAATTCTTAAATCCTCAGAAAAATTTCTTAAAAATTAATGGTCTGATAGCCCTGAGAAATTACAGAATGAATACCATGTTCTTTAGCCGGTATCCAGCGCGGTCCACCTTTCAAAATATTGATAGCTGTAACATGTAAATCTGCATCATCACTTTTATAAATGCGCACATTATATATTTTACCTTCCGTATCTATATCAAAAATTAAGGCTACAGTTCCTTTACCTTGCAAATGAGGATACTGTAATAATGATTTTTCTACATAGGTTTGAAACTGTTCCCTTCCTCCTTCCGGATGTGGTATGTAAGTGCTGAAATCATAATTAAAAAGTTGACCTTTTTTGTCATATGCGATTCCTTTCATTAATCGGCCACTTTCATAATATTCTTTGAAATAGGGTTCACCATTTTCATAAAAACCGTAGCTAACACTATCTTGAAGTCCATCACTAAAATGTTTGTAGGAGGCAACGGTTCCGTTTTCATATTGCTTTACAATATTTCCAAATCCGTTCTCTACCTGAGGTTTTTGATTTTCATCCCAGGCATTGATTAGATAGGCACGGTCAGAATATCTAACTTCTTGAGCCATTTTACCATTTTCATGGAATTCTTCCCATTTGCCTATTCGCTCTTCATTATCATATCGACCCGCGGCAGAGTAAGTGCTGTCTTTAGTATAATAAAGGAAAACGCCATTTTTCAAATCATTTTTATAAGTACCTTTCATCTGTATGCCACCATCAAGAAAATAATCTCTTACCGGTCCGTTCCATTTTCCTAAACTATCTTGATAACCTAGTCTATAATAACTGGCATTCATGGCCATAGTCTCATGCCAGTTACTGTCATAATACTGCCTTGTCATGCTGCCACAAGATTGAGGTACTGGTAAGTTAGTAGTTTCCGGAACTTCATCAGCCACTGACTCCATAGCCAAAGGGTATTCAAGATCCAGATTCATTTTTGATCGGATGATGTCAAGACTGTCGAAATACACGTATGATTCTTTTTCAATCATTTTAATCATAAAATCCATCTCGCTGGCTTTGCTATGACTATAGGTTTTTATCTGATCATAATCACCCATAAGTGCAGTGGGTAAGTTGGTAAGACTATCCATTTTCCACAACAGGCTGTCCCAATGTGGATAAAACTCTTTTAAGTCTTTAATAAAAACCGCATCAGAAGCATATTCGCCATTCATGATATTGTTACTCTGCCTCTCGGTTTTTACTAATTGTTGAAAAACATCAAAATATTCTTTTTTGGCTCTTGGCAACAACATGAAATAAGCAAAACCAAGGAATGTTAATGTTACTCCGGTAATCCAGAAATAATTGATTTTTCTGCGGTACATGCTGTAAGCATAAAACAGGGCCAAAATAATACCGGCTATCATACCACCGAAATGAGCGGCATTATCAAAATGAAACGCGTTGCCCATCAGAGTGATGATAACTATGTAGATAACAAACTGCACAATAATTGCTCGCAGCTTTTGTCTATTTCTCCAATGGATTAAAACCATGATAGCAATTTCAAAACCATAGAGACCAAATATGGCACCACTGGCACCGGCACTCACCACGTACAAATTCCAAAAAAGGCTGGCTACGCCAGCAAATAGAGCACTAATAATATAGACTACGCAAAAAATTAAACTACCCGTTTGCACTTCTACTGCTCTGCCCAAACTGTACAAAGCCACCATATTCATAACCAGATGCAAAGCTCCGAAATGAAGAAAAGCACTGGTAAATATGCGCCACCAGTCACTACCTAAAGTGTAAGGAGAAAAATTAGCGCCCCATGAAATCATAGTGATAATGTTACTTTGATCATCCTCCAGAAGCCATTGTGCTATAAACACAAGTACATTAATGGCTATAATTATGCTGGTAAATACTGGTATGGGCTTTCCGGAGCGAGAAGTAAGTATCATATTGTGGATAAACTAAATTTAGTCGAATAAAAGGTCGTGCACTTATAAATGTTTTGCAAATTAAAGATCACAATGTTTCTTTTCAGTAGAATTCACATCTACTATACACATTTTACGTATCAAAGCACATGAGCAAAAGCAAAGTAACTATAAGTCATGTATTCAAAACGATAGTATGGCCAAGAAAATACCAGTTGTTATTAGGTTTACTATTAGTATTTATAAGTAGGATAGCTGGTCTGGTGCTGCCAGGCTCTAGTAAGTTTTTGTTAGACAATGTTATTCCTGATAATAATATTGATAATCTAAAGCTGCTCATAGGTGTAGTAGTACTAGCCATATTAGTGCAGGCCGTTACTTCATTTTTACTTACGCAGATTTTAAGTGTAGAAGCCCAAAACTTGATAGCCCAACTGCGGCTTAAAGTGCAAAGTCATATTATAAAATTGCCGATAAGGTATTTTGATAATACTAAAACAGGTGAACTGGTTTCCAGAATAATGACTGACGTAGAAGGGGTGAGGAATATTGTGGGTACCGGATTGGCCCAGTTATTTGGAGGCATACTTACTTCTATAATTTGTCTGGGAATTTTAATTACCATCAGTCCTATGATGACCCTGTATGTGTTAGTACCAGTAGTTATTTTCGGACTGATTTCACTAAAGGCCTTTGGTTATATACGTCCTATATTTCGCGAACGAGGAAAAATTAATGCTGAAGTAACTGGCAGACTTACCGAAACCCTGGGCGGGATAAGAGTGATTAAAGGGTTTAATGCAGAGCAACATGAAATTGAAACTTTTGAAAAGGGGGTAACCAGACTTTTTCTTAACGTGAAGAAAAGCCTCACTTCTACCAGTATCATGACTAGTTCATCTACCTTTTTGCTGGGCCTGGCCACAGCAGGTATAATGGGTATTGGCGGATATATGATGATGAATGATGAGCTTAGCACGGGAGATTTTCTGGCTTTCACTTTGTACTTGGGCTTTATGATTGCACCTATAATACAGATGAGTAATATTGGTAGTCAGCTGACTGAAGCTTTTGCCGGGCTGGACAGAACAGAAGACATTTTAAACGAGCCTTTGGAAAATGATGATTTACAGCGAACGGAAAAATTGGAAAATGTAGAAGGTCATATTCATTTTGACAAGGTAGAGTTTGCTTATGAAGAAGGTAAAAAAGTGATAAAAGGAGTTTCTTTTGATGCTCCCGCTGGTAGTGTAACCGCACTGGTGGGTACTTCTGGTTCTGGTAAGTCTACCATAGCCGGTTTGGCAGCATCATTTTTAAATCCTAAAGCTGGTACTATCACTGTAGACGGAACCGATCTTTCAAAAGTATCTTTGGAAAGCTATAGAAGTAAACTCGGAGTAGTTTTACAAAATGATTTTCTTTTTGAAGGTACTATCAGAGAAAACATACTTTTTCCACGGCCCGATGCTACTGAGGCACAACTATTACATGCTGTAAAAGCAGCACATGTTAATGAATTTACTGATCGTTTTGAAGAGGGCCTCGAAACAGTCATTGGTGAGCGCGGGGTAAAACTTTCTGGTGGCCAACAGCAGCGTATAGCCATAGCTCGAGCCATATTGGCTGATCCGAGAATATTGATTTTAGATGAAGCAACTTCTAATTTGGATATGGAAAGTGAAGCATACATTCAAAAAAGCTTAAAAGACCTGATGCAGGGAAGAACCACTTTTGTCATAGCTCACCGCCTCAGTACCATCCGACAGGCCGATCAGATTTTAGTAGTAGAAAATGGAAATATTGTAGAAAGAGGCACGCATAATGAACTTATAAAACAAGAAGGCCGCTATCATGAACTATATACTTATCAAGCGAGGATATAATTATTTTAAAAAGATTAAGTGTAAAATACACTACTAAATAGGATTAATAGTTAAAAAGGTATATTTTATAATAAAATATTTTAATTAAAAGATATACCTATGAAAATTATTTGTCTACTAGTGTGCTTTATTACTTGTGCTGCACAAGCACAAACTAATTTTGTAAATGGTTATTTTATTGATAACCAAAATATAAGAACTGATTGTTTGATTAAAGATCAAGATTGGAAAAATAATCCAACATCTTTCACTTATAAACTTGATAGAGAATCTCAGGTTGAAACGGCAACAATTGAAGATGTGCAAGAATTTGGGATAAGTGATTATTCAAAATACATCAGACAAACGGTACTCATTGATCGATCCTCAGAAGAAATTAAGGAGATGAGCTCAACCAGAGCCCCAGAAAATAATAAGGAAACTTTATTTCTGATGGTTTTAGTAGAGGGTGCTGCCAACCTGTATGGATATCAGGATGGTAATCTTAGACGATTTTTCTTTTCTACTCAGCAAAATGATAGCATTAGACAATTAGTATTTAAAAGTTTCAAAATAGACAAATACGAAATAGGTACTAATCAGCAGTATAAACAACAGATTAAGGTCGAGCTTCCTTGTGAGAAAATAACGGATAAGCAGATAGAAAATCTGGGATATAATAAGAAGGATCTTTTAAAATTATTTAATATTTATAATCAATGTGGAAAAGAAGAATCAGACATAAGTACAGATCAGCCATCAGTCTATCAAAGAAAAAGCAGAAATCTCTTTAAGCTTGGACTAAGAGTAGGATTGGGTCATGATATGGTGGCTGTTAAAAGTGAGGTCTCTTATTACGAGCCAATGGAGACAGACTATAAAATTACGCTTAGATTAGGCGCCGAGCTTGAATTCATATTGCCATTTTGGAATGAAAAGGTATCTCTAATTTTGGAACCGAACTACAAAAGTTTTCAATCTTCTAATCTAGGTGAATCTGGTATGGAGGTGGATTACTCATTCATAGAGATTCCATTGGGTGTGCGCTATAACTTTTACTTGACTCCATCATCTACCATATTTTTGAATGCACAATATGCTGTTGTGCCAATTAATAGAGGGAATATTCATTATAAAAACCAATATACAGATAGAAAAATGAAACCAGAACATCATAACTACATCGTTGCTGGACTAGGTGTAAAAATCAAGAGGTTTACTATGGAGGCAAGAATCGGTACTCAACGAGATGTATCAATTCCCTGGGAATCAGAATATAAATCAACAAATATTATCCTTGGCTACCATTTGTTTTAATTGGTAATTAAAAATCAGGGAGACATAATAACCTTTTACAAAACCGCTCTGTAGTCAATACGACATAAGGAGAAAACTTTTAAATTTCTGGCTAACTTCTAATAAGGCCTGAATCCTTGAGATTTTTTAAAATGCCTGTGAAGGAAATAACAAGTCTTATGAAAGGTTAAAAACAGTTAATGCATAATTAAATCATGAATCAGAACTGGTCGTCTACACTTCGACGCGGCTCAGTGTGACTCGGCAGTGGTTTCATCTTGCTGTACCGTCGTGAGGTGAAATAATATTGAAAAGCAGGCTTTTCTCAAGTCCTTAGTGGCAGGTCATAACTATGAAATGCTTCTTTGGTCGGAAGACCTCACAGCAAGAAAGAGTTTTTTGTTACTTTTTTGATCGATTGCAAAAAGGAACATAAAACTAGATAATCCAAATGGACTAGTATTTGAAATGCCTTACTTACAAGAATAGATTGATGTATCCTTTTAATCCAATCTTGGTGCGGTTGAAACAAATGTTAGGCCTCTATATGACCGGATGGGCTTATAGGTATAAACCAATTCTATTAGTCATTTCAACATAAGGAGAAATCTTTTAAGTTCTATATGTCTCTAAATCAAACACATAATTAAAACCTATACCCAGGTTAATAATTAGAAAGATCGCTAATCTTTTTAATGCCTAATTCTTCGGCTTGCTGCTGGCGCATCATGAGTGCAAAAGTATTATTGAAACCTAAAGGCTGTAGCCATTCAATTTGATACTTTTCTACAAAAGACTTTTTCACAAATTCATAAACGGCCTCTTTTTCATATAGAATGTCTTTAGTATCTTCTGGCTTAAGTATAACCAAAAGACCGGTGCCGGTGTATTCAGGATAAATATCCACTTCACCTGTGTTAAGAGCATCAAAAAGTAGCTTAGTGCCACCAAATCCTAACCTGAGTTCACAGGTATAGGGCGTATAACTTTCTATGATCAGTTTAAAAACATGAGCTAGAATAAAGCTTTCCGTAAAATTTTTAGATCCTATGATTATGTCGGGCTTTCCTGTTTTTGAAGCTGAAATTTGAAAACCTTTCTTTTCTAAAAAATCCCGACCTATTTTTTCTATATCCATCTTTTTTTCATCGACAAGGAAGTTCATATTAGCCATTTCCTTATCGGTGATTTTGTTGGCAAGCTGATCTAATGCTTCTTTTACCTCAGGAAACTTTCCTAAAGTGGCTTTTCGCACCACGGGCGCCGCATGGTATGGAGGAAAGTAGTTTTTATCATCCTCAAGCACTGCAAGGTTGAAAGCTTCTATGCGGCCGTCAGTAGAAAATCCGCTTATCACATCTACATTTTTGTTCTTCACCGCTTGGTACATCAGGCCAATTTCCATTTCTTTTACTTCCAGGTCTAAATCATAAGCAGCTTTAAGACCCACATAACCATCTCCACGCTCGATAAACTCTGAAGGAAAACCACCAATTAACTTATGCTCATCATTCGCACTTAAAAACTGATAACCAATAACCAACCCAAAAATGACTGCTGTCCCTATTATTAAAGGTTTCATAAGTTTATAGATATGGTGCTGAATGAAACCCATCAGGGCATCAAAAATTAGTGCCATGAGCGCTGCGGGTATGGCACCAGCTAAAATCATAAACTGATTATTAGTGCTGAGACCGCGGAAAATGAATTCACCTAAACCACCGGCAGCAATGAGTGAACATAGCGTGGCCACTCCTACATTAATTACAAAGGCAGTGCGGATACCCGCAAACAGGATGGGCATAGCTAAAGGGATTTCTACTTTCAGTAAAACCTGCCTGGGAGACATACCCATTCCTACGGCCGCCTCCTTTATGGCAGGATCTATTTCCACTATACCTGTATAAGTATTTCTAACAATGGGGAGCAGGGCATATAAAAACAAAGCTACAATGGCCGGAAAAACTCCTATACCGAGCAAGGGTAAAAGAAACCCGAGTAAAGCTACGCTGGGTATGGTCTGTAGGGTATTTACAAACCCTAATACCGGAGTGGCAAGTCGCTTATTTTTGCTTATCAAAATTCCTAATGAAATACCAGTGAAGCTGGCTATGGCTAACGAGAGTAAAGTTAAACTCAGATGTTCTATGATCTGATCCAGAAGTTCCTGCTGGTGAGAGGCTATGAATGATATGAATTGCCCAATACTATTCATAAGCCTTAATAATTTTATCTCGGTAAGTGAAATAGATTTTTAGTATTTCATCATCTTCATTTTGACTGAGATATGCTGCCAATGTGCATAAAGGATCCGCCTTTGTGGATAACTTGAGTGGAGTAAACTTTTCCAGATCTTGTAAACGAATGATATGTAGTTCCAGCTGCATCCGATTTTGAGCTAAAAACTGTTTTACAAAATCATTTGCAGGACTAAAGATCAGTTGAGACGGAGTACCTATCTGTTGAATAGTACCTTTGTCCATAAGCGCTATTTTATCACCAAGAATTACGGCTTCCAGCACATCATGCGTTACTAAAACCATAGCCTTTTTTAAGTCACTGTTTAGGCTTTTAAATTCTTGCTGTAATTCTGCACGTGTGATAGGATCCAAGGCGCCAAAAGGTTCGTCTAGTAAAATTACTTCGGGATCAGCAGCCAGTGCTCGGGCTATTCCTACCCGCTGTTGTTGACCACCGCTAAGTTCGTGAGGCATTTTGGCTGCCATATTTTCTGGTAGCCCAGTCATAGTTAATAATTCTTTTACCCGGGTATTAATTTTATGCTGGGGCCATTGCAGTAGTTCTGGCACAGTGGCTATGTTTTCCTGAATACTATAATGAGGAAAAAGGCCTATGCTCTGTATAACATAACCAATCTTTCTGCGTAGCTCATGAGCTTTATAATCTTTAGTGTTATTTCCATGAATGAATACTGAACCTGAAGATTTCTCCACCAGCTGATTGATCATTTTCAAGGTCGTGGTTTTTCCACTGCCGCTGGTGCCTAGCAGTACCAGCACTTCGCCTTGAGCTACGGTAAAGCTAACATCATCAACCACTTTTTGGCCATTATATATTTTAGAGAGATGTTGTACTTCTATCATGCAGTAAGTAAAGCTAGTATAATTACAGGTTAATCATAATACATTTATAGCTATTCACTCCGCCTAATATACATTTCAGTATTTGTATTATTCCATTCATTCTAATGGGTCAGGAAGGTTAGAGGATAAGTGGGTTAAAACCATAAATCTTTAATCTAATACATAACACCTTAAAAATTAAAATCATGAAAATGTTTAATAGCTACTTAAAATTAGTGCTGGCAGGTATGCTGCTGGTGCCTGGTTTGTTGCTCACCAGCTGTGGAGATGATGACGATGGAGGGGGAGTTACACCAGATGAACCTAATATAGTGGACGTGGCTGTGGCCAATGGTTATAATACACTTGCAGCTGCACTTACTGAAGCCGATTTGGTAGATGATCTGGAGGCAACAGGTCCTTTTACTGTATTTGCACCTACTGATGAAGCCTTTGCTGCCGCAGGAATTACCGCATCTAATGTGGGTGATGTGGAAAACCTTGAAGCGATATTACTTTACCATGTTGTTTCAGGCAGAATAGTGTCATCGGACCTTTCCAGTGGTGAGGTGGAAACTCTCAATGGTGCTTCTGTAACCATAGATGCCGCAGAGCTTATGGTAGATGAAGCAGATATTGTAGATCCGTATGATGTTGAAGCCAGTAACGGAGTTATCCACACTATCAACGCTGTACTTATGCCACCGGCCCCAACCATTCTGGCCACCGCTCAGGCTAATAGCAATTTGAGCATGCTAGCTTCAGTGCTATCTAACTACCCTGATCTGGTAACTATGCTGGATGGTGAAGGAACATATACTGTTTTTGCTCCTACTAATGATGCTTTTGAATCACTTTTAGAGGTAATTGGTCAGGATAATATAGATAATGTGCCTGAAGATGTGATTAAAAGAATTTTACAATATCATGTAATTGCTAACTCAGCACTTATGTCGGCTGACTTAACTGATGGGCAAATGGCTGCCACCGCATTGAGTGATGAAGATATGATCACAGTTTCAATCGATGGGGATGTTATGATAAATAATGCCACCGTAACTATGGCTGATATAGAAGCTAGTAACGGTGTGGTGCATGTAATAGACGCTGTGTTAGTTCCCGAGATGGAAATGAGTATTGTTAATACCATTGTGGAGCCAGCGTATTTCAATAATGATTTTTCTGTACTAACTGCTGCTGTAGTTAAAGCCGGACTATTAGAGACTTTAATAGATTCTGAAGCGAACTTCACTTTATTTGCTCCTGATAATGATGCATTTGAAGCAGCAGGAATTACTTCTTTAGACGGAATTTCTGGAGAGGACTTAGTGCCTATTCTTCAATATCATGTTTTGGGTTCAGAAGTTTTTGCTGAAGATTTACCTGTCACCACAGATATGTTTGCTACATCGGTTGCCACTTTAAATGGAGATTTTTATCTTACCAATAATGTGAATGGCGTGTTTATCAATGGTAATTCCAGGGTGACTATGGCCGCTTCGGCTGATGGCCCTATGGATTATGATAATGGAACGGTGCATGTAATCAGTAGGACTTTAATGCCAGCTACTATGGATGTGGTGGGTATAGCTAATGCCGCTGGTTTTACAGATTTGGCCGCCGCACTTACTGAAGCCGGACTGGTAGGTGACTTGCAATCAGATGGACCTTTCACCGTGTTTGCTCCTACTAATGAAGCTATTCAAGCGCTTTATACCGCCTTGAACGTAAGTGGCCCTGAAGAGGTGGATGACGAAACCTTAACCATGGTGCTGCTATATCATGTAATTGGTGACAGAGTATTTTCTTCTGACCTCACTGATGGCTTTGAAGCTACCACCTTGGCAGAAGGAGCCAGCTTTACAATTGATATTACTGATGGTACCGTGACCCTGCAAGATAACGATCCTGATTTTGCTGATCCTGTAGTTAGTTCTACTGATCAGTTGGGAACCAATGGCGTGGTGCATGTAATAGATGCGGTGTTATTACCAGCCGATTTATAAAAAGTTTATGATTTTGAACAGGGTGTTATTTATGATCATTAAGTGACACCTTGTTCTTTTTCTTGTTATTGAAAAAGATCTGATTTATTGCCATGTTCAAAATCAAATACCGGTACATTTTTATTTTCCTACTTGCCCTTTATTCTTATGTAAATATTCTTTTTACTGAAGGGCATAAGCTTTTTGGTTTTGAGCTTAATCCTTTCTTATTTTTTTCGATTTTATTAATTATCGTATTTCTGGTTTGGGAAGTAAACCGATGGCTGTATTCATTGGCTTTTCAAATTCCCCTAAAAAAGATTCATCCCCTAATTATTCTTTTTGTGATGAGTGTGATGAATGTATTTCTAATTTCTGCCTTAGTAACTCTTGGCTTTAGCTTCTTTTCTTCTCACTATGTTAATCCTATTACCACCTTTAAGCTCAGTTTAGGCTTTAGTTTTAGAGTCAATCTGTTTTTACATTGTATAAATGCTATCTATTTTTTTATTAACCAATACAAAACGGCTCAGCTGGAGGCAGAAAGATTAAAGAAGCAAAGCATTGAGGCCAGGTTTGAGACTTTAAGAAATCAGATTAATCCGCACTTTTTGTTTAACAGTTTTAACGCCTTATCCACATTGGTGTATAAAGATGCCGATGTTTCAGCCAAGTTTATTGAGCAACTCAGTAACGTATATCGCTACATTCTGTATAATCAGGATAATAAAGTAGTAACTATTTACGATGAGTTGGCTTTTATAGAATCATACATCTACCTTATTAAAATCAGGTTTAAGGATAATATTATTATTAAAAATGGCATAGCGCCAGAGGTGAAGAATAAATATATTGCTCCGGCAGCATTACAGCTGCTAATAGAAAATGCCATTAAGCATAATGTGGTTTCCAGAGCAGAGCCACTGAGCATAAATATTTATAATACACAAAATTATCTTGTAATAGAAAACAATATTCAGCTAAAGGAAGTTAAGGAAGCATCTACAGGTATAGGTTTAAAAAATATACAGGAGCGCTATAACTACCTCAGTGGTGACCACCCTATGGTTATAGAGCAGTCTGATATCTTCAAAGTAAAAATACCGATAATAGAAGTTTCATGAATGTGCTTATAGTAGAAGATGAACCTTTAGCAGCGGAAAGACTTAGCGGACTTATCCATCAGTACGATGCTGATGTGCGTGTGATTGAAGAACTCGATACTGTAAAAAGCTCAGCGGCATTTATAGATAAGCATAGTAAGGATATTGATCTGATTTTTCTTGATATACAGCTTTCTGATGGTAAGTGCTTTGAAATATTTCAGAAGATCGAATGCTATAAACCTGTAATATTTACTACCGCCTACGATGATTATATGTTGCAGGCTTTTAAAACCAATAGTCTTGATTATCTGCTTAAGCCCGTAAATTATAATGACCTGCAAGCAGCTTTAGAAAGGTACAAAAAGATAAAGAATGAAGACCGCACGCTGAGCATTGATCAGGACACGCTCAAGAGCTTGTTAGGAGGAAAGGCAAAAAATTATAAATGTCGCTTTTTAGTAAAATTTGGAAAGCGCATGCAGTTCAAAAATGTAGATGAGATAGCTTATATAACCGCCAACGACAAGATCTGCCATATTGTAGAGCGTAAAACAGGCAATAAATATATCATAGATCACACTCTGGAAGAGCTTGATGAATCGCTTTTAGATCCGAATGATTTTTTCAGGATCAATCGCCAATATATCATATCTATAGCCTGTATAAGAGAAATCAGCCCTTATGATCAACAGAGACTGAGAATAATTTTGAATGTACCATGTGAAGAAAAGCTTATTGTGAGTAGGGGGAAGGTACCCGATTTTAAAAAATGGCTTAACGCTTAACTTAAATATACTCATGAAAGCAATTCTATTACTATTCTTTAGCGCCTTGCTGTTTACTAATGCGAAGGCACAAAACAATTACGATTCATTAAAAAGCCAGGTTCTTGCTCTACAGATGGATGTTGAAAACATTCATTTGAATTTAGAAAAATCGAAAAGCAAGTTTCAGAAAGGTATTTTGGTGGCTACCCTGGGCTATACCGTAACTATAGCTGGCGGCCTCATGCTGGGCCGTGAAAATGATGACCTCGGACAAGGCTTACTAGTAGCCGGAGGAGTTACCGGCGTAATAGGTACTTATATGTTAGTAGATGCTTTTAAATTCCTGGGCAGAACCCGCAGAGTAAGCACCAGGTAGCTTGTTTCAGCATTAGCTACCCAAAGTCAGCCAGCTTGAAGAAGAATAATTAAATTATCCAAAATCACACTTAGGCTCACGAAGTGTAGACTTTCTGCTGACTTTAATTTAATCAATAAACGTTACAAAGAGCAAAATTCAATAATGAAGGCACGTTTCCATAATACCGGCGAAGCTTCGAGTGCCTCAGCTTGACCTGTAGAAATAACCGATTAAATTATCCAAAGTCACACTGAGGCTCTCGAAGTGTAGACTTTCTGCAGACTAGCAACTCGCTAATAAAAATAAGATTAACCTTAATAGTAAAAAGAGGTTTCCATAAAGTAGGCTTAAGCTGCATGTCCCTCAGCTTGACTTAATGTACTGCTCCTTTAAATGAGGCAAAGTCAAGCTGAGGGTTTTTAAAACTCCTTAATCAATTAAAATTTAATTCCCTTTTAATAGAGGCCTTTTTATTGATGATAGTGGAATCAGCTTTATCTTGTAATCGCTTTTTGTCAGTGAAATAATACTTGTATTTGGCTTTGGTTACTTTGATATTATAATCATCTACATCCCCACTTACATCTACGCCGGTTTTAAAAGGAACCGGAGATTCCAATACAGAAATGTGATAGTCAAAAGTCATATCTAAATGTTGAGTGCCCCCCAATGCCAGCTTGTATCTGTCTATCTCTAATACAGCAGGTAAGATGTTAACATCATTTCCTTCAAATTCCATTTCTGCTTCCAGACTTTCAATAGGGTTGAGCTCCTTATTTTTAAACATAAAGGTCTTAGCCAATTCTGTAAAAGTTGGTCCATCCATTACCATAATATCTCTGGCCTTTAAGGCACCAATGCCTTTAAAAGTTTTAGTATTCATTTCCAGATTTTCATTAAGCTCTGCTTTTCCTTTTACCCTAAAATCAACTTTACCAACAAAGGATTTACTCATGGGGAAGAGCGTATCTAGTGGGGGCAAAAACTGATTGAGCTTACTCATTTCTATTTGAGTAAGGTAGAATTTAAAATCAATATTGGCCTTTTCATTATCGCTGGCTGTGTATACTACATCGGCATCCAGGTTGGCGGCCAGGGTTTTGAGTTTGAAATTATTCAAATAGAGGTTGCCATTTTTTACTTTTAAGTTACCTTGAATTTCATCGAAATCACTGTAGCCTAGCTTTAGTTTATTGATTCTTGTGGTGAAATTGAACTGTAAGCTATCCGGTATTCTGAATGCATGTGCTCCTTCTCCTGACTGAAAAGTAGTAGAATCAGCAGTCACTGTAGGGTTTTGAACCTCGGCAGTTGTTTCTTCTTCTGAAGTTTCCATTCCGGCAAAAGCCATAAAAAGTTGATTGGCGTTAATATAATCAGCTTCCAGGTCAAGGCTGGCTGTTACCATAGTTCCTCTAAAGAATCCAATAGCATGTTCCAGCTTACCGGTAAGGGTTACATCACTGTCTTTATATTTGAGGGTGGTATGATCTAAGGTAAAGTTGTCATTTTCAAAAGTCAGTTTAGTTGCCGGCATAAAAACCGGTCCATCCAGCTTAGCTATTTTTCCAAACATTCTGGTAAACTGGATATTCCCCTTGGGTAGCCATATTTTTGGAGCCTTTTTATCCAGGCGCACATGATAACTCCCCTGTCTTATGCCCACGAAATTACTAGCTTGCTTTATACCCACGCTATCTATGGTGAAATCTGAGATCAGATAGGCCTGTTGCTCTTCGGTAGAAGGATGTAAAGTGCCTGTAAATTTCGCTCTTCTCAAAAGTAATGTGAGAGAATCAGATTTCATCTCTGCTTTTACGCTTTCCATATTGGCATCTACATTTATAATTGCTTTTCGGTCAGCTACCTTATCGGCCAGGGCTTTTACCTCTAGTTTTTTAGCTTTGAAATCAATGTTATACTTATAGTGAAGCTCAGTGCTGTCAAGATTTAGCCTAGCCGCTGTTTTGTTATATATCTTTTGCTCTCTATAAAAGTTCAAATCCACACTTTTAGAGAAGAATAACAGACTATCTCTTCTGGAAAGCACCACCACATGATCCATATCGATAATACCAGAAGCATTAATCTCATGGTATTTTTCCTGCTGTATTTGATCCATAGAAAACTCAGAGTTGAGTTCTATTTTGGTTTTACCGCGCAGCATAACACTGGTATCCATTGGGAATTTTTTATATAACTCGGTCAGGTCGATATCACCTTTAACTTTGGCCTTTATTTGAGCTACTTGCGTGATGTCATTAGCATTACCCTGACCTTCAATATCAATTCCTGTTCCTTTTACTCTTAGGTTTTTCACATTCACATAAGAAGGTTTGCTATCCTTGGGATAAAACTTGCCTTCCATGGCAGTGGATAGCGTGGTGATTTTTCCAGGGAAATTTTTATATGCCAGGCTACCGTCATTTATTTCTGCTACAAAATCTATTTCTGGTAATTCACCATTTCCATAAGAGCCTATAATATCTACATCAAACTTCACCTTACCAGAAGTTTCTATTTCTTCTTTGGAGAGGATGTGCCGTGGTACCAGTGCCAAAAAATGATCGATAGAATTAGTGGCCAAGCTCGTCTTAAGGTTTACATCCAGCTTCCTTTCTTTTGGTTTCGGAATAAGTGTGCCACTTCCTTTAAAGTGAATATCATTAACAGTGATATCTTTAGAAGCCAGGAGCACATTACCTCGGGCACTATCGTAGTCAAAAGTCATATCAGCACCAATGTTACTTAGCTTATACACAGACCGGCCTTTGTAATATGCCTGTACGTCTTTGCTATCGGTTAATACAGCGAAGTGAAGTTTACCTTTTTCTTTTGCAGCCTTAACGTGTAGTGAAAAAGAGTTTACTCTATACGTTAGGTGTGAAACTTCATCTTCATAAGCCAGGTAGGCACTGTCAATTTCAAATTTTTCGATTGAAATGTCATTAATCACCAGAGAGCTGGTATCCGTTTCTATGGTGTCAATAGGATCGGTGGCCTTCATTACATCCCAGTTGGTGCGGCCGTCTTCTCCCATAAAAGCATAGATTTTGGGCTTATCTATTTTTACTTCTTTAATTACAATGTTGTTGTGTTTTAAGTATTGATATAGATTGAAAGATATAACAGCCGAGCTGAAAGTGGCCAGCGTATCTTTCTCCGTGCCTGTGTTTAATGATTTTATGTAAGTGCCTCTCAGTTTAGCTCCAAAACGAGGAAAAGTACTGAAGAAGGTAAGCTCTACGCCATCGCAATGCACCTCAGCTTTTAGTTGATCATTTATGGCCTTTTCGGCAATGGGCGTTATTTTCTCTGGAGTGAAGACAACATTAAGCACCACACCAATGGTAAGTGATATGACTGCAATAAGTACAAAAAGCGTTATAAATAGTCGCTTAAAAAATTTCTTTAAGTTCATTATTGGTTTGAGATATTAGAATTCCTTAACTCTAGTATACGAGTTAGCCGTTATTTAAGTGCCATGTTATAGCTTTACTTACATAAGCGGTTTTGAAAAGAATTGCTATGAAGTAAAAAACGAGGCACTATTTCAAAATAAAACGAGTATGGTAATTTCCATAAATCAAACCAATAGCGCGTTACAATACTATTAGTGATGCGTTGAATCGGGCAAAAGGCCTGCTAAGCCAGCCAAACTTTTAATTGAAATTATTACGGTAGCTTGGGAAGAGAGAGGTTTAGTTTTTTTAAATAAGTGAATGCATGGTCGGATCATTAAAGACCATTTCATAAGCTAATTGCGAAATCTAAGGATGCGCTTTAAAATCATCTGGAAGCATTTTTCCTATAGAAACTTAGTTCTTCGTAAGTGCCAATTTTATACCCAGCGCTATGAAAATAGTTCCGCTCACCCGGTCGAGCCAGGTTTTGATTTTCGGGTTCTGCCTAAACTTTTCTGATAAGCGACCAGCAAAGACTGCAACTATTACACACCAGATAGTGCCGGTGGTTAAAAAGGTTAACCCAAGTATAAGAAATGGAGCCGGACTTTCAGAGTGCTCATGATCAATAAATTGAGGCAGAAAGGCCAGGAAAAATAAAGCTACTTTAGGGTTAAGTAAGTTAGTGAATACACCTGAAATATAAATTTTACGATGACGCTGTGGAGGTTTTGAGTTTAATGATAATCCAGATTTTGAACTTGAAATGATAGATTTTATACCCATAAAAATGAGATAAGCTGCTCCTAAATATTTAACTATTTGAAATGCCATCGCAGACTGTGCCAGAATTATGGACAAGCCTAAAGAAGCTAAAATAATATGCCCGATTGCCCCGGAAATGATACCTAATACAGAAAAGATACCTGCTTTAGTACCTTGAGAAATACTTCTGCTCATAATATAAAGCGTATCGGCCCCAGGTGTTATGTTTAGAATGATACCTGCTATTAAAAATGTTTCGTAGTTGATTATGCCCAAGGCTTTCATATTGATCTAAGTAAAGAGCTCACAAGGTGGAAATTTAGAGAATTATAATACAAAAGTAAAAATCGGTACATTTTACCTAAGTCCTATTTCACCCTTTCAAATCCATAACCATCACGCAGTCATTTCGACCTAAGGAGAAATCTATTAATTTCTGGTGACTTCTGTTAAATATTGAATTCTTGAGAGTGATAAAATGCCTATGGAGAAAAGGTATGGATTATCTTCTGGAGAAAAAGGTTGAATAACAGTCATTTTTCACCTAATACATAGATCTTTCCTATCGTCAAGATGACCGGAAGGGCGGTTTCTTATAGTTCTAGATCATTTCCATAACACCACACAGTCATTTCGACATAAGGAGAAATCTATTAATTTCTGGCAACTTCTGTTAAGTATTGAATTCTTGATAGTGATAAAATGCCCATGGAGTAAAGGTATGGATTATCTTCTGGAGAAGAAGGTTGAACAACAGTCATTTTTCACCTAATACATAGATCTTTCCTATCGTCAAGATGACCGGAAGGGCGGTTTCTTATAGTTCTAAATCATTCCCATTACACCACGCAGTCATTTCGACATAAGGAGAAATCTATAAATTTCTGGCAACTTCTGTTAAGCCTTGAATTCTTGAGATTGATAAAATGCCTATGGAGAAAAGGTATGTATTATCTTCGGGAGAAGAAGGTTGAAAACAGTCATTTTTCACCTAATACATAGATCTTTCTTATCGTCAAGATGACCGGAAGGGCGGTTTCTTATAGTTCTAAATCATTTTCATAATCATCACGCAGTCATTTCGACATAAGGAGAAATCTATAAATTTCTGGCTAACTTCTGTTAAGTATTGAATTCTTGAGATTGATAAAATGCCTATGGAGAAAAGGTATGTATTATCTTCGGGAGAAGAAGGTTGAAAACAGTCATTTTTCACCTAATACATAGATCTTTCCTATCGTCAAGATGACCGGAAGGGCGGTTTCTTATAGTTCTAAATCATTTTCATAATCATCACGCAGTCATTTCGACATAAGGAGAAATCTATAAATTTCTGGCAACTTCTGTTAAGCCTTGAATTCTTGAGATTGATAAAATGCCTATGGAGAAAAGGTATGTATTATCTTCGGGAGAAGAAGGTTGAAAACAGTCATTTTTCACCTAATACATAGATCTTTCCTATCGTCAAGATGACCGGAAGGGCGGTTTCTTATAGTTCTAAATCATTTTCATAATCATCACGCAGTCATTTCGACATAAGGAGAAATCTATTAATTTCTGGTGACTTCTGTTAAGTCTTGAATTCTTGAGAGTGATAAAATGCCTATGGCGAAAAGGTATGTATTATCTTCGGGAGAAGAAGATTGTACAACAGTCATTTTTCACCTAATACATAGATCTTTCCTATCGTCAAGATGACCGGAAGGGCGGTTTCTTATAGGTCTAAATCATTCCCATTACACCACGCAGTCATTTCGACATAAGGAGAAATCTATTAATTTCTGGCGACTTCTGTTAAGCCTTGAATTCTTGAGAGTGATAAAATGCCTATGGCGAAAAGGTATGTATTATCTTCGGGAGAAGAAGATTGTACAACAGTCATTTTTCACCTAATACATAGATCTTTCCTATCGTCAAGATGACCGGAATAGCGGTTTGTTATAAGTCTAAATCATTTCCATAACCATCGTGTCATTTCGACATAAGGAGAAATCTATTACTTTCAGGCTAACTTCTGTTAAGTATTGAATTTTTGAGATTGATAAAAGACCTCTGGAGAAGAAGGTTGAACAACAGCCATTTTTAAGCTAATACATAGATCTTTCCTATCGTCAATATGACCTTTTTTAAATTGAGTTATTTCAATTTCTCCCCTTAATCATCAGATCAATAAGGCTTCTGCAATTAAAAAGTTAAGTCCAGTTCAAAATGTAATAACAACGTCCGCTGATCTCTGCCGCTGTCTCCATTATCATCTGAAATGAGCAGTAAATGTTCTTTACCCTGGGCGTAGAAGGAAGTGATGCCTTCAAAATTGTCCAACACTGCTGATTTTGCATCATAAATGAGTGTAGGCTTTATTTTTGACTTTTTTAAATCGTCCGCAAAGATATACATGAGCTGTACATGGCTCGTATTGTCATTCTCATTCCAGGTTTTTTCCATCACTATAATGTCGCCATTATGAAGTGTGGTAGCTCCCTTTACTTCGGTTTGTGTTTTATAATATTTGATATGTCTAGTGGCATTATCTTTCGGATTTACCATCCAAGCTTCGCAAAAACGTTTTTTATGGTTAAACTCATAGATAGCGAAGAGTTCATGATTTTTAGTAAGTGTTATGCATTCAATTCCGGCATTATCTCGATCTGGAAATTTGCTTAATGTCAAAGTCTTTTCTACGGTTTTAAAATTGCTTTTTTTATTGAAACCAAGCATTTCTGCTCTTTCGTCAAAAGAGAGGTATATCATATTGTCACTCTCCGCGATTGATTCAATGCCACCGTCAATTACTTCTCCATCTAAATCGAATACTTGTCCTTGATCTGCAATTTTAGCACTATCTAAAAGGCCATTTTTATACTGAAGGTTCATCTTATACCACTTAGAACGGTATTTCAGCGGAATTTTATCGATAGGTTTACCCGAGTAATCTGATATGGCCAGCAAAGAAAGTCCATCTTCAGCAGCAGATAATGATGATAAGCCGCCAAACTTGCTTCTATCATAACTCAATAAAAGCCCGCCTTTATATTTGATGCTATCATTAGAGAGGCGATTGAATATATCAGGATCCTGACTGATGCGAGAATCATTTTCTAAAGCCCAATGATAAGACTTAATAGATATTGATTCTTGCTGGGCAAAGCCAAAAAAATGCAGACTGCTACATAAAATGAGCGTGAATAAAGTTTTCTTCATAATACAAAAATGCCGATTAGGGTGTGGATAAGTTCTATCCTTGTTTCATTATCTTCTTTAATTTAGGCAGAACAGGAGCATTTTTGTCCTGAAACATTTCTATAGATACAATGATGCTGTTGAGTAGTTTAATAGCTTCTATTATATGAGGACCTTTATTAAGCATCACGCATTCCGCTTTTGTTGAATTCACCACATCGGTAATTTCAGATCTGGAAGGCAAACCTTTTTTGGCCAGGTTTTCAAGCACCTGAGTAGCCCATACCACTGGCACATGCGCGGCATTACAAATGGCAAGCATCTCCTTTTGTATACTGCCTATTTTTTCCCATCCGGTTTCTATGGCCAAATCACCACGAGCGATCATAACGCCTACTTTTTTGAGTTTCATAGCCTCTAAAAGTATTTTGGAGAGGTTATCATAGCCTTTTTGAGTTTCAATTTTAAGTATTACCCCCAATGTTTCTTTTACGCCTAACTTATCCATTTCCTGTACCATGTCCATCACATCTTGTGGTGACTGCACAAAAGAGAAATTAACCACATCAGCATTTTGTGCTATAAACTGAAGGTCTTCTTTATCTTTAGGTGTAAGGCCACTAATCTGCACATTAGAATCGGGCAGGTTGATGCCCTTATCTGATTTTAGCTTGCTGCCACCAGATTTTACTTTGGTAATATTAACTAACACATAGTCATCTTCAACGGATTGTATTTTACCACTGATCTCACCATCATCAAAAAAGATCGGATCTCCTTTTTTGGCCGCCTCCAGCGCTTCTGGCAGCGAGCAGGAAATTTGAGCTGGCGCCGTAACGTTACCCGTTTCATCATAGCTGGCCGGTGACCCTTTAATAGGTGTTTTGTATACTTTCAGTTGATCGCCTCTTTTTAGATAAATCACTTTTTCTACCGGCGTAAGATTACCCACGGCAGATTCATCAGTATCTGATTTTAGAATAGTGCCGGTTTCCACATAAGCAGAGTCATCACTGTGGATAACTACGCTTTCAGGATTCACCTCCATAACCACCGCCTCACGAGCTTTGTCTCTTTTATCTTTAAACCTAATAACATCTCCTTGCTTTAAGCTTTTAAGCCAATCATAGTTTACAGGCAATGCATGAGAAGAGAGCTCTAAAGATTCGTCACTTACCAGTTTTATTACGGTAGGTTCTACCACATGGCCAAGTTCATTTCTGTTGGGTTTGAAATGTTTTACGCCATCGTGCGTCTCTATTTCTCCGGTTCTTATTTTTGGTCCACCCACATCCATAGTGATCATTACCTGCTTGTTTAGCTTTACAGAGGCGGTTTGTACATGGTTGATCATCTGTTTCCAGCCTTCGGCATCATCATGGGCACAGTTTATTCGGGCGCAGTTCATACCATTAGCCACTAGTTCTTCTACCATATCATAGTTATTTATGGCGGCAGAAGGGATAGTGACCATAATTCTGAGTCTGCGGTTATTGGGGCGCTTACCGAGTAGTGCTTTAGTATTTTGCTTAAGCCTTTTTTCACTTTGCTTTATTGACAAATTGAAGTGAGAAGGCAGCTCTGCTGGCTCATCTAGTAATTTTTTGAGGAAAAAGAGAGTGGTTTTGAGGCTGGCTTCTACGTGCGCTTCAGAGCGGGCCAGGCGAGACATACCCAGATTACCCAGGCGACGCTGAAGCTTACGAATATCAAAAGAGCGCAGGCGCAGGTAGTGTAGCAGGTTAACAGCACTTTTATGATGTGTGGGATCTACCTCATTTATGATAGATTCTTTGGCTTCTTCACCTTGTTCTACAGCTGCTATAATGTCATTTATGGCCTCTTTTACTTCATCTATTTTCTCCTTTTTCATGTCAGTTTTATTCTTAACTTAACCAATATAGGAAGTAACGAATATCCTGTCAAACTTTCATAGAAGTGGTTATAAGTTTTTATTAACTTTTTGATGTAAGGGCTATAACTAGAAGATTTATATTAAGAATTAAGAAGTGATTTCTCTATGTCATTTAGTTATAATTATATGAAACATTTAATAAATTATTCACAGTAGAAAATAAAATTTATTATATTCAAAATATAATTTTATCACACATTATAAATGTCTGAAGGTAATTCGAAAGGAGATAATAAGTTTGTACTTATACTTGGTATAGTTTCCTCGATAATTGGTATAATCACTAATGTAATTCAGTTATTAGCATTTGAATATTCTAAATCACTGTTTGCTACAGGAATTATACTTGTTTTATTGTACTTTATGGTTAGGTTTTTTAAAACCACTGAAGGTTTAAAAAGCTATATCATCCTCTCAATTATAGTGCTAATTGTAATTGGTGGCGCACTAATAAACCTTTATTTATATGGTTATTTCGAAAAGAAAGATGAATGCTTATTTAAAAGTAATTTAATAGGAATTGGTATTACAAAGTTTAATAATAGCAATGATCATTTTTCTTCGTTAGTATATGAGTTTTTCGGAGAGCAAGATTTACCTGATTCAATATATCATATTAGGAAGGTTCCAAATAGTTATTTTGATCAAATATCGGATTCATCCTTTTATAAGGAAATGGATTCGTTATGTTTTGATTCTGGTATAATAATTTCGGGTAAGAGGTATGTGGATGAGGGTCTTTTTTATTGTAAAATAAGAGTGAAAAATCTATACAATCGCATGAGCAATGATACTCTATCTAGTCAATTACTAACCTTTCGTAATCCTAATGTTCATGAATTTTCAATGGACTATCAAGCGGAAATGTTAGTCGATTTTGTTTTAGGAATTCTCTCTTTTTCTGAACAGGATTATGAAAAATCGGAAAGACTATTTAATCAATGCTTAACAAAAAATAAGAATAGTTCTAATGTTAAATTTCTATATGAATGCAATGTGTTTTTAGGAGATATTTATTCTATTGAACAAAAACCAGAGGAAGCTCTAAGTGCATATTTAAGATCCTATGAATTAATAAAGACAGATGAAATACTTGAATCTATAGTGAATACATATATTACTCAAGATAATTATGCTTTTGCGAATGAGTATTATGAAAAGATTGAAAACAAGAGTGACTCTGATCTAAAGAGTATTAAGAATCAATTAGATCAGCTTAGTTTAAATTATAATAAATTAAAGAAGCCGAGTGTTAAACCAAAAACTGTAACTATTTACCCACAGGGATCTATTACCTTTTATGATAGTGAAGGGGCAGAGTTGGTAATAGATTACATAGATATTAATGAATACCTCTACGAGAATAAAACATTTTATATTTTTGAGGAGAATAATGGAATGTTTGGTGTTTTTGATGAAACGGGAATATTGTTGAAGTTACCTGAATTCGAAAAGCTTGAGTCAGCAAAGAATTTTATAAGAGGTATGTTGAAATAATCTGCATTTCAACGATATAATTCCTACTCTTTACAAAGTTTATCCTTCTACTTAAAAATACCCACCGTAGAATTCGCTTTGATAAATGACTTGGGAGATTGGCCTGTATATTTTTTAAAAGTTCTGCTAAAGTTGCTGGCTGTATTATAGCCCACTTCATAAGCCACTTGTTCTATATTTTCCTGGTGCTCGGTAAATAATTCTATAGCGTGTATTATTCTGATATAGTGCAGATAATTGTTAAAACTGATGTTTTCCTTTTTGAAAAGCCGGGTCAAGTTTCGGGTAGAAAAGCCAAAGCTGTCTGCAACAGAAGATAGCGTAATGTCCTCTTTAAAGTTCTTCTCAAGATAATTCAGTACTTGAGCTAATCGTTCATTTTTAGGTGCAATTAACCCTTTAATAGGATAAGCCTGCTGATTTTCAGCGGTTTTGAGTAATTCCAGAAATGAGTATATATAGTTATAAAGAGGTTTATCTACTAACGGGCTGATGCTATTGGGTTGTTTACTTATATAACGAATGTTCTCAATAATGAAGTCATTAGAATTGAGCACCATAAACCCATCCAGAGAAATGCTGGTGGGAAAATAAGTAAGGAACATTTTTACCATTTCATTGCGCGAATGTAAGCTATGGTGCTTGGCGGCTGGTATCAGGCCAATGAATCCTTCAGGCAAGAAATACTGCATATCATCTACCCGAATATGTAGGGTGCCTTTTACAATATAAATCAATTGATGGTGATGCTCATGAGCGTGCATGTCCATGTTGAGCTGCTCTATATCAGTGCTTTTCGTATAAATTACTGATCGATCCATTTTATGATATTGGTAAAATTGGAGTTGTCCTTATTTGTCAAATAAAAGTCTTTTTTGACACTTACGCCAGTTCAGGACTGCTCTAACTTTGTGAAAAAATTAAAAGGTAATGGAAAATATAAAGGATTTAGAAGAGTTTTTGGGTGGTCATTTTATCTATACTTATGATAATGGCTGGAAATATGAGATGTATGTTAAAAATGAAAATACTATAGACTATAGAATTCACACCGGTATGGTAGGCGGCAGATGGGTGAGAGATCAAAAAGTGGATATAGTAAAACTGGTAGATGGTGTTTTCAAAATCTGCTGGACAGAACCAACAGGTACTGATGTGAGTCTGGATTTTATACCTAATGACAATAAATTACATGGGGTGATCTTTTTCCCTAAATGGGTTCATGAGCACCCTGAAATAACCGTCCGCTATCAAAACGATGCTATTCCACTTATGGAAGAGTCTCGTGAAAAATATGAAACCTACCCTAAATATGTAGTACCGGAATTCGGACAAATAGTATTTAAAAAGAACGAAGGGCATAACAATGAAAAGGTTGTTTCTGAAGCTCCTTATGAAGGAATGATTGAGGAGATGATTAGCGGAAAACTCAGCTTTTCTTAAGCTCCAAATCAAAATTAAGGTAGCAGTTATTACTGCAGAGAATAGGCCAACGTACATGAAAAACGGCATATAGTTTTCATGTATGTTGGCTTTTTCTTTTTTAGGAGCAATTAGTTACCAATTGATAGATTAAAAGCAGTTAAAATTTCGCTATTTCATGTTAGATTGGTTCAGAAAGAGATTAGTCCATGATAGATATCAACGTATCTGATGTAAAAATCAGTAAAGAATTTTATGATCAATATACAGGAGATGAGATGTTAATTGATCGTTTTGGTAATCATATAGAAGCTTCTTCTATTTCGAAACATAATGCGTATGTCCGTTTAAGCCAAAGATTTAAACCCAAACAATCATTAGGTAATAGTGGCTTGAATGAATTCTTATTGATGATTCAATATGGTTTTGTTTCTCACAAGCCTGTAATACTATCACCTGATGTCCTGTGGCTTTTGATCTGTCAGGGGTTTTCCAATCATATTATTTTAAATCAGGAAGATTTTAGCGGGTATTTAGTTGATTTTAGCTCCAGAAAGCAGATAATAATTGAAAGAAATGATTTTGTGAGAGGTATTAAAAATGACTGGGCTAGTGTATTTCCTGAATTTTCGAAAGAGATATCATACTATTTAAAGTCAGACCTTCATCAACATTTAGTTCCTAAATTTTCTACTAGCTCAATAAGAGAAATTACGGCATTTGAAATTGCATTCATGGAAACAGTTTCTCCTTATTTTGAACTAGGCATTTCTACTTTATGCGGAATACCACGAGTAGGACTCAAAGGAAATGAAGATGATTATGCTAAAATAATTGAAGGCCTTAATTATTTAGAGCAGTTTAATCTTAGTTGGTGGACTCAACCACTTATTCAAATAGTCGATAAAATTAGAGCAAGCCTATCTGGTCATGTAGATATTGAATTTTGGCAATCTATGTTTAAATACTATAATGAATCCGGCGGGCCATATATTAATGGATGGATTACCTGTTTTTTCCCTTATGTTTACTTAAAAGGAAAGCAACAAAACACTTTATCTAAGAGTGAGCTTATTGATAATCAGCATGTAAAAGATGGGTATAAACTCGGTATGTTTCCTGCCGGCTTATCGCAGGCTCCATTTGAGTGGAATTATCTTAACGAAACGTACAATATGAAACTCATTGCTGGTTTTATAGGCATTACGGAATCGACGGATAATTATCTGGAGTCAGAAATTAACTGGTTAATCCACGAAGTATGAACATTTAACCTGTAAACCTCATCATGAGTAAACCCTTCTTCATACTTATTATCACCTTAATTTCTTGCAGCTCAGCTGTGAAAACGGCTAGTGTTTCTAAACATGTTAGTGATGTAGATACACAATATGTTAGTAAAGATTCTCTCTTGTTTAGCATCACTTCCTATAATCTTAGTGAGGATTTAACGCAAAATGATGAATTGCTCATCATGGCTTATTGGATGCGGGATTCATTACCATTAGAAACAGCAGTTATTAAAAAGCAATTGATAATCGATCCTGATCACATGTCGCGGGATTTTACCTGGCCAATTCCACTCAATTCCACTAGCTTCTGAAGGAAAAAACATGTTGTTATTCTTTATTGAGCAGGATTCTGAAACTCCTATTCCTCAGATTGATGCTATTTTAAGGATTCATCATACAGATTTGATTGATGCCTTTAACAGACATAGCTATACTGATATTGAAACTTACCTCGGTGATGAGGATTTACTGAGCTATAAGTTGATTAAGGATGTGAATTTTTCTAAACCCATACAGTTTAGTTTTAGTGGAAGGTATAAAATGGATAAATATGAGTATTCTATTCATATTCAAAAGCTAAAGTCTACTCATAATTTCAAATAACTTCTCTTTATTTAGTCATTTAGTTTCTCAATAGTTATTCTACATATTTGTGATAATAGATTTGTATTGCAGTTGAGTAACTGTATTAACTATACATAAATGGAGAATGAATTAGAAAAGATAAAATCGGCCTTTTTGGGTCAGGCTATAGGTGATGCACTTGGGGTACCGGTAGAATTCAGTAGTAGAGAGCACTTGGCTAAAAATCCTGTGAAAGATTATATGGGGTATATGTGCTGGAATCAGCCTCCCGGCACTTTTTCTGATGATAGTTCTATGATGTTTTGTACGGCTGAGAGCTTGAGCTATGGTTTTGATATCGAGGACATGGGTAAGCGATTTGTAAAATGGTATAAAGAAGGCTATTGGGGTGCCAGGGAAAAGCTTTTTGATATTGGGGGAACCACAAGATATAGCCTTGATAGAATAATAGATGGCGAAAGCGCCTACTACAGTGGAGACCAGTTTATTGAAAGCAATGGAAACGGTTCTTTGATGAGGATTTTGCCCATGGTTTTTTATTTACAAAATGAGTCAGACAGGGAGAAACGGTATGAATTCATTAAGCAGGTCTCTTCTATTACGCATGCTCATTTTAGATCGGTAATGTCATGCTTCATATTTGTTGAATATGGCATTCAGTTAATGACTGACGATAAGCACAAAGCCTTAAAAAAGGCCGCTGATCATGTAAAGGCTTTTATAGCAACCAAGAATTTTAATCCGGAAGAGGTCAGGCTATTTGATCGGGTTTTGAATTTGGATATGACCCATTTGCCAGCTGAAGAAATAGCTTCAGAAGGATATGTTTTGCATTCGTTAGAAAGTTCAATATGGTGTTTGCTCACTACTGAGTCTTATGTAGAATCAGTGCTTAAAGCGGTGAACCTAGGTGGTGATACTGATACCACAGCTGCTATTAATGGAGGATTGGCCGGTTTGTATTATGGTCTAAATAATATCCCCGACAATTGGATAGCGGGTTTGGCTAGAGTAACAGACATAGAAAAGCTTTGTGCCGATTTTTATATTAGCCTTAATAAGAAAAATGCCTGACACTCATTCTCCCAAAACGCAGGAACAGCTAGCACTTTGGATGGAAGCCAATTGCTATAATTTCAATAGTTATAGCCTTAATGGTAATATTATTTATGAGGGTTTCGGAATAAAGCAGGCAGCCGGAAAATATCAATGGTATTACACAGAGCGAGGGCAAAAGAGCATAATAAAGGAGTTTGATAATGAAGAAGAAGTGGTTGCCTACGCTTTTAAGCAAATTACTGCTGATCAATGGGCGAAAAGCCATTGTATTGGTTTCACTCGGATTGAAAGTGACTCAAAAACATTAGCTGAACAATTAATGACGCGCGGCATTACATTTCATCAGGATGAAATTCCATATTATGGGCCTAAAGAATCTGTTTATCGCACTTATGTTTTTGGATGTGACTGCCAGAAGGTAGAAGACTTAAAAAACAAGTATTATAACGAAAAGCCATAAAGTCAACAACTATGACCGCACTTGAGCAATATATCACTACTTTTTTTGGAGAGATACCTAAGGCAGATTTAAAAACTATTGTATCACTTTTTAACCATTCAACCATAAAGAAGGGAGAATATCTATTGCATCCTGGTCATGTATGTGACAAGTTAAGCTTTGTGCATGAGGGTTTGTTAAGACAATTTGTAGCTACTGCGGAAAAAGACATTACCCAATGGATATCAACTACAGGCTATTTTTCGGGAGATCTTTCAAGTTATATTACAGAAGCTAAGTCTGAGCTTACTATTCAAGCTTTAGTAGATACCGAAATCTCTTACATTTCTAAACATGATTATAAATTATTGGGTGAATTGGTACCCAAATGGCATGAGATCGAAAAAGGCTTTATCATAAAATGTTTCATTATGATGGAACAGCGCATATATAGGCATCTGTCCATGACCGCCGAAGAGCGATATGAATATTATTTTGAGCATAACAAAGAGCTTTTTAACCAGGTGCCATTACAGTATATCGCTTCAATGCTGGGTATGTCTCCAGAAACGCTCAGTCGCATTAGGAAAAAAGCAAGCTCCTAATTCTTGATATATGTCAAGTGGTTTCTGTTCTGGAGGGCCCAGCTTTGCAATGTAAAACAAAGATAATTATGAAAACTACATTGAAATTAGAAGAAGCCGCTGTTTTTGGCCTTTGTATCATTTTATTTACTCAGTTAGATATGGCTTGGTGGTGGTTTCCTGCACTCTTGTTTGTGCCGGATATTGGAATGATAGGCTATGCTGTTAATCCCAAAATAGGTGCAATTACCTATAATATTTGCCACCATAGGTTAGTGGGAGCTATAATTGCAATAGTGAGTATCTATACTCACAGTCAAACAGGTTTATTAATTGCCATTATTGTATTTGCCCATATTTCTCTCGATAGAATGTTAGGTTATGGCTTAAAATACCCTGATAGTTTTAAGCATACACATTTAGGAACCATGGGTAAGAAGTGAGTATTTTGGTAAGACTTATTAAGTTTTTGATTTTAAAAAATGTCGTTGGTCTTTTTAACAAGATAATAGTAATTACCCTTTACTTAAATACTTTCAACCTCTCAAGTTTAAACCGATAATTATGCTGTGTCGAAGAATTGATCGATTTTTATTTCAATCTCTGTTGTGTGTAAGTATCAGCAAATAGCACATAAGATGAAGAAGTCAAAACAGTTGAGGCGTAATTAAACAATGAGTCTGAACAGATCGTCTAATCTTCGACACGGTTCAGTGTAACTCGGCTGTGGTTCCATCATGCTGTACCGTCGTGATGAATAATCTATGTATTAGCTAGATAGAGAGTTGCATTTAAAACACCTTTTACAAGGAAATATATCTAATAATAACTATACATCCTGCTGATTTTTGGGCGAAACTAGTTTAAAGACTTCATATTTAGCTTACCTCCAAATGAGCACAAGAAATGGCTAATTTGTCAAAATTCTAGCTTTTATGTATTATTGTAATGAACATTACAATAATATGAAAGGAAGACCAATTATTCATAATAACCAAGAATTAGTACAACGAGCCCAAGAAGTATTTTGGGAAAAGGGTTATATTGCTACCTCATTGGCAGATTTAAGCAAGAGCACAGGTGCAGGAGCTGGCAGCATATATAATAACTTCAAAGGAGGTAAAAAGGAATTATTTAGAAGTTCTCTTCAGCAGAGACGTGAGGACTTGAACAAGTTTAAAGAGCTGCTGGAACGAAGTGAGGAACCGATAGAATTAATAAAAAATTTCTTTCTTGGGATAGCCGACGAAGGTGAAAAGTATCACATGAAGGGTTGTATTGTTGCTAATACGGTTGTAGAAATGACCTTTGTAGATGAAGATCTTGAAAAGGAAGCCGCACAAATACTTAAGGATACAGAGGAGCTTTATACTAACACTATAATTACAGAACAGAGAAAGGGAAATCTTCAATCCACCATTTCTGCCGATGTACTCGGCAAGCACCTGATTACTTTATGGTGTGGAATCAATTCGTTAAGGAGGATATATCCTGATAGGAGTATTCTGCGTCAGCAGATAGAATTACAACTGCAGGTCTTACAATAATTTTTTTGATTATTTATTGAACAATCATTACATAAATATAAAATGGATTTAGAATTAAAAGGAAAAAAGGCCTTTATAAGTGGCTCAACCCAAGGAATCGGCTATGCTATAGCCAAACAGTTATTAGCTGAAGGGGTATCGGTAATAATCAATGGCAGAAATGCTGAAAGGTGTGAAAAGGCTGTAAATAATCTCCAACTGGAATTTCCAAAAGGCCATATTTCTATGATTGCCGCCGATTTCACCAAAAAGCAAGAAGTGGAAAGTTTGTTGGCTCAATTGACAGATATTGATATTTTGGTTAATAATCTCGGCATTTTTGAAATAAAAGAATACGAACAGATTTCAGATGACGACTGGTACCATTACTTTGATATAAATGTGATGAGTAGCGTACGTTTAACCAGACAGCTTTTGCCTGTAATGCTGTCAAAAAAGTGGGGCAGAATCATTTTCATTAGTAGTGAGTCTGGTGTTAATGTACCTGAAAACATGATTCATTACGGAATGACAAAAGCGGCATTATCGGCCATTGCTAACGGACTTTCTAAAAGGACCTTGGGAACAGCGGTAACGGTAAATACTATCCTTGGTGGCCCTACATATTCTGATGGTGTAGCTTCAGTAGTTGAACAAATAGCAGAAGCGCAGAATCTCAGTAGTGAGCAAATGCAAAATGCGATTATTCAACAATCTAATCCACACATTTTACTCCAGCGCTTTATTCAACCAACAGAAATTGCTAACCTGGCCGTGTATCTCTCTAGTCCGCTATCAGTAGCTACTAACGGAGCTTCGTTAAGAGCTGATTCAGGAGTGTTAAAAACAGTATAAGAGTTAATAGATTCAAGAAAACAATGTTTCGCGCTCAGCGAAGCATTGTTGATTAATACTTCATAAAGTCAGCCATTCAGCTTTAAGATTCTCTTTGGCCTGTTTCTCAAAAGTTAATTGAAATTCACTGGTTTTGAAGATATTCTCCATATCCAGAAAGTGTTCAACTACCTTTTTTCTTCCGCTGTTATATACTTCATCAGGATAGATTTCGTATTCCTTTCTTATTTGCTGTGTATACGCTTTGTATTTATGCGGTGTTTCTCCAAGAATGGCGAGATCAAAGTCAATTAAGAAATTAGTATCGCTATCATCATCTAATTGATGCTTCTTGGTAGAGATAATCTGATGCTCGCATTTTTTGGTTATTGATTCTGATACTTTCATTTTCTTTAGCCTTTCTTTTGCAAAAGATGCACTTTCTTCCTCGTTATAGGAGTTTTTAACATCATAAACGATGTCATGATAAAAAATTGAGAATATGATGGTGTCCGTATCATTGAGAAGACCACGATGTTCATTCATTTTATCTAGCATGTATTTCAGGTGATTCAGATTATGATAATGCCGGAAAGGGCTCGAATACCCAACTTCAATTTCCTCCCAAAATTGATTAATTAACCTAAGGTCTTCAGTGTACTTAGAAGCCAGTTTTGTAAACAATGCTTTCAAAATTTCCATTTTACAATGCTATTTGTCTATTATAATATAGTTATGAAAGTAAATCTTAAGCAAAGCTTGGCAAATAGGATTGATAATTATTTTAATCTCTGCTCTTCAAATCAATAAAATATATCAAAATAATTATTATATGTTTGATTAATGAATTAGATTGATCACTTCATTACAATTGATTATATCTCCTTATACCAAACCTATGAAAAATCTACTCTTAATTTTCTGTCTACTTAGCATTATAATGGCCTGCGAATCTGAGCGTACTGTTTCCATAAATATAACTTCTGAAAATGATGATATTGACAGTATTTACATCCATGAACTGAGTAAAGAACTAATACTGGTGAAGGCTGGAATAAACCAGGCTAATGCAAAACCTGTAAATGCAAAAGTGAGCTATACCACCATAGGTAGTATCATGACTAAGGATGAGAAAAAAAGCTATTTAACTATTCTTTATCCTGGCAAAGTAATGGATATAATGGTTGCCGAAGATTCTACCATCCAAACTAATCATTTGGGAGATTCATTACTTAACTATTTATGGACAAGTAACAATGAATACATCGGTAAAAATACTGCTTTCGTTTTTGGCGACAATGAGCCGGATACTTTACTCTCATTTTTTAGAAATATTGAAAACCTAAGAAGAAAACAAATAGAAGGTTATGCTGATAGGCTAACCAACAAGGAGAAAGATCTTCTGTTATATCAAAATACCGCAAGAATCAATTCCTTTTTATTTTATTTAGGTCGAATAGTAAAGAAATATCCGGTTGAACATGAATTTTACTCTTTCATAAAAGATATTGATAATAACAATGAGCTGGCCAAGACACTCTATATAAACCTACTTTATAAGCATGAGATAACCTATCTTCTTAAAAATGACTCAATAAAGAGCAACCAGGACTTTTTAGATTATATAGCTTCCGAAACCGACAATGCAGATCTTTCTGATTTTCTAAAAGCGAAATATATTAAAGGTATTATTAGCAGGCCAAGTACCTGGGAAAAACATGAAAAACTCTTAGATACACAGACGTTAAAGGAGATCGTACAAGGGGAAAAATCAAATAAGTATTATGATATGATTAAAGCAACTTCAGAGTCATTTTTTGCTGCTCAAAGTGGTGTGAATGCTTATGATTTTACGGCCGAACGGGTGGATGGTGCTAAAAGAAAGTTATCAGAATTAAAGGGAAAACTAGTGTTTATAGATTCATGGGCCACTTGGTGTGGACCATGCCTAATGCAAAGGCCACGAGTACTGGAAATGGCCGATAAGTATAAAGATCAGCCTAATGTTGAAATATTAAGAATTTCACTAGATGTCGATAGAGAAAGTTGGATAAAGCATTTAACCAAAAATGAAGATCTAGATAAAAGTGGAGAGTTGTACGTTCCCAATGCCTTTGATTCAGATTTTAGCAATAATTATAATGTTAAGTCACTTCCAAAATACATATTAATTGACCCCGAAGGTAAGATAATTAATGCCAATTTAGGTGAACCTTCTATGGCTGTAGAAGAGAGGATTGACTATGAGCTTACTAAAATGTAAGTAAAAAGCTCTTTCTTATTTTATTATTGACACCGCTTCGCATAAAATTAACAGAATCAAAGTCAGCCTGAGGCACTCGAAGGGTAGACTTTCTGCATGCTTGTGAATAAACAATGCAAAATAAGAGGCAAGAGTAGATAATGAACATGAGTTTCCATAAAGCCGCACTGCGCATCGATTCCATCAGCATTACCAACTGCTGTAACCTATTAACTAACCCAAAGTCAGCCTGAGGCACTCGAAGGCTAGACTTTCTGCATGCTTGTGAATAAACAATGCAAAATAAGAGGCAAGAGTAGATAATGAACATGAGTTTCCATAAAGCCGCACTGCGCATCGATTCCATCAGCATTACCAACTGCTGTAACCTATTAACTAACCCAAAGTCAGCCTGAGACCTAACATTTGTTTCAACCGCACAAAAAGAAATGACGTTAAGAATAGAAGTGGCCTGTACAATATAGCCGAACCTGGCATAGTGCAATTTGCCTGTCCCTGAGCATGGTTGGATAGAAAGGAGTCACAAAGTATGGTACTTCCTTGTTTTTATAGGAATGTCCGATTGGTAGTCTGTCGTGTACAATATTTCATCCTACAGGTCTTTGTTTAACTTTTAGAATATTAGTCATGAAAAAGATGAGAGCAAATGCTGCAGGCATAGATATAGGAGCCAAGCACATTTTCGTATCCGTGGAAAACAAGGATGTTCGTGTTTTTGAGACTTTCACTGAAAGTTTTAAAGAGGCATCGTGTTATTTATTATCAGAGGGGATCGAGACAGTGGCCATGGAAGCCACCGGCGTTTACTGGATCATCCTTTATGAGATCCTAGAATCAGCAGGTTTAGATGTCTGGTTAGTAGATGGGCGCCAGACAAGACAAGTACCAGGTCGAAAGACTGATGTAAAGGACTGTCAATGGATTCAGCAACTTCATAGTCATGGCTTATTGAATCGCTGTTTTGTTCCCGATGCACAAGTGAAGGAAGTTCGTGCTTACCAGCGGTTGCGAGAAGATCATCTCAGAACAGCCTCTATGCATGTAAACCACATGCAAAAGGCGCTAATAGAGATGAACATCCGGCTCAAAGAAGTGCTCAGTCAGATACATGGCGCCAGTGGTCTGGCGATCATAGAAGCCATCCTGGCAGGGGAACGTGATGCCCAAAAGCTCTTATCCCTGTGCCATAGCAGTATTAGAGAAAAGAAAGCCTCTCAAGTCATCAAGGCACTTTCAGGCTATTATACCGAGTCAGGGTTATTTGCTTTGGGACAGGCATACGGTGGTTACAAATTTTATAAACAACAAATACTGGCATGTGACCAAAAACTGGAAGAAGTCATGAAGCGGTTCAATAACTACGATTCAGATATGGAAAGCAAAAATGAAATAGATTCTGTCAAAGATCGAAAACCTGTTAGACATAATAAACCTGATATAGACCACTTAGGAGGACACCTGCTCAAAATCTTTTCAGGCAAAGATGCTACGTGTTTACCGGGTATTACCGATTATACCTGGCTACAATTGTATTCTGAAATAGGCATGGAACTTTGTAAGTGGCCCAGCGAGAAACACTTCACTTCATGGCTAGGATTATCTCCAGGTCAACACCAGTCTGGCAAGAAAAATAAAACCAGAAACAGAAAGTACAGGCCAAAGGCAGGACAAATATTCAGACAAATAGCCCAAAGTTTAATAGAAAGCAAAAAGATAGCACTGGGAGCTTTTGGGCGTAGATTGAAAAGCAAAAGAGGTCCAGGCATAGCCACTAAAGCTACCGCCCGAAAACTGGCCGTACTCTACTGGCGGCTTATGGTAAAAGGGCTTGATTACACAGAACGGGGCATCAAAGCATATGAAGAAAAAATGCAGCTCCATAGGGAAAGATGGCTAGTAAAAACAGCTAAAGAATTAGGTTATGAGCTTGAACAAATACCTATTTAGTGTATTACGTCATTGGTAGGCACTCGAAGGCTAGACGAACTCACAAGATTCATAATCTATTTGTTCTGTTAACAGAAGCTTTTCAGAATCAAGACATCTATCTTTGAGGCACAATTTTAGAAAGTGTTGATAATGAAAAGGAGCATAATTACAGGCTTATTGTTAATAGGAGGGTTTTACGCCAGTGCGCAGACAGGTATTCCAGAGCTAAAGCAAAAGGGTAATGATCTTAGTGACCTGACCTTTAAGGAATGGAAAATAATTGCGGAGGCCAAAGGAGATCTTAATAAAGATGGCATCGAAGACCTAGCATTTGTGATTCAAAACACGGATGATAAGAACCTGCAGTTAAATGATGGGCTAGGCGTAGATACTGTAGATCTTAACCCCCGCGTGCTAGGAATATATTTTGGCCAATCAGATGGAAGTTATCAAAAGCAATTACAGTCTAATGAATTCATTATACTGAGAGATTCGCCCACTATGGATGAGCCTTTTGACGGGATTTTGATAGACAAAAATGGTGTTTTACAGATAGACTTTCATTTTTGGTACAGTGCCGGCAGCTGGTATATGTCTAATCACCAGTACAAATTCCGCTATCAAAATCAGCGCTTTGAGCTTATTGGTTATGAGTCTGATGAAACGCACAGAGCTACCATGAACTCAACCAATTATAGTATTAACTTTTCTACCCGAAAAATGAGTATTGCTACCATCACTTATAATGAGGATACAGATGAAGAAGAGGAAAGCAAAGTGTGGAAATCATTTGAACTTGAAAAGTTGCCTTCAATAAAATCATTAAAAAAGCCATTTGAATGGAAATTTCAAGATATACGTTTATAGCTTACTGTTAAGTTAAAGCTTTCTATATTTAGTGGCTATATAATCTACAAAGTCAGGAGTATGTCCCTGAGTCCTGATAATAGTCTGGATCTGACCTCTATGGTGGATCGAATGATAGTTGAGCTGCAGGATAATATCTTTTGGCTCTGCTGCCCAGGGCGTATCATCCTGACCGAAAAAGCTTACTTCAGTTCTTAGTGCCTGTTCATCATTGTTACCTAAATATATGAGCCAAGGTTGTAAGCTTTTGTTCCATTCTTCTTCCAACTCTTCTACGCTATATACCGGTTCCCACCAACTCATAGATTGTACATCAGGATACTGATCCAGCCGGGCTTTCCATTTATACTGGCAATTTATGAGATGACTAAACAGTCTGATGCTTTCCTGCTTGTCTTCCAGTTGCTTTATGGTGGCTAACAGTTTTTTATTAGTGGAGTCATTGAATAAGAATAAATCAATGAGGTGCTTTTGTAGGTTCATAGGTTGGTTTAATTATTATGGAAGTTATAGCTTTTAAATGATATTCCTACTTTTTGCCAATATTTAATGATTAGTGCATGACTATAAGCACTTTATTCTTTATGATTGTTTGAAAATTAAAATAAGGTGAAGATGGATTCAAGAGAAGAAAAAAGAACATCAAAATTTCTTAGCCTGGTGCTCAGGCATAAACCGGAACAGATTGGTTTAAAACTAGACAATGCAGGTTGGGCTTCCGTAACAGAACTTGTGGAAAAATGTAATGCTCACTCTATTTCGTTGGATGTGGATAAGCTAAGCGAGATTGTTGATAACAATGACAAAAAGCGATTTATATTCTCGCCAGATAAGCAGAAGATCAGAGCAAATCAAGGTCATTCCTTAAAAGTAGATTTAGGATTGGAGCAAAAGGAGCCTCCTGTCATTTTATATCATGGTACTGCTATACGCAATATAGATTCTATTAAAGAAAAAGGACTTTTAAAAAGAGACAGACATCATGTACACCTTTCGGCTCAAACGGATGTGGCCATGCAGGTAGGCAGCCGTTATGGAAAGGCTACGGTGCTTACTGTAAATACTGATCAAATGTATAAAGATGGACTGTTATTTTATCAATCAGAAAATGGTGTGTGGCTAACAGATCATGTTCCGCCAAGATATATTGATTTTAAAGATTTATGATTCAGGAAATATACCAAAGTGCAATGAAGTTTGCCGGAGAGAAACACAAGTCACAAAAGGTACCCGGCACGGAGGCTAATTATCTACTTCATATTTCTAATGTGGCTATGGAGGTAATGGTGGCTCATCAGGCCAAAGGTGATTTTGATCTGGAGTTGTCTATTCAGGTAGCAATTTTGCATGATACACTGGAAGATACTGAAACTACATACGAAGAGCTTGCGCAGAAATTTTCTGAAAGAGTAGCTGAAGGAGTGCTGGCATTGACAAAAAATGCTGAGTTGCCTTCAAAAAAAGAGCGAATGGCAGACAGCTTAAAACGTGTTGCTCTCTTAGAAAAAGAAGTGGGCCTGGTAAAATTGGCAGACAGAATTACCAATCTACAAAAACCACCGGCCCACTGGAGTATAGAGAAAATCAATGGCTATCATCAAGAAGCTAAATTGATCAATCAGGTGTTGAGCAATAAAAACGAATACTTAAATAACAGGCTTGCTGCCAAAATTGAAGAATATGAGCAATACCTTTAACCAAGCTCTAGCAAGCCTACTCTGTTAGTAAGACTAGCACTGCAGATAAACCTTGGGTCGGCGGCAACCTCCTGCCAGCAAGACTTCATGTTTTCGGAAAAGTTAATGTCATCAAGACTGATTTTGTTTTTACATTGATCAAAAAACGAATGGTGTTAGCGTATGAAGGGAGGTATTATTTCAATAATGGTCAGTTGATTGAGATAATAGAAAAAGGTGAGCCAATTTTTAGTAGTCCTTTTGAGACAAAATCATTTCTTGAAGGTGGGTATGAATTAAAAGAGCTATTAGTTGAAGGAAAATAGCATAAAGTGATTGAAAATGATTTTTCAATCACACTCTGTTTTAAAATTCGACACCTTATAACTACTGCTACCAGTGTAGTTATAATGCCACCATTCAGTTCTTATGGCGTTGAATCCAAAGGCCTCCATGGTAGATTTTAATAGCTTTCTATTATTCAATACCGTATCAGGAAGTTGCTGATAAGCATGATGGGCTTCTTCACCAAAGAAGTCAAAGCCTGTACCCATATCTAATTCATTTCCCTGGTCATCAACCAAGGTGATATCAACAGCTCCACCCTTGTTATGGATAGATCCGGTGGTGTAAGGGTTAGCCACATACTTAGCGTTGGGATATATTTTCCACATAGCCTTTTGAACATCAAGCGGGCGGTAACAATCAAAAAACTTGATGTGATAACCCTTGCTGGACAGAGAATCATTTACCTGTATCAGGCCATCGGCCACCTCTTTTCTGATCATGCAGTCAGGGCAATCATAAACAGCCTTTTTAAGAAAATTGTCTTCAGTGGCATATTTCATATCATAAAAAAAGCCGCTGGCATAATCTTTAAGGACCACAAATGCAGTATCCGAAATCGGTTCTTTCGGTGTTTCGATTACTTCAGGCTCTTCCTCAATGGCCATAGAGTCTGTGGTAGGGAGAATTTCATCTGTTTTTGCCTCTTCCTTTTGCGGAGTACCACAGGAAATAAGACAGAAGACAAGGGTTATGAATTTTAAATTGTTGTAAGTCATAGTATATTTATTGCCAGCAAATTATAGCAAGAAGATTAGAAAAGAAAATGGATAAGATAAAAGAAGCATTTTTATTGGGAGATTATGAATTAGGCATCGATCATGAAAAAAGTGTAGTAAAAGTAGAAGGTAAGAAGATAATTGATCTGACTATAAAAGCGAGCGAAAAGGTTTTTAATGAGCTTTGCGAGACCGAAGACTTTGAGTTTGACTATGCCCTGTATTCTCCCGAGTTCTATGCCCGGCAAGTGGAGCTAAATGAGCATGGTGAGATTTTGATCAATGAAGAAAATCAATATGATTATGATATTGCCCTTTACTTTATGGAGCATAATGAAGTAAACGTGGTGCTCACGGTAAATGAAGAGTGGATAACTCTAAAGGGAACTACAGAGGTAAGTGGAAAGAAGTATCCATTGGAAATAAATGTTAAGCAACAGTCTTAAAAAAGGCATTCATTTATAACCGCGGCTTCGGAGCTCTCTATGCTCTTAACTTTCAATGCTTTTTCCTTCTTCTCCACATAATAAAGTCGAAAAAGCAACCTTGAACGCAGAGTATTAAAAGAATAAAAGGGACAAACACTATCCAAGTCAAAGCCTTTGTAGCATTCCAATCAGACATAGATTCATATTGGTCAGGGCAACAACTTATGGCATATTGAAAGTATGAGTTAAGATAAATCCAACTGATCACAGTATTAGCAATATGCATATACCTCAGTAATTCAACAGAAATATGCGGAGGTGATTTAAAAAGGAAAACATTGAAAAGTAAAATGTAAATCAACCAAGCAGCGATAGGGATAACACCAATGGCTTCATAAACCATCAAATTAATATAACCACCAGATATCATTGTAGTACCTAGTGCTAAAATTAGAATGATCAGTGTTGAAATGATTCCGTAGTAGTGGAAATTTATGTTTATATTAAAAAAATTATATTTATTGTTTTACAATATATTATATTTTATTAAATTATAGTTCAAAAAAAAATAGGAGCTATGGATAAAGTATTAATCATCGGTTATATAATTTCAACAATATTTTTATGGTTTTGGGCAATTTTTGATATATCTGTTCGGAGCTTTAAAAAGCTACATATTAATATTATTTGGCTTTTGGTAGTTTTTTTTCTACCAATTATAGGTTCCATCTTATATTTTCAATTGAGAAATAAGATCATTTTAAAAGAAAAAAGATTATTTAAACCCAAATTTAAAATAGTGGAATAACATTATGAGTTATATACTATTTTATAATCTGATTTAGAATCGTTTTCCAATTCTATATTAAAAGCCGTTGAAAATTTCGGATGCTATTTTCCGACCGCATCTAGATTTTAATTATTCATCCCCTCGATTATGTTACTTAATCATTCGCCAATGTAATTATGGTTTAGTATAGAGAATGTACATACTATACAATTGACCTCACTAATCGCTCTGAAATGTTCGTGATTTCATGAGCATTAACTAGATAATATAGAATTGCTTTCAGCTTGCCTCTAGCTTGATTATCAATTTCTTCCGTGCATTAATTTGAAACTCAAACCAACAGAAATAAAACTCTTATTATAACCTTACGCTAAATTAATATTGTATAAAAATATTATAATTTATTAATTTGGACCCAAATTGCTGGTGGATTGGATGTTTATAATTTTTTTGAATGCAACCAGATAATAACTTTTAGTGGTTAAATAATGATAAGACTATTTTATTTTTTGATTTCAGTGTTACTTTTTTCTAGTTGTAGTTATCGGATAGCCCGAAATGGATATGAAGCAGATAAATCTGATTATGTTAATTGCTATGTGAAGATTACGAGGCATATTTTGCTCGACGAAGCATCCACCCAAAAACTTGGAGAAATAGAGCTTGGAGAAACAGGTCTAACAGTGGCCTGTAATGAGGAAAAAGCCATAGAAATTTTAAGAGGAGAAGCTTGTTCTATTAATGCCAACCTGGTGTTAATAACGGAAGAAAAGGGCCCCGACTTATTAAGTTCTTGCTACAGATGTAAAGCGGAATTTTATCGTTTGGAGGAATCAGAGCTGTATCTTATAAACGATGATACTTATGATCCACAACGAATCATAAGTAGAATTTCAGAGAATAAATCAAAAAATACTGCTATTACCCTGGGCTCTGCATTAATAGGGTTTCTCATTGGATTCTTAGTAGTAGTGTATTAACGCATTGCATCAGCTCATTCATATACCAAATTTTAGAGCTTAATTAATGATGATATTTAATAAAATAAGAGTAAAACCCTTATACTCATATTATAGAGTATTTTTACAACTATCAATGTAAGACTTAATAATATAATATCAACACCAGTGTACACTTTATCATTTTTTTTAGGAATTATCATTTTGGCAGCTTTGGTCGTTTTCTTGATAATTAGAAAAAAGGCGGCTCAAGGCCAAGCACTCATAAAAACCGATAAAAAGGGCGTTCATGTTTCTTTCACCGAATTGTATGCTGTACCTTTTATTCACAAGTTCGAGGTGATGGATATCACGCTTAAGTCTCTTACCATTTCGCTTTTACGTCACGATGGTATTACCTGCAAGGATAATGCTAGAGCAGATATTAACATCACCTTTTTCATTAGAGTAAATGATACTGAGATAGATATAATTCAGGTGGCTAAAACTATTGGTGGCAAACAGGCCACTGATATTGCCCAGTTAAGAGTTCTATTCGAAAACAAATTCACAGAAGCCTTGAGAAGAGCCAGTAAGCATTTCGAATTTGCCGAGCTTTATATGTCTCCCGCAGCTTTTAGAGAAAAAATATTTGATGAAATAGGTACTAATTTTAATGGCTATATCCTTGATGACTTCATTATAGATTTTTTGGATTTAACCTCACCCGCTGATCCAGATTATAAAGCAGAGACTAGCCCAAATTGACCTATAATCTTGGGAAGGGTTATGGAAACCTCTTTTACCATTGGGTTGACCTTTTGTTATGTGTATTATCAAGCTGTGAGTCTTCAGACAGTCTACCCTTCGAGAGCCTCAGGCTGACTTTGGAAAAGCTATCAGTCTCCCAAACCAGGTCAAGCTAAGGCATAAGTTAATATCACAAAACTTGAGGTCATGCTGAGGGAACTCGAAGTATAGACCGGCCTTATGGCAACTTACCTTAATTATGAAGTTGATACTTCATTTGTCATCAATAGTCAGTAGAAAGTACATTCTTCGAGTTGCAGAATGACATTGGAAAAGTTTCATCACTTTGAATAAAACAAAAAGGCCGCTTAATCTCCAAACGGCCTCCTTTTCATAAATTAAAAATCTCCATGAACTAGCTCATTGAGCAGTTTTATTTCTATTTTCTTAAGTTTTGCTTGTTGCTCTTCTGAGAGTTCTGCACCATCTTCTTCAAGCGTTTTTAATAGGCTATATTGGGTAAATGGGTCGTAATCATCACTGCAAGTCAGGTATTTTTCAAAATCAAACAGGTCTTGATAGCTGAGCTGCTTTTTACGACTACATACTATGCCCAAATACTTTACGGCTTCATTATAATGGCCCAGGTGGTAATGGCTTTCTGCTATTACTTTGGCCCACTTAATGGTGCTGTCCAGATCATCAGAAATACTGGGGAAGTTGTACAGTATTTCTTGGTATGCCTTTACTGTTTCTTCATACCTTTCTAACTTATATAACGAAAAAGCCCATTTGGCAGAAAGTACATCGTTAAAGGCCGTGGGTACCAGCTCAAGAATTTTATGATATAAATTGACCACAATAGCATATTGCTTGGCGGCATAGGCTGTATTGAAAGCGGAGTAATAATAAACATCTGGTTTGAATCCCAGTTCAGCCACTTTGATACATGCTTCTACTGCCTCTTTTGGCATGTCGAAAATAGAGAACACTTTCGCATTTACTAAATAATCAATGGCATCTTTTGGTTCATGAATTAATGATTCTAAAGAAAGATCTCCAATATTTTCAGGTGTGCCATATTCTGAACCTTCATTATACCCATCATGAATGAGCAGTTGCATGTACAGTTTGTAAATACCTTCCAGAGGTTGGTGTGCATTGACGGCTACAAAATAATCATAAGCCTTATCATTTGCATTGAGTTGGTATGCCATATCTCCCATTAGCAGCATAGCATGCCAATAGTTGGGGCTGCCTTGAGGGTAAAATTGAAATAGAGCCTGTGTATCTTTAATGGCTTCGGTAAAGTTAAATTCTGCTCGGTATGCCAGGGCCCGGTAGTATATTGCATTAGCCATATCATGATGCGATCCGAAGTTTTCAATGCATTTAGTAAGCCATTCTACAGCATTTTTAAATTGTCCGCCACCATAAAGTGCTACTCCCATCAGATAAGCTGTGCGGGCTCTAACCATCTCTGTCTGGTGGAGCCGGTTTAATATCTGATATAGCCTTTGTGTATCTCTCAAACCGAAATAGATCTCAGCGTATTCATTATAATAGGCTGTGTTGCTTAGCCCTAATTCATAAGCCTTATTAATTAGGTTAAAAGAGTCTTCATAATTTTGAAGGGCATAATAAGCTCTAGCTTTTCCCAAGGTAGCCTGTGTATTAGTTGGCATTATTTCCAATGCCTGGTCGTATAACGCAATAGCTTGTTCCGCTTTTCCTTCTGCTTTAAGTGCTACCCCTTTTAAGTAGAGCGCACGGCTATATTGCCGGGAAGTTGGCGTTTTTGATTCCCAATGCTTAATAGCATCTTCCAATGAATTAAAACTGTCTTGAGTTGAAGGTGCTTCATAATTTTCCAACAGAGCCAGCGTGCCTTCATACCTACTCGACATATTATTAAGTTCTGCAAAGGCCAGCAAACTATCATTATCAAGGGCCTCTTCAGTACTCAACGCATGCCAGGTTTCTCCCGCTTGTTGCCATTCTCCCTGGCGGGCATAGTTCAGTGACAAGTGACTACTCACCTCATTATCTATAAGAATTGACGCTGCCACGTCTGAAGTTAGTAGCGCCTGCTGCAAATGGATTTGATAGCTTTTACCAGTTACTTCAACCAGCCTTTTGATGTTGCTTTCATTAATGTCAGAATGATCTTTACCAGCTAGAGTTTCTGTTTCGCGTTGGTAAAATATCTGACTGTCCATTAAAGCATCGAGATCATAAGGAGTTTGATCCATCACTTCTGTAAGGCAGGCTTGTGCTTTTTCGTATTCTCCCTGATGCTCAAAATAGTTAGCCAGGTTTTTTTTCAGACCGATGCTTTTAGGAAATAACTTAAGGCCTTTTTCAAATATATCTATATCACACCATGCATAATAGGTAGTGGCATAGACGTAATCAGCTTCATCGGCTTGGTTTAATCCTTCCAAGGCATCTAAATGTGACAGAACAGATGCCGCATTTTGTTCATCTGCAGGATAGAGCCAGCTGAGTATTTTCATACTTAGCTTGTGGTAGGCCGTGAGTTGTTCCTCATCTTCTATTTCAGGTAATAACCTGGCTGCTTTGTTTAACTCTACTTGCGTATGTATTACATCGCACACAAGATAAGATTCCTTTACGGCTTCCAGTATTTCAATAAATTCTTCTACCATGGTTATTTAGATTCTTCAGACCAGTAATCATTTTTAAAAGGAAAAGCTTCTGTTCCGGTGGAGGCATAAAGCTGATGATAGCTTTTTAGCATGGGGTTTACAGGGTTAATGGCCTCGTTATTCATATCCAGTTCACCTTTCATAAACTGATCGCCTAGCACTACATTTTTATTAAATGCTTCCCAATTGTTGAAATAGAGACGGGCTAGAGGTGCTATGTCCATTACTCTTCGCCTTAGCTCTTCTTCATATAGATAACCACAGAGCACACAAATTCGACATAACAGTATGTAAGAAGAAATGTCATACCCGATGAGGCCGCTTCTTTTTAGAGAAGGGCTGTACAAACGCGCCAGTTTTAACCGTTTTTTATTGGTATCTGTTTCTTCTTCATCTATAAGCCTATCAAACTCTTCTTCTGTGAGGAGGTCAGATTGATGGCTCATTTGATGGAACATTTTATTATACATGCGGTCATTTGCGTAGAAGAAAAGCGCATCGTTCACATCTTTTTTGCTATAAATATTATGGGTGAAAAGATAGTCTTTGAAGTAGCTCACTATGCTTTCGTTAGTATGATCATATCCGAGCAAATCTTCATGATCACAATTACCCAGAGTTTGCATTTGGAGGGCCGATAAACTTATGGCCCAGTGCAATTCATTTTCGGCTGGTAATACAAATTTATTCATTATTAGCCTTGATTTTTAAGTTCTTGAATAGTGTTTTGAATCATTTGCTGATGTGCGGGCGAATAGACACCAGCTCCTGCCATAGCCTCTAGCGAAGTGATATATTGCATGGCAAACATAGAGCCTTGTAATAACTGCTGTATTTGCATAGCAGCAAGTTGTCCGTAAGCAGAAAATGGGCCATCAGGAGCGCAAAGCGGATCAATAATAATCTCCAACAGTTTCTGGTAGAGGTTGATAGCCATGCTCATATCATTTTCCAGAAAAGCCTTTATTTCTGCTTGCTTCATCATAAGAATAGAGAGCAGCATAGGATTATTGCTTCTGTCTTTTTTATAATATGGCAAATGATTGATCAGCTTAGTCATATTTTCTGCCGTAGCCGAAAAGGTGCCCATAAACGTGCTGACCTCCATGAGATCCATATAAATCTCATCAGCATCATAATCTATATCTTCTGGAATGGCCGCTGTACTACTTTCTGAGATCTCTGGAGTAGGAGCAGGAGCTTCTTCCTCTTCTTCGTAAGCAATATCATTATCGCTCATCCAGCGTTCCAGATCAGTGGTGAAGAAGAAATCTAACTCGTTGTTCCTCATTTTAAATTTCAGATAAGAAATGAACTGATCTGGTATTTCTTCTACCCGTATGTGTTTAAGCACATTTAATATATGCTTTTTATATTCTTTTTGAATTCTTTCCTGATCGCTATCATAGGCCTTTTTATTGATATACCTGATGAGGTTGTCCACTTCTACAAGCATGAGGTCAGGGTTTTCTTTAAACCCAAGGGCTATATCTTCTACGCATTCTTCCATGATATCAGTAACCCAGGGAGCTCCGTGTTTGCCGAAATAATAATCATCCAAATAAGAATGGAGAAGTTGTATGCCATATACCTGGTCGGCTTGAATGATGCGGGCTATTTCTTCTTTCACAAAATCATAAACCCTTTCTGTAATGTTGAAATGTACATCAGCAACCTGCCAAATAGAAATTAGTGCTCGTTTCTTATCTTCCATTATTGATGCAAGCTGCAGCATAACATCCAGCAACGGATCAGTCCAGAATTCTAGCTCGTGATTGTCATTTTCCTTATATAAGCCCATATTGAGGAGGCATGACATAAGGCTATCCTTATCTTCCTCATCAGTTAAATAATTGGCTAATGCTTCTCCCAGATCTTTGAGCGCGTGTAGTACAAATTTGTTAGTATCAGCATTAAGGCCTTTGTAAAAATTAGCTTCGGCGTAAGCCAGTAATTCATTGAAATCACTGAACATATTGTCGATTACATACTGACCGGTAAGCTGAAAATCTTCTCCTTCACGCATGACAGTAACCATTTCATCGCGGCCAGAATAAGGAACCAGGCAGCTGAACTGATCATTAAAAAAACGAGAACGTTTTTCATCTGTAGCAGTTGCGGCCGATAAGTGCAGCCAGGAACGAATCATGCCCACGGGCACTTCATTACTGTTTACAGAGAAGGTGAAAAAATGGCGAGCATATTTATCAAATACAGGCCCGTAGTAGTTCAAGAAGTTGTCTCTTATGAGCCAATCCTGAAAATTATTAAGGCAGGCTTCTGGTTGTTTGTAGTGAAGGTCGTTATGCCTGTGATAATAGAGCATAACATCACCACTGTCCCAATAAGACTTATTACCCAGCGCTTCTATAAAAGGGAAATGGCCATTTTCTGTACGAATATGCAGGATTCCGTTATTCTTAAACAGCTTAGCCTCTTTATGAGCTTCTAAAAGCATGTTACTAAGATCTGGCTTTTCGTATAGCACAGCCGCAAAATCTGTGGCTACCGGCTCTATCCAACGGTCTATCAGCTGACTGTGGTTAGCTTCTGAGCCAATGGTATTTTTAAAGGAAATCACCTGGCTGTATTTGTAAATAAATTGCTCCCAGGAACCCTCAAAAAAGTCATTTATAAAAGTTTCTGTTAGAGCGAATGCTCGTGGTTCAGAGTCCTTTTCTACATAATAATCACCTGATAAATAGCCTTGATTATAAGCGATAAAAGTAAACCAGTCTGCGGCCAAGAAATTTTGCGTATTAAATATTGCCTGGATAAGGAACTTGGCGAAAACATAAGAAATAGTATCATGGGCTTCGGAGAGCGTCCTAAAAATGTTGAGGATTATGCCTCTTGTAACACCATCTTTACTATTGATCTTTCTCAAATGAATTTTAATGAAGAACAATATTCGGTTTAGAAAGCCAGCATCAGGAAAATTGCCAGCTTTGAGTATTGGGTAAGCTTGTTTTAAGAAAGCGGCACCCTCATCATAAGTTTTAAGTGCTTCTGGCCTGGCAAACCAGAAATTAACGGCCTTACTGTAATCTAGTTCAGAAGGAGCAGGGTACTTTATAAGTGCTTCTATTCCGTCATAATGTTGGTAGTTTTTACTGAGATTAATTACAGCATCAATATCTTGCTGACTTACAGCACCGAATTCGCCAATGAAGTCTAAAATGCGGCTGTAAAAAGTACGACCATTCTCGTCTTTGAAGTCAGCGGCTCGGTAGTCTGTGGCTTCCGTTATAAGTGCAATTACTTTAGGGCAAAGCTTTTGGAAGGCTTGAGGAAATGCGGGAGGCTGTGGTTTGCGCTCACTGAGCTCAGCCATTTTCTGGTCGTTTTCCTGCTTTACTTGTTCATAAACCCGGTTGTTATAATATAGATCCCCAATTTTATTGATCTTTTCCTGAGTTCTTTCTGCCTGTGCTCTTTTCAGATCTTCCCAATGTGCTAGTTCTTTGAGATAGTCTTCCTTTTGATATTTGACCTGTTCTTCAAGCACTTCGAACTGTGTGCGGGTAACCTTGCCGCCTTTAGCAATGTCTGGTAAGCGATCTGGCGCATTAGTAAGGAGCCATCTGATTGCATATGCTCCAATGGCGGTCTCATTTTTAGCTATATTAACTATGACGTCAACATGATTAAACAACAATGCCGCGCTTAGCTTGAGTGAATCGTCCTGGTGATCAAGCGTTTCTTTGGCTAATGTTTCAAAACGATCATATTTAGGATGATCTTTTTTTTCTAACCTATAGAGGAGGTGATAGAATGCTAAGGCCGCGTAGGGCTTCAGATAACCTATTTTTAGCATAGGCTCTACCAAATCTAGAACCAGTTGGATGAAGTCTTTACCGATTTTACTTTGCTGTTGATCTTTATCTGCAATTAAGTTCCAGTTAAAATCAGGCATAAAGCTGTTGATGTGACTGAAGAATAGCACATTTTCTTGTCTGAAAGACGCCTTATTATCAAGTATGCTATTGAGTACATCTAAGGTGGCTGCATTTAAATTGACCTCTTCAGGAATAGGAGATATGCGCAGATAAGCAATTTTGGCTAGTTCCTGACTGATGCTACTGTTAAATTGCTTACTTCTCCGGAGAAACTCCAAGTCATTAGCAGGAACATCTTGCTTAGCATAAGCTTTACACTTTTCTACATAATCATCACTAAAAGGGATTTTCGGTAGCAGTTCTCTCTCTAATAGGTTAAACTTTTCCTGTCCTTGAATGAGCACCATACCTTTCAGACGGCGAAGATCAGCCTTAGCCATTTCTATATAAGCATAATGCTGGTTAAATTGATTCCGGTACTGTTCTAACTTAGGCTCGGGGAGGTCATTGAGCTTTTGAGTCAGCTCTAGCTGATCTACACCTAAGCTTTTAAGTATACGTGCTGGGCCAAAATTAATATCTGGCTGCACTTCGTTACCACAGTGCTTACAAAATTTACCTTTAGGAGTGGAGTGTGCACACCAAGCGCAACGCACCTCTTCTCTTACGGTACCACCGCACTGTACGCACAGGTCGCCAGACTTCCAGTCGTTGGGCTGCTGTGCGTCACATTGTTCACAATAGATTACTGATGCCATAAGCTGTTATCTTGATTTTCTGATTTTAGCCCAAATCGCTTCTTTTTCTTGAGCAGTCATTTCTTTTACCAGCTTCACTATAGCATTTTTAGATTCGCCTTCTTTCTTTAAAAACAGACCTATTTCATAGTCAGAAGCCCCTAAAAATTCAGATCCGCATTCTCTACAAAATTTTCCTGGTCCGGAGCTATAGCACCAGTGGCAGCTGAGCACAGGTTCGGCCTGTAGGCCACAAGAGATACACAGGTCTCCGGTTTCATAATCCTTAGGCTGCTTGGCACCGCAGTGCACACATTTTACTACATCAGCACTTTCAACTATTATAGGAGCACTGCTGCCGCTGCCATTTCCATTATTGGTGTTTGGGTTTGGGGCTGCCGGAGCATAGGTAGTTGCTCCAAGCGCCCACGACATAACTTTTTGACTCACTTCTTGATCAATACCTGTTACATCCATCAGGGTTTGGTAGTCACCAATCATAGAAAAATCATCTTTACTATGTACTCCTGATTCCTCTAAGGCAGTAATATGTTCTTCTGTAAGACCTTTGGCTTTTAAGATGTTTGCCAGCAGTTTAGACATGTTATTTTCAGCTTCCATAATCTTGATTTTTAATTCGTTGCTAAGTTAGAAGCTGAGGATGGCGATCTTTTCACTACTGAAAGTGATATGTCAATATCATGGAATTCAGTGATGTCTGTGAGAATGGCTGATTATAGCTTTGTATTACATTAATTTTTGAAGAAATGAATTTTAAAGCATTATTGTCATTACCGGCTAAGAGGCCTATTGATATATTAAAACAGGCTTATGAATGGGTTAATGAAGAAAAGAATAAAGAAAACCCACAACCTCCGTTTTTAGTCATTCGCACGGCCACTCATTATTTGGAAGGATGGCTTCTTAATTATCATGAATCTGATGGCGTGGTGTTGCTCGGTGTAATGGAAGGGCCTAAAGTAGATCTTAAGTATTTGTACGTTGAAGCTATAGAATCACTTGAGCTGCCGAGAGCACAGCGTTGGCTTTTTAACTTGTCTGATGGTGAAAATGAAGAGTTTTTACAAGAAAGCTCAGTGCCTACTAAACTGCAGATTAGTGCTCATAGTAAAAAAGTAAGTGAAGAGCTAACTCACTTGTTAGGTAATGAAGTAGCTATTAAAATAGAAACACAAGGTGAGTTTGCAGATGCAGCTATGAAGCCCGTCATGCGTATGCTTTGGATAGGTATAGTTGATAAGATTAGAG